>JAIRTA010000065.1 GCA_031255175.1 Oscillospiraceae bacterium | reverse complement strand
CCACGGGGAACGGGAGGGCGCACACATGGGTGCGCCCCTACAGGTGCTTTTCGTTGATGGGAGGCAAGTATAATAACCCAAAAAACGCCGAGAGGCCGCTCCCCGTCAGCGGCGCACATCTATATATAATAAGGTATCCTCATTGCCACCCCACACGCAATCGGAAACCGCGGAGGCGGCCCATAAACACCACGCGTGAAAATACGGCGTCCCATGTAGGGGCGCACCCATGTGTGCGCCCTCCCCGCGGCGCGGGCCCCCCGTGTATTCCGGGAAACGCGGAGGCCCATAAACATGGCGTGTGAAAATATGGCGGGCCCCACGGGGAACGGGAGGGCGCACACATGGGTGCGCCCCTACAGGTGTTTGCCGTTTCTTGGAGGCAAGAATTTTAACTGTCGCCGGTGTGCGGAGGGGGAGACGCACCCCCGCCGAAAAACCGCCGGGAGATTGCCCCTTGCCACCCCCTCAAAATTCCCCCCTGCCCCCACACAACCGGGAAGCCTGTGACGGTTGCCTGCCCCCGTCAGCGACGCATACTATTATAATAGGGCATCCCCCCGCCGCCCCTCACGCACCCCCGCGCACCCACCATGCCGCGCGGCGGCGGCAGGGGAGAGTGGCGCCTGTCACAGGCAAAAACTTAAGTTCTTATCCTCGAGAAACGACAACCTTCCGCGCCGACGGATATCATCACCACGCTCCACCTCAAGACAACACACACTCGCGTCCCCCCAAAAACCGCCGAAAGATCTCAAAAGACAACGGTCAATTCCCCGTCCTTTTCTCAATTTGTAAAGCGAAACACCTTTACAGATTTCCCACAAAAAAGCAACTACGCGGAGCTACACGCGCGGTCGGCGGTGTGGGTTGGCGACCATAAATCTCCAATTCGCGCGCGCCGCGGTCTGTGGCTTGTGTGCCGCAGCCGGCACATGGCGCGGAATCGACAAGTCAAACTACTTTACACCACGGAGCGTTTGAGACCGCCCGACCGGCGCCGTTCACAAAAGAGGGCGCCGAAACCGCCCCAAGCCGCCCGCCGGGTGCCCTCCAAAATTCCCACACAGAAGAACCAAAAAATGGAATTCACAACACGCTTCACAGCGCCGATCCACACGGCCGCCCCGCGCAGACAAAGGACATGGAAAATAAAGGAAATTTTCCCAAACACAAGAATGAAAATATTGGAATAAAATTGAAAATATAACCATCTCACGCCGCCCGGCCGCCGCCGCTCCGCCCCGCAGCCCCGCATATAAAGGCACAAAACAACGGCGTATATCTCCACACCCGTCATTCCAACGGGTCCGCCGCAGATATGCGCAGACTGTCAACTGTTATCTGCCATCTGCTGCCCGTTCAAGGGTGCGCACAAGGGAAATGGGAAATTAAAGGATATTTTACGGAAGAAAACGGGAAAAAACAAGGAAAAACCCAGAAAATGAGACAAAAACAGCCCATATAGGTAGTGGAAAAATACCGGTGCGAGGCGTATAATAAAATTGCGGCGTTGGGGAGAGCAACCTTTTTTTCGGGTGGCAGGGCGGCTCTGAAGCAGATGCCAAGACGGCGCAACATGTTTGCAAAACTCCCGAAAACCCCTGCAAAAGAGGCGTTTCAGGCGACAGAAGAGACAGCCAAATAAAGGAACAAATGGAAACAATGTGAAAAAGACTCAAAAAGTAGTGAACAAAAGTATTTACAAACGGCAAAAACTCTGGTACAATGGGCGCGTGCAAGCTTGCGGTTCTTTTGAAGGGCCGTATACGCGGGCGTATTACCATGTATTTGGAGTAGAGAAAAAGAATTCCAGAGCCAACAAAATGCATCCACAGCCGAGATAGGGCATGGTGCGTTGAGCTTTACAAGAGGAGCGTGAGTTAGATGGGTAACCGGAAAACGAGCTTTGGACGTGCGAGGAAACTGACAGCGTGGGTCATGGCATTTGTCATGATTCTCAGCTTCTTTGCGACGCCGCTGGCGCAGATCGCTTTGGCGGCGCCCGACGAGTCCGGGTCGGAGAGTCTCTCTGACAATATGGATGTCGGGGCAAACGACAACGCGGCAGAATCCGGAGAGGAAAGCCCCGAAGTCCCCGGAGAGGGCGACGGGGAGTCCGCCGAGAGCACCGGCGACGGCGAGAGCGCAAGCCCCGCCGAGAGCGCCGAGGGCGATGCGCCTGCCGAGGGCGGCGACGAGGATGTCGCGCCCGTCGAAGGCGACGGGGCGGACGAAGGCGTCGGCGAACCGGAGAGTACCGAAGCCGGGCCGGAACCCACTGAAGAAGCCGAGCCCGCCGAAGCCCCCGCCGAGATGGTGACGGTGACGGCCCATTGGTACATAGCTTCTCAAAATGAAGAAACAAGCGAACCGGAGGATACGCTGGTCTTCACCAAGGCGCTGACGGGCGTGCGGGGCGAAGTTGAGTTCGTCAACGCGAAAGCCCTCAACCCGGAGACAGAGTACAACCTGATCGGTTACGTGGTGGACGACGAGCGGTCCGGTACGACACTCGGCGTCTATGAGCTTCTCTTCGACGAAGACGGAGAACTCAACTTCTACTTCACATCGGAAGACTTGTTGCAGCAAGCGCCGGAAAACGGCCTGTATGTCAACATCTACCGCAACGTCAGCGGAGCGACTCCGGTGTACACGGCATTTCTCACATCTGAGGAACTCGTCTCTCTGACATCCATCGACGCGGCGACCTACTACCTGGCGGCCGGCATCAGCGCCGCCTGGACATTGAACACGGCGCAGTCGGGCGCGGCGCAGTCGCAGTCGGTCAGCGTGGCCTCCATCGTGGGCGACACGGTGAACTTCTACTTCGACGCGCCGGGCGGCAGTTGGACGGGCATGGAGTCCGTCGCGAACCCGGTGGACCCGCAGGTCACGGGGCAGTCCGTCGTGGTCTACACGTACGCGGCCCTGAAGGCGGCGATGCAGAACGCGGCGTACTCCTACATAGAATTCGGCGCGAATCTCTCCTATACGAACACCGCGACTTCGACAGCCGCCAACACAGAGGCCACGATCACGATCACGCCGAACCGGGCGGGCCCCGTGCTCACGCTGAACGCCAAGGGGTATGAATTCCGTACCAACCGGACGGGCAACAATGTAATCCGCTACGCGGGCACCGCCACAGGCACCACTCTGAGCAACCTGACGCGGATCGTTTACCAAGACTGGAACGTGCCGGAACACCGCAGCAACTACGGAATCTTCCACAAGTCGTCGACCAGCTATGCGATCGCGCTCGTCTTCGACGGGCTGACGTTCGCGGGGCCGCGGCTGACGGACGCCCACCTAACCGTAAGTCTCGTACTCGACGGCACCCGCAACCCGGTGGACATCACGATCACGCGGCCGGGCAACACGGGCGATGCCGCCGTCCAACTGACGGACGCCAGCAGCAGCCTCAGTTTGCAAGGCCAGGTATCTATCATCCGCGAGAACACGACGACAACGGACGCCATCGTCGTCACCAATGCCGTAACCGTGGGCGCGGGCGCGGACGTCTTCGTCGAAGACAAGCGCTCATCGGGGCTGTTTGTCGGCACGCCGCCCTTCACGCTGCAAAACGGCGCTTCGTTCACCTACCGGGGCAACCGGCAGTTCTCCTCCGGCAACCTGGCCAGCCTGACGGTCGGCGAGAACGCCACGTTTGACCTGCGCGCGAGCGGCGCCATTACATCCTACGGCCTGTTACGCGTAGGCGGACCTCTCACAATTGAGAACAACGCGGCCTTCGTGGTGGTGGGCGAAAACAACACCGCCGCAACCCCGGTTGTCTATACATCGGGGGCCAATTCAAACATCTCCATCACGAACCCCAGGGCGCTGCTGGTGTACCAAAGCAACGCCAACGCCACCGCTGCGCGCGCGTGGACCTTTGCGACAACCGGCCGGACCTTCTCATATACAGGAGCCGGGCTCGCGCGGTGGGACGCCGTGCTGGGCGCCGTCCCACCGGCGAACGGAAATTACGGCGCCCCCACGCAGTACTGGACCAATTCGGATGCCGCCCCCCTCACGATCACCGCGGCTACCTATACGACCGGAACCTTCAGCAGTCCGACGTTCTCAAACTATGTGCGGGTCGGCGATGCCACCCCTGCCACAAGTTTCTCATTTAATGGAAAGGTGATTGCCGACGCCGATTTCGCGGGGGTGGGGCGTTATACCGTCGAATATTGGCTGCGGACCCCCAACGAAGTCGGGCCGCCCACGGAGACGCTGATGGATCTGCCGCCGTACCAAAATTTCAGCTGGTCGGGTCAGACGGCTGTCTACATCCCCTTCCCGCCGGCGGCGGGGTACCGCCGCGTGGAAGATCAGCCCGTCACGGCCCCCCACGTACCGGGTGGTACGCGGACGATCAAGGCCTATTACGAGCCGATCAATATCGAACTGAGCCCGATTGAACTGGGAAAGACCGCCGTACGCCTCGATGACGACGAGTGGGAGGTCACGCTGACCATCGACAGCGATTCGGAGAGCTATACGCCGGCCGTCGATCTGGACGTCATGCTGACGCTCGACAGATCCGGTTCGATGTCGGCCACACGGCGCAACGCGGTGAAGAACGCCGCGATCGCTATGGTCAACGCGCTGTCGACCAACGGGAAAC
>JAIRTA010000044.1 GCA_031255175.1 Oscillospiraceae bacterium | reverse complement strand
TGTCTCATTCTTTGTCGCTGCGTGGGCAGTGATGCCGGTGAAAAGGGCTATGAGCAATGTGAGCGCCAGGCTGATACTTATGATCCTCTTTGTCGTCTTCATTTTTTACATCCTTTCTCATTTTCCCTTATTTTTCCAATATTTCATTTCATCACCATGACGGCGGTGTTCTCCCGCTGCGTGTTTTCTTTGCTTTTTCTTTCCCCATCGGCGTGTCATTCAGTCGCCTGATAATAGCGCTGTAATATCACGGCCATTTCCCCGCGGTTTACGTTGGCGTCGGGAATCAGGGCCGCGGAAGCCCGTCCGCTCATTAAGCCGTTTGACACCGCCCAACTCATGGCCTCCCATGCCCAGGAGGACACGAGTCCGCCGTCGGAAAAGCTGGTGAGTGTAGTACCGCCGCCCCGAGTCTGGTCTCCCGGACGCATCATGGTGTCATACCGCCACAGCATAACCGCTATCTGTTCCCGCGTAATGAAGTTATCGGGACCGAAACGGGAGGGGCTGAACCCCTCAACCACGCCGACGGAAGTGGCCCAGTCCACGGCTTTCGCGTACCATTCATTGCGTCCCACATCGGCAAACCCCGCGATGCCCTCCGGTTCGGGCAAGCCGCTCATGCGGTGTAACATCGTGACCACCATAGCGCGGCTCATAACGCGCGTCGGCGCGAAACGGTCGGGCGAGACGCCCTGGAGCACGCCGCGCTCCGCCACAAAATACACCGCGTCGAAATACCAGGCGTCCGTCGGAACATCTATGAAGTAACCGCTGGAGGGCGGGCTCTTTTCACCCTTCTGCCGGATCGTGACATTGGCTATGGAATATGTGCCGTCGCGCGCGTTTCCGAATTGTATAGAAAACGTCCCCGTTCTGTCCTCAGAGGCGGCCGCCGCACTGACAGTGGCCTGCACGGCGCTCCCGCCGCCCTGCGCCGAAAACGATACGTCAACCCATGACGGAACGGATACGCCGGCGAGCGACCCGTAATCGGCGTATTGGTACCCGTCCGGCAATGTGATCGTCTTGCCGCCCCCGTCCTGCGGCAGCTCCACCTCGTAACTCTCCGGCGGACCGACTTGCAGATACCGCAGCGTGATAGTTTCGTTCCCGGCTTGGTAATTCGCGGACCCGATGCGCGCGGTTTTCTGCGGGTTTGCCGCTATGGCAAACGTGACCTTGCCGGCCTCTTCACTTCGTTTTGTCATCCAGCTCTGCGAATAAGACACCGCTGCGCCGCTATAAGCGCCGAGTTCCACAGAGCGGTCGCCGCCGGCCGCCGGCACAAGATTGAAGTCGGTATTGGGGGCGACAGGGCCGGGGGGCGTTCCATCGATGCCGTTCTGCGTCACACGGATGGCGGCCACGTCATAACTCACGTTGCGCCCCACATCCGCGCCCTGCATCTGCACCAGTATGGTGCCCGTCCTCGCAATGTTCGTTGAGGCCACTGTGACGGACGCCGTGGGCAGGCTGTCATTCGGCCCGGCGCCGGACTGTTTGAACGTGACCTCCAGCCAGTCCGGCTTGGACACCGCCCTCAAAATACCGTATTCTTTATATTGATAGCCCTTCGGAAGCGTGACCGTCTGCGCCCCGCCGCTCTGCGGCATCGTTACGGAATATTCCTGAACCGGAGCGCATTGCAAAATATGATGTATCTCCAGCAGGCTGCCCCCCAGCGTCATGTGCACCGACCCGTCCCGCGCTACCGCACCCGTGTTCTGAATGATCGCGTACGTGGTTTTCGTCGCGTCATGATAATTCTGCTTTATCCAGCCTTGCGAAACCTTCGTCTCAGCCCCCCTGTAAGCGCCGTGCGTGATCGTATGTTCCCCCGCCGCGGCGGACTTGAGATAGAAGCCGTCTGTGGCGATCCAACCGGATGACAGATATAGGGACACATATCCCCAGATTTCCTTGTCTGCACGACTGTAAGACCTTCTCGAAACTACCCCGCTGCTGTTCCCTTCGATTGTATAAACTGTGCTTGCATCGGACGACTCGACGATTCCTACATGGTCGATGCCTTTATTCGGCCCCCAATCGAAGACGATGATGTCGCCGGCTTTGGGTTTGTATGACGACGGCGGGGCGTACAATTGCCCTTTGTTGTTGTTGACAAGTCCATCCTTCAAGGCTGAGGAAGAGGCCAGATTATACCCGCCGAAATCAAAAAGGGATGTGCCGTCGTAGCACCAAACAACAAATACGGCGCACCAGTCACTTGTATATTCCCGGCCACCGTTATATTTATTTCCATACCATTTCCCATAGCCGCCGCCGGCCAACGTTTTGGAGATTTGGGTTTGCGCTCTTGCTACCGCATTTGTCGCATCCCCTGCCGTGACCTGCGCCTTCGCGGGCGGTGTGTTTGTTGCCGCAACAACTGTATTCAGCAACAAAATACCCACCAACATCACGACTTTGAGCGTCAACGCCACCATCTTCTTCGACATAAACCTTTCCTCCTTCAATGTTTCCGACCCCCATCCACACCCCGGCCTTTGCCGGACGCACGTTTGGCACTCTGCCTCACCCTGCCTACCCCGCACAAACGGCGTAAAACGCAAAAACGGCACCCCGTCTCCGGGATGCCGTGCGCCTGGCCGATTGCGTCTTCGCTTCTTCTGTTCCCGCACCCAAAATCAAAAGCCACACCCCTCGCGCCGTATTCCCAGACGGAACACAAGCACCCGTGGCATAGCTTCGCCATCGGCAAAGTTTACCATTTTGTGGAAACTTTGCCGCGCACAACACGATATGTCCGGCCGCCGACAGCCGGCTAGATTCATCTTAGCCCGGCCCGTACGGCCTTCCTGTGGCACAGAACGGAAACCCATATCGTGGTGACCGATTTGTTCAGAGGTATTGTATACCAATCTTTTGGAAAAAGCAAGCACTTTTTTCAAAAATTTTACCATACCGCCAACGCCCCCGGCGTACATTCGGGGCGAACCCGGAACATTTCACGCCTCTGCTACACCACCGCCGCCGCGCACCCACCCGTAAGGCCACAGCAACCGACAGCAGACCCTACCGCCCCTATTGTCGCGCAGCCGATTCTATGCTACAATGGAGGTGAGGAAGAGGGTGACTCGCTTGAACGAGGGGCAAAACATGCTCAAAAGCATACTCCCACCCACAGACGACCGTCTGTTTAAGCTGCTCATGACAAGCCCAGACCTGCGTCCGGGCCTTGCCGACATCATCTCAAGCATCATCCGCCAGCCCGTCGCCCAGGTGGAGATCCGCAACAACGAACTGCCCACCGACGATGTGGATGACAAAATGGAACGGCTCGACGTAAACTG
>JAIRTA010000137.1 GCA_031255175.1 Oscillospiraceae bacterium | reverse complement strand
TGGATGTTGAACAACTTGTATATGTCATTGTTGATCTTGACCGCCTCTTGAGGCACGACAGCCTTGTCGTAAACTTTACATTTTTGGTTTCGCAGGGAAAGCAGCGCACCTTCCGGGTTCCCCTCCCGCTATGTAGAAATCACATATTTTATTTTCACTGATAAAGTCCGCGAACTCCTTGCTCGTCAGCGCGTTTCCTTTGCTCTTGGTAAAGACATGGTCCGACGCCATTTTTAAGTCCGGCGCCAATTCCGCACCGCGAGTATCTACACATAATTGTTGCCATCAGTATGGCAATAATATATAATGGAATAAAGAAGTTTTGGAGGGCAATACCAGATGAAAATCGATAAGCTCACGCCGCACCCCCCAAGGGGCGCGGCGTTTTTTGTCTTTTATTGGTCTTTCAATGTCTCCGGCGGCGGTTCTTCCGCTGTGTCGTGTTCGATGCGGTTGCGGCCGTTTTGTTTGGCGCGGTAGAGGCAGCGGTCGGCCTGGGCCACGTTTTCGTCCACGGTCTGCGCCATAGAGAAGGGGTGGACGCCGAAGCTCATGGTGGCGGAGATCGGGCCGAAGTGCTTATCTGCCAGCGGCGTCGTCGCCATTGCGCTGCGCAGGCGTTCCGCCACCATGACCGCGCCTTCCACCGTGGTGTTCGGCAGCACGATCAGGAACTCCTCACCGCCCCAGCGGAAGCAGTAGTCCTCGCTGCGCAGGCCGCTCTTGAAGAGCCGCGCCACGTGGATGAGAAAGCGGTCGCCGTATTGGTGCCCAAACCGGTCGTTGATCGCCTTAAACCAGTCTATGTCGCACATGATCAACTGCAAGCCGCTCCGGTGCCGGCGCTCGCGGGCCTTTTCCCGCTCGATCACGTCATAAAACGCGCGGCGGTTCGACAGCCCGGTGAGCTGGTCCTGGTTGGCGGAGGCGGAGAACCGCTTGGCCATGTCGACGAGCTTTCGCCCCGTGCGCTGATGCACGTGCTCCACCACCATCGCGAGGCACGAAAACGCCACAAAGATGATGGGAAACTGGAGCCGGAAGTTCAGCGAATAGCGCGCCGTGCGCCACTGGTCAAACAGCGGGGAGAAGAGGATCAGGATGCTGGCGATCAAAATCGTGAGATAGGGCTGGGCGAAGCGGTTGCCGAGGAAAAAACAGACGGCAAGCGGATACGCCAGCACCCACAGTACGGAAAACCCGGCCGAGGAACCGAACAGCATCAGAAACATCGAATAAAACGTTAAGTACACGGCAAAGAGATAGAGCGGCCATTCGTGACGCTTCATGCAGTGGAGCAGGAAGAGACAGACCACGCTCACCCCCGCGGTGATGAGGACGGCGATCAAGTCCATTGTGTAGCGGTTGAAGTAATATACGGGAGCCATAAGCAGGGAGAGGATCAGCACAAAGGTCATCAAAAATATGAGATTCGACCGCCAGCGCTGCTCCTCCACCCCGAGCAGGTATTCGTCGCTCACCAGAGTGTCAATCTTTTTCCGGAACCATGTCCGCGGATTCATGTTCCCACCTCCAAACGGGTCATTTGTCCGCTGTTGTATTCGCTGTCCGCCGCGCGGGCCGCGGCGCGGCGCTCACAGCGCGACCCCCCGGCGGCGGCGAAGCCAATCGGCCAGCCGCGCGTGCGTGGCGTTCACAACGAGCGCTTCGGGGAAGTCGATCTCGGCCAGCATGGCCAGCGCCAAGCTCACGTCTCCCACCTGGCCGGCCCAATGGGCGTCTGTGTTTACAACCACCGGCACGCCGTGGCGCGCACAGCAGCGTGCCACAGCCCGGCAGTTTTCGTCGCTGCCGGGGCGCGCGACCGGCGAGTGGTTGTTGATCTCGATCAGCGTACCGGTCTCCCGGCAGCGCAGGACAACGGCCTCGTGGTCAAAGGAGAAGTCCGGCTGGCCCGGGTGCCCGAGGCAGTCGATCAGCGGGTTGCCGGCCACGGCCAGCCAGGCCGCCGTGTGCTGGTCCCGCGTGCCCGGCGGGCGGCAGGGCCTGTGCAGGGACGCGATGACAAAGTCCAGCTTGGCGAGTGTCCGCGCCGGCAGATCAACCGTGCCGTCCCAATCCAGCACATTGACCTCCGCGCCCATCAGAAGGCGCACGCCCGCGCAGCGGTCCGGCAGGTCGTCCCCCTCGAAATGCCACGCGTGCGGCGCGTCCGGCAAAGCCGGGGCGTGGTCGGTGATGGCCACCGCCGCGAGCCCCGCCGCGGCCGCGGCCGCGCAGACCTCCGCGACCGTGGAGAAGGCGTGCGTACTGGCCAGCGTGTGGGTGTGCAGGTCCGCCGCGATGCCTGTGAGAGCCGTCATAGATCGTCTCCCAGCAGGCTGCTCGCCTCGAAGTGGGTGTTGATCCGGTCGGTGAAATCGCGCGCCGCGTTGAAGCCCATCTTCTTGTGGCGGTTGTTCATGGCCGCCACTTCGATGATCACGGCCAGGTTCCGCCCGGGCTTCACCGGCACCGTGAGAGAGGGAATCTCCACATCCAAGATCCGCGTGGTCAGATCTTCGAGCCCCAGCCGGTCATATTGCGTGTTTTCGTCCCACTGCTCGATGTTGATGATAAGATCCACCTTCTCCGTCTGCTTGATGGCGCCCATACCAAAAATACGCCGCACGTCCACGACGCCGATGCCGCGCAGCTCGATGTAATGGCGGATGAGTTCGGGCGCCGAACCCACCAGTGTCTTGGCCGACACTTTTTTGATCTCAACGGCGTCGTCGGCGATCAGCCGGTGCCCGCGCTTCACAAGCTCGATGGCTGTCTCCGATTTGCCGACGCCGCTCTCGCCGAGCAGCAGGATGCCCTCGCCGTAGACCTCCACCAACACGCCGTGCCGCGTGATGCGGGGCGCGAGCTCCACCTTGAGCATGGCGATCATGGCGCTCATGAGGTGAGACGTCGATTCGATCGTCGAAAGAACGGGCACCTCGTATTGTTCGGCCAAACTCATGCACTCCGAAAAGGGCTCGATGCCGCGCGAGAAGACAAGCGCGGGGATCTTCTTCGACATCAGCTTCTCAAAGGCCTTCCGCCGCCGCTCCGTTGTGAAGCGCTCGACAAAAGTGGCCTCCACCTTGCCCACGACCTGAATGCGGCTGGCGTCGAAGTAGTCAAAAAACCCGGCCAGCGGCAAACCCGGACGGTTCACGTCGTCGGTGACGACCAGCGTCTTTTCCATCTGAGGCGGCTGATAGACCACATCGAGGTTGAACTCTTCGATGAGGTCGGTCAGCTTTACATGGTATAAATTGTTCATCGTCCACCCCGCCTTGCTACTGACACTTCCGCTTTGTATTATACCCGGTTCGCGGTCCCTTGGCAACAGCAAATCTGTCATCCCGGGCCGCCGCCGCGCTGTCGCCTGCGCCCGGCGCGCGGGAAGAACCCCCAAAACCCTTGCGGCGCCAAGGCCGCTCACACGCGCTCCCCTCGCCCGTTCCCCGGCGGGCAAGCCGTTATTTACTGCTTCCGGCAGACCCGGCGGCTTGCTGCTCCGCTATGATCTTGTCGATCTCGTCGAGCACGCCCTCGTCCCCGGTGAGGTGGAACGGCTCGTATCCGATTTCAAGGAGACCCAAAATATCATACGCCTCATCGCGCTGGCGGAACTGCTCGATGGAAATATTGTGCCGCTTCATGTATTTGTGCGCGATCCTGACTTGCAGGTAAAGCACGTTGTCGAGATTTACCCTCGGCATTGTCACACCTCCAACCATCTGTCCCAGTCGCCGGAACGCTCGGCGTCGAGCATGTCCAAAATATACGCCGGGCTTTCAAGACACAGGTACGATTCCGGGTCGGCGAGAAGCTCATATGTTTTCGTCGCCATAAATTCACGGACACAATCCGTCTTGGACTTGCCCTCACGCTCCGCCAATGTTTCCACAAGCTTGACGACATGCAAATCGATCAGGGCTTGGCCTGTTTTCTCATTGAATTCTACCATATGCCCCTCCTGCCTTTCGGCCGCAGCAACGCGGCGGACCTGTCGGAGCCAAAGTACATCTGGCGCGGCAACGCCTCGGGGAGAATGAGTTGCAGAAAAGTGTTGACCGCGAAGTCACTGAACTCCCAGATGGTGCCATGATACAGAGCCATGATGTTCGCCACACGCGCTCCCCCCTCACCGGCTGTGAGAAATGCCTCATATGTCCATTGACAGCATATATAAAAAGATATATGCTGTCAATATATAGCGATATAGCGCCCGGGTAAAACAAAATCCCTGAAACCCTTGCGGCTCCGGGGATTTTGTCGAAACATCAGCGTTTGGAGAACTGGGGCGCGCGGCGGGCGGCTTTGAGTCCGTACTTTTTGCGTTCTTTCATGCGCGGATCGCGTGTTAAGAAGCCCGCCTGCTTGAGAATGGGGCGATATTCGTCGTTGACCAGCAACAGCGCCCGGGCGATGCCGTGGCGGATGGCGCCGGCCTGACCGGTGCAGCCGCCGCCCACGACGGTGGCCTCGATGTCCACCTTGCCGATTGTGTTGGTGGAGACGAGCGGCTGACGGACGATCAGCTTCAGTGTGTCGAGCCCGAAGTAGCTGTCGATGTCGCGGTGGTTGATCGTGATCTGCCCGCTGCCGCCGGGGAAAAGATGCACGCGCGCCACGGAGGATTTCCGACGGCCTGTGCCATAGAAATACGTCTTTTTGCTCTTATACATCACGCATTACTCCCTCCCTGCGCCCACGGTTCGGGCTTTTGGGCCGCGTGCGGATGCTCCGGGCCCCGGTACACTTTGAGCCGCTTCAGGGCGCCGCGGCCCAGCGTGTTCTTGGGGAGCATGCCCCGAACGGCCAGTTCCACGGCAAACTCGGGCCTTTGCTGCATCAGCAGGCGGTATTTTGTCTCTTTGAGACCGCCGATGTAGCGGGAGTGCGTGCGATAGACTTTTTGTTCGAGCTTCCGACCCGTCAGCACCGCCTTCTCGGCGTTGACGACAACGACAAAATCGCCGGTGTCGACGTGGGGGGTGAATTCCGGCTTGTGTTTCCCGCGCAGCAGCACGGCCGCCTGCGCCGCGGTATGCCCCAGCGGGCGCCCAGCCGCGTCGAGGACAAACCATGCGCGTGTTACGGTCTCCGGTTTTGCCATAAATGTTTTCACACGGGCGCCTCCTTACTTTGATACTCCCTTTGATACTCCAAACCATTTATACCACACCCGTCATGGGTCTGTCAAGCATAAAAGGCCAATATTCGTTTTCTTTTTTTGCAATCTCTCGATTTCGGCTTCATACGGGCAAAAGCTCACGTTATCTATAGTTCAAATATCAGAAGTTTTCCCAATATGTGGGCTGCGACGGGAAAGGGTCTTTTGTTATGAAAAAAAACGATGCGCTCCGGGGGCAACGGGCCGCGCGCCGGCGGTGGATCGCCGCCGCGGGGCTGTGGCTGGCCGCCGCGGGGCTTGTGTTTTGGGCGCGGCGCGACCCGTCCGGTGTGGCGCGGGTGTTTGTCCCCTGGGCCCGGCGGGCCCAGGGGGCGCTGTCCCACGCCGCCGTCGCGCCGTTCCCGCTCACCGAGTGCCTGGCGTACGCGCTGGCCGCCGCCGCGCCGGCGGCGCTGGTTGTCACCGCGGTGCGTTCCGTGCGCGGCCGCTCCGGCCGGCCGGCGCTGCGGTTTCTCTCCCACGCCGCCCTGTGGGCCGGCGCGCTCGCGTGCCTGTTTCTCTCGCTGTGGGGGCTCGGCGCCTTCGCGCCGCCGCTGGCGAACCGGCTGGCCCTGGACACGGCGCCCGCCTCCGCGCAGACGCTCTACGACACGGCCGTGTGGCTGCGTGACGAGATGAACGCGCTGGCCGGTCAGGTCCCCCGGGGGGCGGACGGCGCCTGCGCGGGCGGCTTCGACGCGCTGGCCGGCCAAGCCGGCGACGGGTTTCGTCATCTCGCCGCGCGGGTCCCCGGCGCTTTTGAGGGCGCCCCCGCCGCGCCCAAACGGGTCATCGGCGCGGGCCTGCTGTCCCGGTTGGGTCTCTCCGGCGTTTACAGCCCCTTCTTGGGCGAGGCTATGGTGAACCCGGATACGATCCCGGCGCATCTGCCGTTTACCATGTGCCACGAGATGGCCCACGGCATGGGCTACGTCTCGGAGGACGAGGCGAACTACATCGCCTTCTTGGCCTGCACGGCCAACCCGGACCCGCTGTTTGCCTACTCCGGCTACCACCTGGCTTTTATTTACTGTGCCAACGCGCTCGGCGCGGCCGACGCCGCGCTGAGCGCGCGGCTGTGGGAGGATGTCAGCCCCCTGGCGCACGCGGATTTTGACGCCCAGCGGGCCTATCTCAAACGCCACGAGGGTCCGGCGCGGGCGGTGGGAGAGGCGGTGAACGACGCCTATCTGCGGACAATGAACCAGCCGGAGGGCACCCGGAGCTACGGCCGCGTGGTGGACCTGCTGATCGCCGACTACCGCGCGCGAACCATGTAGGGGCGCGCCCATGGGCGCGCCCCTACATGGTCATCGTTTATCAATATCAATCCCGCAATGCAAATCACAGGCGTGCCCTGAAGATCATCCCGCCCGGGTCGGGTCAGGGGGCGGCGGGCAGCGTCTCGTTCATGCTACCGGTGCGGTAGCCGTTTAGGTCGAGCGTCACATACGAAAACCCCAGTTCTTTGAATGTCCGGCAGATCAGCCGGCGGTTGTCCTCCCGGGCGGCCGCCGGCAGTTCGTCCGCGCCCGTTTCAATGCGGGCGACGGTCCCGTGGACGCGCACGCGGACCTGCCGAAACCCGAGATCCAGCAGCAATTGCTCCGCGCGGTCCACCATTTGGAGCTTCTCCCGCGTGATGGTCTCGCCGTAGACAAAACGGGAGGCGAGGCAGGCGAAAGGCTGTTTGTCCCACGTCGGCAGCCCCTCACGCCGGGAGAGCGCGCGGATCTCCTCCTTTGTGAGCCCCGCTTCGCGGAGCGGACTCAGCACCCCCAGCTCGGCCACCGCCCGCAGGCCGGGCCGGTAGTCCCCGTCGTCGTCGAGATTTGACCCCTCCGCCACGTGCGCGATCGCGTGTACATGCGCTATTTCCCATATTTTGGAAAATAGCGCGTTTTTGCACAGATAGCACCGGTTCACGGGATTTTGGGCGAATCCGTCGATGTCCATCTCCTCCGAGTCGCAGATGACATGGCGGATCCCGCGCCGCGCGCAAAAGTCGGATGCCTCCCGCAGTTCCCGCGCGGGGAAGGACTCCGAACGCGCGGTGACGGCGAGGACACGGCCGCCCAACACGCTGTGGGCCGCGTGGAGCAGAAAAGTTGAATCCACCCCACCGGAGAAGGCCACGGCCACACCGTCCAACGCAGCCAGCATGTCCCGCAGCCGTTCGTATTTCACTTCCATATCGCCGCCCCTCCCAACATACCCGCCTGCGGCGGGTGTTTAATACTTTTTGTAATATTCTGATATTACTGGGACATACCCGCCTGCGGCGGGCGTTTTTAATGCTTTTTGTAATATTTTGATATTACCGGAACATGCCTGCCTGCGGCGGGTTTTTTTAACGCTTTTTATAATATTCTGATATTACCGGGACATACCCGCCCTGCGGGCATGTGTGTCCCGGATCTTGTGCAACATTGTATCACAGGGCCTGCGCGCGCGCAATCGCGGCGGAGATTTTTCCAGCCGGGGCCCGGCGCGGCTTGACGCGGCAGGCGAAATACAGTACACTTTGTATAGAGGAGAGAGAAAGATCGCGAAAGATGGGAGAACGATTCAACGGGCGCTGCCCGGACCAAGGAGGCGACTATGGAAGTCACGACCATCGTCATCGCGGTTTTGTTTGCCATCGTACTCTCCAATGTGCTGCACCATTTGTTCCCGCGCCTGCCGCTGACGCTGAGCCAGATCGGCGTCGGCTGCCTGTTTGGGCTGGCGCTGCCGGACGGCACGCTGGAACTGGAGCCGGAGATCTTCATGGTGCTGGTGATCGCGCCGCTGCTGTTTCGCGAGGCGGAGGAGACGGATCTGCTGTCGCTGTGGCGCGTCAGGCGGCCCGTCTTTCTGATGGCGTTTCTGCTGGTTTTCATCACGGTGTTCGCGGTGGGTTTTTCCGCGCGCTGGCTGGTGCCTACCCTGCCGACGGCGGCCTGCTTTGCGCTCGGGGCGATCTTGGGGCCGACGGACGTGGTGGCCGTGTCGTCCATGTCGTCGCGGGTCAAAATCGGCGAGAAGCTGATGAGCATCTTGATGGGCGAGGGCCTCATCAACGACGCGTCGGGCCTCATCGCGTTCCATTTCGCGGTGGCGGCGCTCTTAACGGGCACTTTTTCGGCGGCGGAGGCATCGCTGCGTCTGCCGCTCGTGTCGGTGGGCGGGGCGCTGGTCGGCCTGACGCTGATCGGCGCCAAGCAATACGTCACAAAGCGAATGCGGCAGCTGTCCATCGAGAACACGGCCGCCTACATGCTGATCGAGCTGCTGATGCCCTTTTTGTCGTATGTGACCGCGGAGCTCTGCGGCCTGTCCGGCGTGCTCGCGGCCGTTGCGGCCGGCAGCCGGCAGGCGCTGACGTTCAAACAGACGGAGCTCTTTGAGGCCGAACTCGGCGGCACCACCCACACGATGTGGGACATGGTCAATTTTACGCTGAACTCCCTTGTGTTTTTGCTGCTCGGGATGCAGCTGCCCGAGATCATCCGCCGCATTTGGGGCGACGACCGCTATCCCCTCGGGTTCCTGCTGCTGACCGCCGTGCTGCTGACGGTGATCTTGATGGCGGTGCGGTTTTTCAGCGTGAGCCTGATCGCGCGGGGGAACCTCGGCGCCGGCCGGGCGGAGAAGCTGCGCAACGCGGCCGTGCTGACGCTGTCCGGCGTGAAGGGCACGGTCAGCCTGGCCACCGCGTTTGCCCTGCCGTTTTTCTACACCAACGGCGCGCCCTTTGCCGAACGCCCGCTCCTGCTCTTTCTCACGGCGGGGGTGATCATCCTGTCGCTGTCGCTCGCGCTGCTGCTTCTGCCCATCGTCGCGGGGCGCCCCGTCGGGCAGGTCGAGCGAGACCCGCAGATCGATATTTTGAAAGAGGTCGTGGCGCAGCTGCGAGGGCAGGCGGGCGGCGTCTCCGAGGTCGTGATCAGCAACTATCAGCGAAGAATCCAAAAGCTGGAGCGCGCGGAGTGCGACCGGCCCGAGACGGTCAAGCTGCGCGCCCTGCGGGCCAGGCTGTACAGCGCGGAGCGCCAGGCCCTCCGACAAAGATACCAAAAAAAGGAATTCGACGCCGCGACGTACCGGGACTACGCGGAACTTCTGGATGTGATCCACCACCGGGCGGCGCGCGGGCTGCTGATGGGCCTGTTCGCGTGGTTTGTGCGGGTGGGGGGGCATCGCGCGCACTGCGCGCCCTCCGAGGCGGACATCAAACAGCGCCGCCGGAAACTCCAGACGATGTTCCGGGAGGACACCGAAGTGGCGATGGAAACGCTCCGGGCGCTGCGCGGCGAATACCCGGACAAGCTGGTGGACATTCTGGCGGCCGAACGCGCGGAACTGGCGGAGAAGATGGAGATGAACTTCTCCCATGTCTTCACGGCCCGCCTGCACCGTCTGCGCGACGACGAGATGCTGAAGGGCTACTACGTGGAACGCCGCGTGATCCACCAATTTTTAGAGGGCGAAAAAATCACGCCGTCGCAGGCCAACGACCTGCGGCTCAAAGTGAACAAAATGGAAACTTTCACACTCTCCCACGACGACAACGAAGTCGTTGTCAAGCTGATGTCGCTGTTGGCCCGGCGGCGCGACGCCCCGATGCGGGCGCGCGGGGCGACACACGCGGAACCCGGTCTGTAAGGGCCGGGCGGACGCGCCGGGCGGGATTTGACACCCGAACCACAATTTGAGGAGGTACACGTCAATGGGTACCGGTATCACCATCGGGCAGATTCAGAAGCTGCTGGGCGCCAGGCTTCTGTGCGGAGAAACCATGCTGGGCACGGAGGTGCATTCCGCCTGCGGGGCGGACCTCATGAGCGACGTCCTGGCGTTTGTCAAAGAGCAATCCGTCCTGCTCACGGGGCTTTTGAATTTGCAAGTGGTCCGCACGGCTGAGATGATGGACATGAAGTGTATCGTATTTGTGCGCGGCAAGGTGCCGGACGAGGCGATCCTGACATTGGCCGAGGCGCGCGGCATCGCCGTGATGAGCACGGACTGCCGCATGTACAGCGCCTGCGGGCGCCTGTACGCCGCCGGGCTCGTCGGATTGGAGTGAGCCATGTCGGATGTTGTAAAGCTCCACTACGATGTGGACGGGGACAATTTTATGGCGGCCGGCGAGGCTTCGTCCACCGTAAAAAACGTGCTGAAACGGCTGGGTTTCGGCGAAGATCTTGTGCGCCGGGCGGCCATCTGCCTGTACGAGGGTGAGATCAACATGGTCATCCACGCAAACGGGGGCACCATCGACGTCTCGGTGTCCCCGCAGACGATCGAGATGGTGCTCCAGGACCAGGGCGGCGGGATCCCCGACATCGAGCAGGCCATGCAGGAGGGGTTTTCCACCGCCAGCGACCGTGTGCGGGATCTCGGGTTCGGCGCGGGGATGGGGCTGCCCAACATGCGGCGCTACGCCGATTCTTTGGAGATCAGCAGCGAGCCCGGCCAGGGCACCCGCGTGACCATGACGCTGAACATCGCTCCGGCGTGACGCACGCGCCGGGCGCATTTGGGCCGCCGCCGGCGCCGGCGGCAGGGGAGATGGACGTATGTCCACATGGCATAGTGTGACGCTGATCCGCGACAAATGCAAAGGATGCACCACCTGCATCAAGCACTGCCCCACAGAGGCCATCCGCGTCCGGCGCGGCAAGGCCGTCATTGTGGACGAGAGATGCATCGACTGCGGGCGCTGCATTCAGGTCTGTCCGCACCACGCCAAACGCGCGGTGTGCGACAGCTTCGACAAACTCGGCGACTTTGTATACAACGTGGCCCTGCCGGCGCCCTCGCTGTACGGGCAGTTTCACAACCTGGACGACGTCAACATTGTGCTGGCGGCGCTCACAAAGATCGGCTTTGACCAGGTCTTTGAGGTGTCCGCCGCCGCCGAGATGATCTCCGACACGACCCGCCGCCGGATGCGGAGCGAAGAGCGGCTGCCGCGCCCGGTCATTTCGAGCGCGTGCCCGGCGGCCGTGCGCCTCATCTGCCAGCGCTTCCCCCGGCTGATCGGGCACCTGGCCGGCCACGTCGCGCCGGTGGATCTGGCCGCCGTGCTGGCCCGGCGGGAGGCTGTCCGCGCGACGGGGCTGCCGCCGGAGAAGATCGGCGTCTTCTTCATCACCCCCTGCCCGGCCAAAGCGACCGCCGTGGCCAACCCGGTGGGGCTCGCCCACCCGGTCATGGACGGCGCGCTGGCCATGACGGAGGCCTATCTGCGCCTGCTGCCCGCCATGAAGGCGGTGAAAAATCCGCCCCAGATCGCCGCCTCCGGCATCGTGGGCATCGGCTGGGCCACCTCGGGCGGCGAGAGCGCGGCGCTGCTGGGCGAGAGCTACATCGCGGTCGACGGCATCGAAAACATCATCAAAGTGCTGGAGGACGTGGAGGACGGCAAATTGCCGGACGTCGAATTTTTGGAGATGGGCGCCTGCACCCAGGGCTGTGTCGGCGGGTGTCTCACGGTGGAAAACCCCTTCGCCGCCAAGGCGCGCGTCAAACAGCTGATGAAATTTCTGCCGGTGTCGCGCAGCCGCATGACCGACGAGATCGAGGCGCTGTCGCACATGGACACGCCGCTGTCGCACATGCCGGTGTGGCAGTTCGACACGGACATGGCGGCGGCAATGGAAAAGCACGCCCGCATCGAGGCCCTGCGGGAGCGGCTGCCGGGGCTGGACTGCGCCTCATGCGGCGCGCCCTCCTGCCGGAGTCTGGCCGAGGATGTGGTGATGGGCTTTGCGAGCGAGGAGGACTGCATCTTCCGGATGCGGGAGCGTATGATGTACCTCTCCGGCACCGGCGACGCCGAGCAGTACCTGCCCCCGCCGTTTCGGGAACAAAAAAAATAAGCGCCCGGCACGGCCGGGCCGTGTGAAAACTCTCCCGTTTTCACACGGCAATATACACTATATGTTGTATGTGCACGCTATATATAGTGGCTCCAACTGCAAACCGTGTGTTTTTCACACAGTCTGGCGGAGGTGACTGGAATGACCGTTGCGGAATTGGCCGCGCGCCTGAATGCCAAAGTCCTGTGCGGGACGGAGACGGCGCTCGAACGCGCCGTGCGGGGGGTTTACGCGGGCGATCTTCTCAGCTGGGTGATGGGCCGCGCGGGCGCGGGCGCGGCCTGGGTCACCATCATGTCAAATATGAATGTGGCCGCCGTGGCGCTGCTGACGGAGGTGGCGTGCGTTGTCCTGTCCGAGGGCGTCGCCCCGGACGAGGCCCTGCTGGCGCGCGCGGTTCGCGAGGACCTGGCGCTGCTTTCCACGCCGCTGCCCACCTACGACGTGTGCTGGCGCACCCGCGAAGGACTGACCGATGCGGCTGTTTTATGACCTTCACATCCACTCCTGTCTGTCTCCCTGCGGCGACGCGGATATGACGCCCGGCAACATCGCGGGCATGGCCGCGCTCTGCGGCCTGCAGATCGTCGCGCTGTCGGACCACAACACCTGCCGCAACACGCCGGCCTTCGCGGTGTGCGCGGAAAAGGCCGGCCTGCTGGCGCTGCCGGCTATGGAACTGACGACGCGCGAGGAGATCCACGTGCTCTGCCTGCTGCCGACGCTGCCGGCCGCCGCCGCGTTCTCCGACTATGTGTACCGGCGTCTGCCGGACATTCGCAACGACGAGACGATCTTCGGCGCGCAGCTCATCATGGACGCGGAGGACACCGTCATCGGCCGGGAGTCCCGTCTGCTCACCGCGGCCGCCGACATCGGGATCTACGACGCGGCGGCCCTGGCCGCGTCGTACGGCGGGGTGGCGCTGCCCGCCCATGCGGACCGCCCCTCGTTTTCGCTGTTCGCGAACCTGGGTTTCTTCGACCCCGCTATGGGGTTCACCGCCCTGGAACTCTCCCCCTACGCCGACCCGGAATCGTTTCGCCGCGCGCACCCGGGGCTGGAGGGCCTTGTGACGGTGCAAAACTCCGACGCGCACGACCTGGGCTGTATCCGGGACGCCGCGCACACGCTGGACATCTCCGAGCGGACGCCCCGGGCGGTGATTGCGGCGCTGCGGTGCGGCGCGCCCGGGTGAAAAACCGAAAGTTTTTACCCGGTTATGCCATCCCGCGGCAACACTATATATAGTATATGCCCACTATATATAGTGGGCATAGGTGCAAAATTTGGCTTGTTTACATCCGGGGGAATTAACAGCCGGCAAAGTTCGGCCGTATGCGCAAAATTTCGAGATCCGGGATTGCCAATAATGAGAATTTGCGGTACACTGAAAGGGAGGAGTGATGTCTGAATGGAACTTGCACGGATCGCGCAGGAGATTTTCTCGGAGACAGGCGTGTTGCAGCACGGGCATTTCCGCCTGACGTCCGGGCGGCATTCCGACCGGTACATGCAATGCGCCCGCTTGTTCGAGTACCCGGACAAGGCGGAGATTTTATGCCGGGAACTGGCCGGCCTGTTCGCGGACAAGCAAATCGACTGCGTTGTCGGTCCGGCGGTGGGCGCCGTGCAGATGGCCTTTGAGGTCAGCCGTCATCTGCACTGCCGCAACATGTTCGCCGAGCGCGAAAACAGCGCCATGACCTTCCGGCGGGGGTTCTTCCTCCCATCCGGCGCCAGGGTGCTGGTGGTGGAAGACACCATCACCACCGGGGGGTCGGTGCGGGAGGTCATCGACCTGCTCCGCGCCCAGGGCGGCGTGGTGGTCGGCGTGGGCGCCATTGTCGACAGGAGCGGCGGCCAAGTGTTGTTTGACGTGCCGATGCACGCCTGCGTGCAGGTGGACGTCCCCTCGTGGGCGCCCGACGAGTGCGCGCTGTGCCGGGAGGGGCAGCCTCTCACCAAGCCGGGCAGCCGGACGTGAGCAATCCGCACGCCGGGCACAGGGACCGGCTGCGCGGCCGCTTTTTGTCCGAGGGCCTGGACGGATTCGACGAACACAGCGCCCTGGAACTGCTGTTGTTTTACGCGGCCCCGCGGGGAGATATGAACCCGCTGGCCCACCGGTTGATCGACACCTTCGGTTCGCTCGCCGGCGTGCTGGACGCCCCGGCGGAGGCGCTCTGCCGGGTGGACGGCGTGGGCATCCGCACGGCGGCGCTGCTGTCGATGATGCCGGCGCTCTTCCGGCGCTATCAGATCTCCGGCCGGGCCGGCAACCTCTGCCTCGACACGGCCGAAAAGGCGGGCGCCTACTTGCTGCCGCGGTTTGTCGGGCGCCGGAGCGAATGCGTCTACCTGCTCTGCCTGGACGCCAAGAGCAAACCCATCTGCTGCCGGCAGCTGTTTGAGGGGTCCGTCAACGCGGCGCAGGTGGGCGCGCGGCGGGTGGTGGAGACGGCGCTGTCCGTCAACGCGGCCGGCGTCATCCTGGCGCACAACCATCTCTCCGGCATCGCGCTTCCCTCCCCGGAGGACGAGGAGACCACGCGCCGGCTCCGGGGCGCGCTGGACGCGGTCGGCGTTCCGCTGATCGACCACATCATTGTGGCCGACGGGGACTATGTATCGCTGGCGCAGAGCGGTCTGCTGGCGCCGTGACGCGACCGCGGCGGCCGGAATGTCGGGGGTGACGGAGGGCCGGCGTGTCGGACGTCGGAAGCTCAGAGATCCCGCGCGTCCCCGCCAAGCGCGCCGCGCGGCACCCGGCGGCGGTACAGCGCGCGCAGGATATACCAAACGCCGAGCGCGGCGGCGGCGCAGACGAAGCCGGGGATGCCCGGAACCACCTCCGCCAGCGACGACAACGCGAAACCCGCTCCGTTGAACGCTATGTGAAGCAGCACCGGAGCCAGCAGAGAATCTGTCCATTCGTAGACGAGGCCCAGTACAATGGCCACCGGGAACACATAGAAGCTCTGCAGCCAGTTCATGTGGAAGGCGGCAAAGATCAGCGCTTGGATCACAACGGCCGCCCGCACCGGGAAGCCGCTGCGCAAGATCCGATACCCCATGCCGCGGAAGACCACCTCTTCGGTAAAAGGCAGCAGCAGGCAGCCCGCCAGCATGTTGCCGATGAGCCCGTGGCTGCGCAGCATCTCGCCGACGCTGTTGTTCTCATCCCAGAGCACCTCCGGGATCGGCAGCAGCGAGAGCCCGGCGACGACCGTCAAATGGATGCAGAGCCCGCCCGCGAGGAGCAGCGCCGCCTGAGACGCCCGCAGCGGCGCAAAGCCCATCGGCGGCGCCGTGAGTGCAGCGCGCCGCGTCGCGATCAGGGCGATCAGCAGGATGAGCAGGGCGGCCAGCACCGCCGACGGCAGCTTCCATCTCTCAAAAAGGCTCTCAAATTGCGCGGCCATGCCCTCCGCGGTCAAGTCCGGCGGCATGCGCAATGTGAGCAGGGTGGCGATGACCTGGGAGACAAAGAGCTGCGACAGAAGATACAGCGCGGGAAACATCAGCGCCGCGATCAGCGCGCGAAGCGATCTGTGCATGTCGATTCCTCAATTCCCAGTGGCACGTTCCGTGACGCGGCGCGGCGTCGAATGTGGCGCAGACCGTGTGACACTGCGTATAATGCCGAACGTAAGGGGGGATATATCATGAGCGAGGACTACCGTGAAGCTGAACAAACTTTGCTGTTCGGCGTGCTGGACGCCATCCCCTGCCCCGTGGCGCTGCTCAACCTGGAGGGGGAGGCGGCCTATGTAAACCCAATGGGGGAGGCGTGCGAACCCTCGTTGTATGACTGTGACATCTCGCACCTGCCGATCGTCAAAAAATGCCTCGCCGGAACGGCGTCGGTGGGCGGTTGGGTCACGTTTACAACGGAGGAGGGGACGTTGACGGGGCAGGCCGAGGTCTACATCGTGCGCAGCGAGACGACCACGATGGGGGCGCTGTTCCTGCTGCGGCCGGACATCCCGCGGATGGACCGCTACGACGCGCTCCCGTACGCCAGCAAGGCCATGAGGGCGGTGTGGACACAGATCGAGAGGCTGAGCCAGTTTGCGACGCCGGCGCTCTTTCTCGGGGAACCGGGTACGGGGCGGTCCTCCTTCGCGCGGGCGCTCCACGCGATCCAAAACACGCCGGACGCCCCCTTTGTGGAAGTCGACTGCCGCACGGTGGACGAGAAGGGCGCGCAGAGATTCCTGTTTGGGAGCGAGAGCCGCCCGGGCGTGCTGCGCAGCATGTCCTCCGGAAGTCTCTACCTCAAAAACATCCACTGCCTGCCACTGTCAACACAGCGCCATCTGTCCGAGGTGATCCGACACAGGGCGCTGAATGAGACGCCGGTGTCCGTCCGTTTCCTGGCCTCCGGTCCGCCGTCTTTCGATGAGTTTTTGGAGGACGGCCGGTTGGAACAGGCGCTCTACGAGCAGCTGGCCGTCATGCCGCTGACCGTACCGCCGTTGCGGGAGCGGCCGGACGACATTCTGCCGCTGGCCGAATGGTTTTTGGCGCATATCCCCAAAAACGGGGACATCGAGGCCTTCTCCGAGGAGGCGCGCCGCGCCCTGGTGCAGCACACGTGGCCGGACAATGTCCGGGAGCTCGAGGCGGCCGTGACCGAGGCCGTGGGGCGCTGCACACGGGGGGGCGCCATCCAGCCGGCGCATCTGCCGTTCTTCGCGAAGGAGAGCACCCGGTCGAAGGAGAGTCTGCAGGACATGCGGCTGGACTTCAACCGCCGGCGCATCGAGGCGGCGCTGGCCATTTACGGCCACACGGTGGAGGGCAAACGCCGGGCCGCCAAAGAACTCGGCATCGGGCTCTCCACGCTCTACCGCCTGACCGCCCGCGAGGAACCGAAGCTGTGAACCCGTATACCGGCCGGCCGCGGCGGCGGGCGAGGCCGTTGACATCCAAACAACCGCCGATATCAAGATGAATGGGAGAAGACAGTATGAAAAGAAAGATCTCTGTGTTGTTGGCGGCGCTGCTGCTGCTGACCCTGACCGTGGCCTGCGGGCAAGATCCGGACGATGTGAACCCCTCGCTGCCGCCCTCCGGCGCACCGCCCACCGACGCCCCGCCGCCTTCCGGCGCTCCGCTGCCCTCCGGCGCGCCGCTGCCTGTGCCGCCGCCCTCCCTCGCGCCGCCCGATGAAATCTACACGTTCCCGGACCTCGACGGGTTCACAAAGATCGTCGAGGGCATGTTTGTCCACTACCAGGGCACGGACAGCGAACACGAGCAGATCGCCGTCTCCATTCTGGCGACGATCACGGACAGGCAGGAGTTGTCGGACATACGGGGCGAGGTTTTCGGCGACCTGTCACGGAGGCGTTTGGATCAAAACATGCCGGGGTTTCGCGACGAGGACGTGAAGTTCATCGACATCGCGGGGGACAAGGCGCTGGAGGCCATCTGCGTCATCGGGCCCGGCCCGGACGATGTGGACACCGACGACCTCATTCAGCGGATGCTGCTGCTGCCCGCGAAGGAAGAGCTCATCATCGCGACGTTCAGCGCCATGAGCCGCAACCGCGCTCTGATGGACGCGACTTACGCGGAACTGATCTCCGAGATCAAGCCCAGCCGCTGACCGGCCGCCCGGACAGTATCCGGACAGTATTATCCGGACAGTATTATATCACAACCGCCGCCCGCCGTCATGCCGGATTTGGCCGGCGGCGGGCGTAAATTGTTCGTTCGGGGTGGTTGTTTGATCGCCATTGTAGATTATGGCATGGGGAATCTGCACAGTGTGGAAAAGGCCTTCGCGCACCTGGGAGCGCCGTCTTTCATCACGGACCGGGCGGACGAGATCGAGCGGGCCGGCCATGTGGTTCTGCCCGGCGTGGGCGCCTTTGGCGACGCCTGCGACCGCCTGCGTGAAAAAGGACTGACGGAGATCCTGGCCCGCCGGGCCGGAGACGGCCGCCCGTTTTTGGGGATCTGTCTGGGTATGCAGCTCCTGTTTGCGGGCAGCGAGGAGGCCCCCGGCGTGCCGGGGCTGGGTCTCTTCCCCGGGGTGTTCCAAAAATTTCCAGAAACGGTCGGCAAAGTGCCCCATATGGGGTGGAACAGCCTCACCTACGACCCGGACTGCCCGCTTTTTGCGGACCTGCCGGGGACGGAGATGTACTTTGTCCACAGTTTCGCTCTCTTCGAGCGGACACACGCCGTGGCCGAGACAGATTACGGCGGCGTCTTTTATCCGGCGGCCGGGCGGGGCAGACTATACGGCGTGCAATTTCACCCGGAAAAGAGCGGCCGGGCCGGTCTCGCGCTGCTGCGCAATTTCGCGCGCTGGGAGGGAACGCCGTGCTGACGAAACGGATCATCCCCTGCCTGGACGTGGCCGAGGGCCGCGTGGTGAAGGGCGTGTCGTTCGAGGGCCTCCGCGACGCCGGGGACCCGGTGGAGGTGGCCCGCCGGTACGACGAAAAGGGCGCCGACGAGCTGGTTTTTTTGGACATCAAGGCCTCCCGGGAAAACCGGGGCACGCTGCTGTCTATGGTGGAGCGCACGGCCCGCGAAGTGTTCATTCCCTTCACGGTGGGCGGCGGCATCCGCACGCTGGAGGACATTCGCGATATTCTGCGCAGCGGGGCCGATAAGGTGGGCATCAATACGGCCGCCGTGCAGACGCCGGATCTCATCGACCGCGCCGCGCGGCGCTTCGGCGCCCAGTGTATCGTCATCTCCATCGACGTGCTCCGCCGGGGTGAGGGGCGCTGGGAGGTGTTCACCCACGGCGGCAGCCGCCCGACGGGGCGGGACGCGCTGGATTGGGCCCGGGAGGCGGCACAGCGCGGCGCGGGCGAGATCCTGCTGACGTCGATCGACGCCGACGGCGGTCGGAACGGCTACGACGTGGAGATCACCGCGCTTGTCTCCCGGGCGGTGCATGTGCCCGTGGTCGCCTCCGGCGGCGCCGGGACGCCGGCGCACTTTTACGACGCGCTGACCCGCGGCCGGGCGGACGCCGTACTGGCGGCCAGCCTGTTTCATTTCGGCGAACTCGACATCCGGACGCTCAAACAATACCTGGCCGAACGGGGCATCCCCATCCGCCGCATCACCCACAGACACACCCCCATGTAGGGGCGCACCCAGGTGTGCGCCCTCCGTCCCCCACCACGCACCGCACCACCACAGGCACACACCCACATGCGCGCCCTCCGTCCCACGCAACCGCACCGCCTCAACAACCGAACGGAAAACATAGGGTAGTATCTTGCGCAACCCAAATATTTACAAATCGTTGGTCTTTTTTTCGCCATACTGCGTTGGCGGAACCCGCCGCCTTATCTGACGGAAAAAATCCACGCCGCTTTATGACAAGATTTAGATGACGCAAGATAGTAGTGAAAGGATTTATAGCCATGCAGAACATGCAGAAAGTGTTGGTGCTGGATTTCGGCGGACAATACAGCCAGGTCATCGCGCGGCGTGTGCGGGAGTGCCGCGTCTATTCCGAGGTGCGCTCCCACAAGACCGCGGCGGAGGAAATCCGGCGCGGCGGATACAGCGGGATCATCCTCACCGGCGGCCCGGACGACGTTTTCGCGCCCGGCGCGCCCGGCTGTGACGCCGCGCTGTTTTCGCTGGGCGTTCCGGTGCTGGGCATCTGTTACGGGGCCCAGTGGATGGCCCACGCGCTGGGCGGGACGGTGCGCCGCGCGGATGTGGGCGAATACGGAAACGTCACGCTCCATGTCCGGCCAAACAGCCGGCTGCTGGCCGACGTGCCGGCGGAGACCGTCTGCTGGATGAGCCACGGCAACAGCATTTTCGAGGTGCCGGACGGATTTCAGATCACCGCGACGACGCCCGACTGCCCGGTGGCGGCTATGGAAGACCCCGCGCGGGGCCTGTACGCCGTGCAGTTCCATCCGGAGGTCTCCCACACGCCGGAGGGAGAGCGCGTGCTGCGGTGCTTTTTGTATGACGTCTGCGGCTGCCGCGGGGCGTGGGTCATGTCGTCGTTTGTCGAAACCGCCGTACACGACCTGCGGGCGCGCATCGGTGCGCGCAGCGTGCTCTGCGCGCTGTCCGGCGGCGTGGATTCCTCGGTGGCCGCCGCGCTGCTGCACCGCGCGGTGGGCGAACAGCTCGTCTGCATCTTTGTGGACCACGGCCTTTTGCGCAAGGGGGAGGCCGAACAGGTGCAAACCACCTTCGAGGGGCAGTTTGGCATACGGCTGATCACGGTGGACGCGCGGGAGCGTTTTATGGAGAAACTCGCGGGCGTATCCGACCCGGAGCGCAAACGCAAGATCATCGGGGAGGAATTCATCCGCGTTTTCGAGGCCGAGGCCCAAAAACTCGGCGCGACCGAGTGCCTGGTGCAGGGCACCATCTATCCGGACGTCATCGAGAGCGGGGCCGCGGGCGACGCCGCTCTCATCAAAAGCCACCACAATGTGGGTGGCCTGCCCGAAAAGCTGGCGTTTCAAGAACTCATCGAGCCGCTCGCCAATCTGTTCAAAGACGAGGTGCGGCGGCTGGGCGAGGCCCTCGGGCTGCCCCGCGACATCGTATGGCGTCAGCCTTTCCCCGGCCCGGGGCTGGGTGTCCGCGTGATTGGAGATGTGACAAAGGAGAAGCTTGACATCCTGCGCGAGGCCGACTTTATCTTCACACAAGAGATCGAAGCGGCGCGCCCCGACCCCATGCCCAGCCAATACTTTGCCGTACTGACAAACCTGCGCAGCGTGGGCGTCATGGGCGACGGCCGCTCCTACGACTGCGCGGTGGGCCTGCGCGCCGTGACCACGGTGGACTTCATGACGGCCGACTGGTGCGAACTCCCGCTGTCCCTGCTCCGCAAAGTATCCGCCCGCATCGTCAACGAAATCAACGGCGTAAACCGTGTTGTCTACGACGTGACCACCAAACCCCCGGCGACCATTGAATGGGAGTAAGTGTGGCACACGAAAAGTGGCTATTTACCGGCGTTTTTGGCTATCGATAGCAAAATCGGTAACGATTTGGCAGCATAAAAGTTCTCCGCATAAAAAAGACCTTACTGATTTTGAATCGTCGGTAAGGTCTTTTTTGTTGCTCATCTGCTGAGAATCAGTCATCTGATTTGCCGCGCAGTCTTTTCTCCCGGCGTTCATCAATGAGGTCTGCAAAACGCTTGGCTTCTTCCTTCGGGTAGGTGTATCGCCAGTTGTCGTAGTCCTCTTTGGAGATTTTGTCGTTAGCAAAGAGCGAAAACAGCAGCGCTTTCGGACAAGACAAAAGCGGCGGCTCGCAGAAGGATTGAACGCGAACGATAAGAGCCCATAGGATACAGTTTTTCTATTTGCATTTCCT
>JAIRTA010000111.1 GCA_031255175.1 Oscillospiraceae bacterium | reverse complement strand
ATCACATCCGGCCTGCGCGTATGAAGCAGCGCGCGGGCCTCGGCCAGCGTCAGCGCGGCGGCGGCCTCATAGCCCTGCCGCTCAAACATCCATTTGTTCCCGGATGTGATTTTTTCGTTGTCCTCCACCAATAAAACCCGTTTGCCGTCACTTTTCATACTGTGTCCCTTCCATACTGCGTCACTTCCATATGGCCCCGCATAAACAGGTGCGCCGTCCTCCGCGCCCGCGGACATGGGCGCGGCGTTCTTCGGGCGGGACTGCGCTGCCGCCGCGGCCTACGGGGCAAACGCGCGGGCTTCGCCCAGGGGGGTCAGCGTGTCGTCCCACAGGAAGGCTTTGACGTACTGCGTCTCCACACCGGCCGGCAGTGCGACCGCGTTCACGACCCGCACGGTACTGCCGGCCGCCGCGGTGAACGGCTCGGTGACAACGCGCAGACAGGGCCCGTCCTGGCCGCCGTAGAACGCCACAATCAGGTGGCCGCGCACCGTTTCGCCGCTTTCGTTTGTGTAATGGGCGGTCGTTTCGAGGGTATCGCCCGCTTGCAGCGCGTCCGGGGAGAAGTCAAAACGCACCCCCGGCGTGGGCGGCGCGATCTCCGAAAGGCTGAAGTTGGTCACCGCCGCCATGTTGTCCGCGCCGTTGCGGTCACGCACCTCATTCCCGGAGGCGTCATACACTTTGGCGATCAAATAGAGCGTATCGGGAAGATTCCCGGCGTCGGCGAGGGTGAATCGGGCCGGGACGGACAGGCCCGAGCCATCCCGGGTAAAGTCTCCGCCGTCGATTGTTTTTTCAGCAACCGGCGCTGTGCCGAACGGGTCGGAATATATCCCCACGACGACGTTTTTGCTGTCGAGAGAAAACGCCGTATTGTTTGAGACGAGCGCGTCTATGTTAAAATCGCCGCTCGTCCGCTCGGAATACAAAATTTCCGCGGCAACGTCGGTTTTAGACAAGGCTATGCTGCCGCTTGCCGTATCTGTCCCCCCGTCCGCGAAGGTTGCCGTCACCGTATACGCCATGCTGTCCGGCAAACTCCGCGCAAGTGTAAAGGGGACCGTGAGCGTAACCGCTTCATTTGGCGGCACATGGACGGCCGCAGACACACGCGCTCCGCCGTCGATTTGCACGGCGATATTGTTGATAGCCGAAATGCCGCTGTTCATTACCCTTATAGGGAAGTCCGCCCGGCTTCCCGGCGCGAGGCCGGAAATGTCTTTGGCCCCCGCGCTTGTTCCGATGGCATTCGTGAACGCCGCCGTGGTCTCATCTAAATACGCGCTTCCGTCCGCCGCGCCGAACGTGGCCAGCACTTTGATCGAAGCGCCGTCAATGTATGCGTCATAGGAATCGACGTACACCTCATCGCGGATGGAAACCGCTTTCAACGGGGCCGACAGCGACACCCGGTTGCCGTCTGCCGCCCGGATCATGCGGGATGCGTAGATCACGGTTTCGGCTGTGCTGCCCTTTTCGTCGTGCGTCCCCGCCTCTTCAGTTGCTGTGCCCGGCCACAGCAACACGACGGCTTCCGCCCCTGTCTTCGACCGGTCGCGGAATAATTGGAACTCCCCGCCGGTATTTGTTGGTATGCCGGAAAAGGCCGTGTCGGTGACAAATCCGTCGGTGTTCAGTTCATACAGCGACAGGGCCATGTTCTCTGCGTCGAAACAGGCCAAAGTGTAGGTTTCGCCGTTATAGAGCAAGCTGATTCGGGTGGCAGGCGGGAGCTTGTTGCCAATCACGGTTGCCGCCCCGTCTGTTGACACGCTGACAATCACGATGCCCCCGCTGTCTGTGACAACTGTTACAAGGGCGCCGCCGTCCGTATCCATAGCGACGGAATAATCTGCGGCCGCTTCGCCGGAAGGCACGTACAACGTGGCCGGCGTTCCCCAACCGCCGCCGTCATACCGCGCAAACATCAGCCGGCTTTCGCGCAAGCCAAAGACCAATTCCTCTCCATCGGCGGAAGCGGCTGAGATCCCCTGTGACCAGACGACAAGGCCATCTGTGCCGTTTGCCGCGGTTTTGGGCGCAATATCCGCGAAGGCGTTGTCTGTCAGTACGCTTGTGCTCCACTTGCCGCCGCCCCAAACGCCGACTTTTATTTCGCTCATGCCCGCGGCGTAGTTTGCTCTCGCGTCCACATCAAAGCCATCCAGCGCGCTGGAATCAAATGCACCGTACACGCCCCAAGCCGCAATGGCCTGGCCGCCCGCTTGCGCGGAGTCAAGCCCGAAACCGCTGCCGTCAACAGTTATGGGGTTTGAGCCGTCCGTATCGGAACTCACGATTGCGCCGCTTGCGTCTTGATAGACCATGCCGCCGCCGTTGTTGTAATACCGCGCGGGCGGCGATGCAGCCGCATAAGGGCCTGAACGCGCCGCGCCCGTGCCGGCCGTCGATGCACCGCCGGCAAACGCCTGCGGCAGGGTGGCGGAAGCTGCCCGCACGGACACCGCGAGCGGAGCGGCCGCAGGCGACGGCAAGCTGTCTGAAGAGGATAAGTATTCCTTGCCAAACCAATATTCCTTAATGTAGGGTTTGCCGTCCCAAGGGGATTTTGAAAAGTAGGAGTACCATTTCGGTGTGAACACGCTCTCTTCATCATAGCTGCCCAAGCCCACGAGCCGCATATAGTAAGTGGAACGAAGATCGCCCCCCGTGGAGACAGAGACACTCCGTGTAAGCCGCCGACCGCCCGTTTCATAGGGGCGGAAGATGGAGACCTGCGACCAGCGCGCCACCATATGGCCAAGCAGCTTGACCTTCTGCGCATATACCCCCGCTTCCAAATTCATTCCGTTGTGCCCGGTTTTGACGGTTATGTTGACACTGCTTATTTCCTCCACATTGAATTTTATGGGGCTTGCGGAATCGGCGCCGTCGTCGGGCGCGTTTATTCTGAACGTGCTCGAAATCATGCCCTCGAACCCGACCTTCCATTTCCAGAAACCGTACAAGTCAAACTCGTCATGGGGGAAATATTCAAGACGGCTCTCGGAGAGGATGCGTCCCTCCGTAAGAATTATATTCACTGCGCCGCCGGGCGTAACGACGGCCTTGCCCTCGATATACCCGCTCAGGCCCGGGAAGGCGTCAAAGCCCAAAGGATTGTACGCTTCCTGCTTGGCATAGTCAAATTTTGCGTCGAAGTCTTCGCCCCACCATCTGTCCGCAAGGTGCACCCACCCGGCTTGGTTCATGATCAGGGCATAGACATAGCCGCGTATGATATATTCGTCGCCCTTGCGCGTCACTTCAAAGGTGAACGGGTTTTGAGAGGGGATGGCAAGATCGGCCTCCACGTTGTCATACACGCTGGCCACGTCGTAGTTGAATACAGCCGCCTCCTTGCCGAGCAGGGCGCGGACATTGCCCAGAACATCGACGTCACCAACCCGCATCCGCATCTGATCGGGATGAATGAAGCTCTGGGCCTCCAAGATTTCGGTAATCTGCCGCACATACTTGGCGGTGTCCCCGCCGTCTTCGAGCCGTAGATAGCCCAAATGCCGCAGTGATTCACTGCCGTCCGAAAGCTTGATCAGCAGGGCGATTTTGAACATATCCCCCGGAGTTTCCATATATTGGGACACGCCGGGCATAAACCGCAAAACCGTATACGTGCCTTCGGTAAACCCGTAATCGAGGGTGGAAACCGTCTGCGCGGGGACCATGACGGCGGCGTCCGCCGGCGGCATCAAAAAGTAGCCGTTGCTGTCCGGAATGAGTCTGTTCACCGCGAGCGAAGCGCTTTGGACGCCAAGGTTCCCTGTCGCTATCCGCAGTTCCGCCGCTTCCTCGCGCCGGATGCTCATGGACATGTATTCCCATACATTCCAGACCCGCGCCCCTCCGGCGCCGTTTATCGTCGCGGCTTCAGCGGATTGCCGCCACAGAAGGTACTCGTTCGTTTTGCCGAGCCTGAAATTTTCGCTGAGGGTCTCCGCGTCGTAGTATTCTATATGGGTGGCGGGGCCGTCCGACGAGCGGTAGACGAACTCGACGCCAAGGCGGGAACCGGGGTTTGCAAACAGGGCGTTCAGAGGCAGCTCAAACGTATCGCCCGCTATCGCCGTTGTCCTGCCTTTTGTGCCTTCAACATATTTCCCGTCCGCGTCCACAACGCCGAAGTTGACCGCGGTCGGGTCGTAGTAGCCGCCCACTCTCGCAAACTTCGCCGTCGGGTTTGTCTGCATCGTGACGAGTGTGCCGCCGAAAGGCGGGGAGGCGCCGTCCCCGCCCTTGGGTATGGCGGCATTGGAGGCGACCACCAACCGCTCATAGCCGAAACCGCCCCAGAGCGCATCCGCGGTTTTGCCCTGGGCCCCATACAGAGAGGGCTTGGCAAAAGCAAAGCGGAAGCCGGCCGCGCCGCCGTCCTGCGTCACCCAGACTTGGCCGTCGATGCCGCTTGGCTCGTAGAGGATGATGTACCCGTTATAAGGAGTGACTTCCTTTTCCACCGTCTGCCCCGCGCCGTTTTCATAGCGGAGGCTGACAGGCAGGGCAAGCGCGTTTTCCAGTTTCAGCGCATAGGCCTTTCCGCTCAAATCGTCTTCCATAAAAGTGAATTCCATCGTCGTTGCCACGTTTTCCCAGGAAAGCGTGACAGGTTTGCCCACACTCGAGGCGGAGAGGTGCACCGCGTTTTGATGTACGGCGCTGTTCCAATAGCGCGGCGCGCCGTCCGCCGGCTGCAGCGCCCCCCATCCGCTCGGCACGGTCACATGCAGCCCTTTTATACGCATCATGCGGTTCAGATAATCGAAGGCCGCCTGCTGGGAACCCGCATCGTCCCCAATGAGCGCCGCAAACTTGCTTTCCCGCAGGCCGTAAAAGACATGGGGCGCGTCGCCCGGTTCCGGGGCGATGGCGGAGCCGTCAAGGCCGTCGTAGAACCCCGCCGAAATGAGGGCCGCGTCGGCATTTACCGCGCTCACGGTTCCGGAGTAGTTCACGCTCCGCTCGCCGGGGTTTTGGACGCTGACGTTGATTCTGTACAGGGAGCTGTCCGGCGTCTGTGGGGTGTAGGCAATGCGCCCCATCAAGGAAACAAGCCCCGTCTCCGGGTCGATGATCTTGTCGTATTCAGCCAGCGCGCCCCTGTCGCGCTCGCCGTAGTTTCCCTGTATTTCAAATATATTGTAGCTCGTGGTGTAGCCGGGCAAAAGGTTGGAGACTTTGAACGCGAAGACCGCTTCCTCCCCGGCAAGAGCCGTTGCCGTTTCGGCAACGCATTCGATGGCCGCGGGATGAGGCATGATGTACACGTTCGCGGTGGCGGATACGGGCGACAGCCCGGCCTTGGCCGCCGTCAGCGTGATGGTATAGGCCGGCAAAAACTCACCGTCGCTGTAGAAAGAGGGCGTTTTCGGCGTTGTACCGTCAAAATCGAGCGTCACAGAGGTCACCCCGTTGGCGTCGCCCGTCACCTCCCGCTCCGCGGTTCCGGACTTTAGCGCCTGCTGCCCTCCTGCGGCGAAGATTTCATAAGAAAACGCGGCGTCGTCCCAAGCGCCGTCCAACACCTTGAAATTGTCGTAGAAAAAGGCGGTCACGCGATCGCTGCCATCCCCAAACCCTGCCGACGCGCTGCCCGCAATCAGGCGCGGCGCCATATCCCCCACAAGGAATGTGAAGCTTTTCGTCAGCACCGCGTCATTGGCGGGGAGCCCCTCACCGATGCGATAGGCCGCCTCGGAGGATGTCAGGGCAATGGTGACAGCACCTTCGCCCACAAAATGTAGTATGCCGTTTTCCACATAAGCCCTGTCCGCATTGCTTGTCGCCCAGGTGTAGCCTCCAAAGGTGGCGTCCGGCGGGCTTACCGTCACCGTAAGCGGATAGGGCGAATCCATGTTTTCGGCCGTTATTGTCTGGGCCGCGGGCAACCCGGTCACAGTCATGCCCGTGACGGGGACAAAGGCCGCCGTCTCAGCGGATATTTCGATGATTTTGAACGCGCCGTAAAGCGCCCTATACGATATCACCTCGCCGTAAGCCGCATAAAGCTCCGCCGCAATGCGGACGGCGCTGTCTCCGGCGTTGTCCGGCGCGGCAAACGAGGCCTCTATACACCGGGTTTCGGCATTCCATGTGAGCAGGTTCTTTTCGACAAAGCTCTCTCCGCCGTCGATGGACAGCTGAATGCGCTGAAAATAATCCGCAAACGTATACTCGCCGTCTTCCGCCAATCCCGCGTTTGTCACGGGTATGGTGAGACGGACGGTTTCCAAGCCGTCGTATGTTTCTTTGTCGGCGGTTATGACGCCGAATGCGGGGACATAGTCATAATAAATATCTCTGTCGCTGAAGGTAAAATCTTCGGCGCGCGTGCCGTTCGCGTTCGTGATCCCGCTGAGGCGGGCCACTTCCCAGCCTTCGCCGTCCCCGATCGCGTTTGGCGGTATCACAAAAGACAGGGCGCTGAGGACCGAGTCAACCGCCTCGACGGGCCGGAGATTCAGCGTATCCGTGCCGTTTGTCAACGTCAAAGTCAGTTCTTCCGTGACCTTGCAATACTGATAATTCGTATATTGAAAGATGGGATGGAATTCCACGGTGATGACTTTGGGCTCGCCGAATTTCGCGGGGAGCTGGCCGACATTGGCATACGTGACCGCGGGCAGCGCGGATAGGGCCGGACCGTCAGACGGCGGGCGCTTCGTTGTCTGCAAACGAATCATCGGGGCAGCCACCGCGGTCTTGTCAAAGAGATCAAAATAAACGTAAAAAGTCAGCATACCGCTGAGGTTCGTGTTGTCGCCAATGCTATACGGTTCGCCGATGTAGAGCGTTTTGCTGCTCTCCCCCGCGGCAAATGCGATTTCGCCGACACTATACGCCCCCTCTTCGGGTTCTTCGGAGTCGAAGATCCGGAAACTGTTGTTGTCGCTGCCGGTATACGAGTCAAACCACGCCCGCACGGGATACCCCGCCTCGCTGCCCTTCGGGCGGCTGACGGTGATCGGGATGCGGTTTCCGGCGTCGATCGACGCCAACACATCGTCGTAGTCGCCAAAGTCATAGACCAGGACGCCGCCCTCCAATGTCCCGCCCTGCAAGGCGAGAATGTCGCCCGCGACCGGCAGGGCGGCGTCCGCCGCCGCGCGCGTGTGCGCGGCCGTGAACGGCAGCATGGTCAAAGACACGCAGAGCGCGAGCGTCACGCTCAAAAACCTGGATATTGCTATGTGTTTGTGTTTCATATCATTTCCCTCCCTGATGTTGCCCCGCCTCGCGGACGGGTACGCCTCAATCGCCGGCCCGCGGCGGGTGAGACTTTCTTTCTGCCGCCCCGCCTCGCGGGCGGGTACGCAAATAGTATAACGGGTTGGAAAGCAAAAACCTGGAACCTTGCCAAGAAGCAAGGTTCCAGGCTTCTCACGGCGCCGGGCGGCTGACCCATCGCCCGCCGCCTGCCGGTCGTGGGCCGTGGCGCGACACATTTTGGCAGGTGGGTATGCGTGTCGACCGCGATGTGCAAAGCAGCGAACGCGCCACCCCGGCGCCGAACGGCACAAACAAATTGTGTCGGAAGAGCCGACACAATTTGTTTGAAGAATATGGGGAAGGTCGCGACGCAAGTGTCGCGATTCAAAAGGGAGGAGTTATGCTGTAAAGGGTGGATGTCCGATCCACTACATTACAGTAAGGCAGCCAGCCCATCCGTAGCAGTTTGAGGCGGTTTTGCCCGAAGGGGGCGATAGCTGAAAAACAAGGAAACAAGCTCCAACAACAGCCACACGACGTCGTACACCTAGATTGGAAACGTCACGGAGAGAGTAAGGATAAAAGAGAGCACAACAAAAGGCCCCTCTTAGCGGAGGGGAATTATCAAGGGATATCAAGGGGAATCTGGACGTGGTGTTGCCTCAGGGAAGCTTATATGGGCGCCGATAGACATCAAATAAGCGATGGCCTGCTCTTTCGTAATGTTCGAGGCGCGTTTGGCACAGGCGGCTTTTTCAAGGGTATAGAGAGTCGGGTCAAAGGGTTCATTCTCCGACAACATATGGTAGATACAGTTGAGGAGC
>JAIRTA010000050.1 GCA_031255175.1 Oscillospiraceae bacterium | reverse complement strand
ATGAATATCTGGATGATCCGGACAACTTTGTGCCGCTCACAGGCATTCCGTGGAAAATTGACCCCAAAGACCCTGAAGACCCGGATGACGACGAAGTTTTGGAGTGGCGTAAGAATGGGATCACGGCTGGCTTCTCTTTCCCGAGATTCGATCCGGCGGACGGCACCACTCCGATCAACGCGCATGTCATTGACTCTGCGGACGCTGCGAATGATTTCTTCGATGAATGGTTCGACATGTCCGATCCTGACAACACAAAGTGGGCGTGGAAGCCCACTACGCCGAAGACCATCACAGTTCTTACTTTGGAGCGCTACAGTGATCTCGATTGGCCAGATATAAAGGCGGACTTGGAAGATCCTGATTACTACGGCTATACCAATGTCGAGAATCTTGATGACAAGTTTGATGGTGCTCAAGTGATTCTCTTCCAGGCCGGCGCTGCGAACGCCTACATTGAGCCGCGTTTTGACGCTCTGACCAATGCGAGAGTCAGCATTGAGGATTCTCCTGAGGCCCTTGACGGTCTGTATGAGTATGCGAAGTTCGGCGGCTTTGGGTTGCGTGCGACGCAGGGCGACTACAATGAGGCGATCGCGGACGTCTTCGGTCTGCCGGAGTATTGGAATGCCTTTACACAAGACTCTGACGGAAGCGGCGTGGTATTCTTCGGATCTTCCGCCAGGTTCACCAGCATGCGGCAGTGGGTGGAGTTCATCACGAGCAAATGAGACGCCACACTCTCGCGGCCCCGCCCGGTGGCGGATTGAATGAGGCTATTGTCTGATTCCTGATTGGGTTCCGGCGCAATACGGGTAAAGACGTATTGCGCCGGAATCTTCCCTGTGGGGCCTCTTGGCCCCGCCAAGGAGGGTGATCCGCATGAAGAAGAACCTGCGCCGCAGGCTGTTGTCGCTGATCCTCATCGTGTTGATGCTTGTGGTGGCCGTGGGGAGCACATACGCCTTCATTGTACACACCTGGGGGGGCCTCAAGGGCACTATGGCGGCCGTCTCGGGCACTATGGTCGTGGAGTCGTCGGATGAACCCGTCGGCGTCTGGCTTGGGCGCGCCATTGAGCCGGGTACCGAATATCCGATCACGGCGGAGGTTACAAACACCGGAAGCGCGAGCGCGCACATCGGGGTTCACATGACATGGGTGTGGGAGACGGACGGCGGGGAGCAAGTGCCGCTGCCCAGCGATCTGGTCTCGGTGCTGTCCCTGGAAGATGAGGACGGCAAGTGGCACTGGCCGGTATGCCGACCGCCGCTGGATCCGGACTATCCGGTGTGGAGGGGCGCGGTATGGGAGCGCCTGCCGCTGCCGGACGCGTCTGTAGAAAAAGATTATCTCTCGCCGGGTGAGAGCGCGTCGGTCACAGTCACCCTAAAAACAGTCGAGCTGACAGGTGCCAACGAGGCCGACTTCGCGCGGATCCAAGAAGAAAAGCTCTACCTGCGTGTCAAGCTCCATCTGGAGATGGTGGGGAGCGTGTTTTACAGGAACCAAATCGGGCCATAACCACATCCCCAACTCTACACAGAAACAAACAGACGAGGATTTCCCCCGCCACCGCGGGCCGGAAATCCTCGTTTTTCACCCCGGACAGGGCGTCCCCCGCAACCCCGCACCCCGCCGTTTCGGTGCGGCCGGAGGGATGTTCAACTGCGAGAAGGGATGCGTTTATGACTGCCAAAATGATCGACATGCCCTCCGGCGCGCGGGACATCATCGATGCGTTGATGTCCCGCGGTTTCGAGGCGTACGCGGTGGGCGGCTGTGTGCGCGATTCGCTGATGGGGCGCGTGCCGCACGACTGGGACGTCTGCACGTCGGCGCGGCCCTGCGACGTCAGGGACGCGCTGGGCGCCCGGTACCCGATCATCCCGACCGGAGAAAAATACGGCACGCTGACCGTCTCCGCCGACGGTGAGACGTTTGAGGTCACGACGTTTCGCGGCGACGGCGCGTATTCCGACGGCCGGCGGCCGGACAGTGTGACTTTTTCAGACAATCTGGCTGACGATCTGTCGCGCCGCGACTTCACGATGAACGCGGTCGCCTACAACCCGCGGCTGGGGCTGGCCGACCCGTTCGGCGGCGCGGAGGACATCCGGCGCCGTGTAATTCGAACCGTGGGCGCCCCGCGGGCGCGGCTCGCCGAGGACGCGCTGCGCATCATGCGGGCTTGCCGCTTCGCGTCGGAACTGGGATTTTCTCTCGATCCGGACACGGCGGCGGCGGTCAAAGCGCTGGCGCCGACGCTCGCGAATGTCGCCGCGGAGCGCATATCGGCGGAACTGATCAAGCTTCTGATGGGCTCCCATGTCGAGCACGTGCTGAACGCGCACCGGGAAGTCCTGTTCGCCGCCGTTCCGCCGCTGGCCGCACTGGATTGCCTGGAACAAAACCGGCATCATTTTTTAGACGCCTACCGGCATACCGCCCGGGTGGTGGCGGCCAGCCCGCCGGTCCCGGAGGTGCGCATGGCGGCGCTGCTCCACGACGTCGGAAAGGCCGCCTGTAGGACGGTCGGCGCCGACGGTGACGTTCACTTTTACGGCCACGCCGAAATATCCGCGGAGACCGCCGACGCGCTGTTTGCCAAAGAACTTCGATTCAGCGGCGACTTTCGCAAACGGGTGCTGCTGCTCATACGCCATCACAACGCCGAAATCGCCGAAACCGGCGCCAATGTCAAACGCTGGCTCGCGCGGTTGGGCGAACCGGCGTTTCGCCAATTGCTCGATCTGAATGCGGCGGACGCGGCGGGCCACGCGGACATGGCCCGTGAGAGACGTGAGGCAAAGACGGAACGCCTCCGCCTGCTGCTCGATGTGGTGATCGCGTCGAAGGACTGCTTCAGCTTACAGTCGCTGGACATCAACGGCCACGATCTCATCGCGGCGGGCCATGAACCGGGCCCGCAGATGGGCAGACTGCTCCGCGCTCTCCTGTCGGCGGTGATCGACGGAAAATGCGACAACGAAAAATCGGCGCTGCTCAGATACAGCACGCAGATATAGAGGGAATCACACCGGAATCTCACACCCCATATTATGGAGCGTAAAGGGTGTGGGCGTCTTGTGTGTTCACAGTAAATATTGTCATATAGGCGGGTATTCAGCCCGTTGCTGTGGAGTCGTCCCGTATCCACCAGGTTCGCAGGGACCGCAAGGGCCGCAAGGACCACAGGGACCGCAAGGGCCGCAGGGGCCACGGGGCGACCCCGGACCCGCAGGCCCGCAGGGACCGCAAGGCAATCCAGGCTCCACGGGACCGCAGGGACCGCGAGGCGATCCAGGTCCCGCGGGTCCGCAAGGAACACAGGGGCCGCAAGGCGATCCAGGCTCCACAGGGCCGCAGGGACCGCAAGGCAACCCCGGCCCCGCTGGGCCGCAGGGCGCGCAAGGCAATCCGGGCCCCACTGGGCCGCAGGGACCCCACGGCGACCCGGGCCCCCCTGGGCCCCAGGGAACACAGGGCAATCCGGGCCCCACTGGGCCACAGGGCCCGCAAGGCGATCCGGGACCCCCCTGTCAGCAGCCCACGCCAGTCCACCCGGCCCCCACCTCACACGAGGAAGCCCCGGGGCGCCACG
>JAIRTA010000058.1 GCA_031255175.1 Oscillospiraceae bacterium | reverse complement strand
GCACCGACGTTATCCACCATGTTGGAATTTGCTATGCGAAAACCGCATGGACCTCTGTAAATACTTCCTTCCACAAATTGCTTCGCTCAAACAATAGACTTGTTCTCCGGGCGTGACTTACCACACGGCAGGCAATATAGATCAGGCGTTTGATGAGAGACCACCACGTGGCCACATCCACTTTCGGAACAATCAACATCTGACCGTTCGCCAGCGACGTGCGGACAGTCACCTGGTACACGATCCGCGCCGAGCCGCCGTCAATTCCTTTCTCTCGCCGGGTCTCCCCGGTATACACCACTTCCCCAGGCCGCGGAGCGGCAGGGTCCGCCTTGTTGCCTTTCGCCTGTTCATGTGCGAGTTTCAGCCAATCTATCCACGTTTCATCGCGCCGGTTTCGGGTTGCAACTGAACATCTCCACCAACATGGACGCGACGACCGCCCGCTATGTGGATGTGCGGCTTGACAGAAAGAAAGCCGTGTTGGATGCCTACCACAACGCGCTCCACCCGAAATCTCATGGTGGAAAATCTCGTGGCGGAAATGGTGGAAATAGGAAAGAGAGCATGGGCAAGGCGGAACGGAAAAAGTCATCCGATTTAGACCTGTGACGGAGTTTCTTCTCCCAAAATCTCATATCTTCGCATAGAAGCTCAGGGAGTTGTTCCACCATTTTTCCACCACGGCGAGATTTTGCTGTTATAAATTGGAAATTCATGTCCCGGCCTCGTGGTGGAATTCCACCACGAATTTTCCACCACGGCGGCTTTTTGGACAAATTTTCCACCACGCCGCTGCTTATAGAAAAACCCGGAACCGCTTGCGGCTCCAGGCTTTCGTTGGCGGAGAGGGTGGGATTCGAACCCACGTGGGATTGCTCCCAAACTGATTTCGAGTCAGCCCCGTTATGACCACTTCGATACCTCTCCGTGTATCAAACGCCGCTGCGGTCGGGTGTTGCCCTTCGTGTGTGCGCGAGATCTTTTTCCATTATACTCTACTCCCGCCGCAGAATCAAGGGCAAAATTTCTTCTCCACGCGGTGGATACAAATTTCCTATATTTACCAAATATAGGAAATGCGGCCGATCGCCCCCGGGCGCGGGCTTTGGTGCTTCCCTCGCGGCGCGGGACGTGATATACTGTATGGGAATTATCTGTATGAGAGGCGGCCTATGCTGGAAAAACTGAAATTGCTTGCGCAGCGTGACGAGGAGATCTCGCAGCTGCTGACCACGCCGGAGATCTTTGCCGACCGGCCGCGCGTGACGAAATTGCTGAAGGAGCAAAAAGAGATCGCACCCGTCGTCGAGGCCTACCGGGCCTATGCCGCCTGTGAACAGCAGGCGGCCGACGCGCGGGAGATCTTGGAGGGCTCTCAGGATGCCGACCTGCGGACGCTGGCCCAGGAGGAATTTGACGACGCGCGCGCCCGGCGGGGGGCGCTGCTTGCGCAGATCCGCGTGCTGTTGCTCCCCCACGACCCGAACGACGACAAAAACGTCATCGTCGAGATCCGCGGCGGCGCCGGCGGTGAGGAGGCGGCGCTGTTTGCCGCTTCGTTGTGGCGCATGTACACCATGTACGCCGAACGGCGGCGCTGGAAGACGGATGTCCTGAGTCTGAACGAGACCGAGCTTGGCGGCGTCAAGGAGATCAGCTTTATGATCGAGGGCGTCGGCGTGTATTCGCGCCTCAAATTTGAAAGCGGCGTCCACCGCGTGCAGAGGGTGCCCGACACCGAGGCGTCCGGCCGCATTCACACGTCCACCGTCACGGTGGCGGTGCTGCCGGAGGCCGAAGAGGTGGACATTGAGGTAAACCCCGCCGACCTGCAGACAGACACCTACCGCGCCGGCGGCGCCGGCGGGCAGCATGTCAACAAGACCGAAAGCGCCATTCGCATCACGCATTTGCCGACCGGCATCGTCGTCGAGTGTCAGGACGAACGCAGCCAGCATAAGAACCGGGACAGGGCCATGAAGATTCTCCGTTCCCGGCTGCTGGAGCAGAAACGGGCCGAGCAGGAGGCGCTCATCGCCTCCGACCGCAAGAGCCAGGTGGGCACGGGGGACCGTTCCGAACGCATCCGCACCTACAACTTCCCGCAGGGGCGCGTCACGGACCACCGCATCGGCCTCACGCTCTACAAGATCGACGCCGTTTTGACGGGAGACCTGGACGAGATCATGGATGCGCTGATCACCGCCGACCAGGCGGACAAGCTGCGCGCGCAGGAGGACACATGAGCCGGATCCACACCGTGCATTTGACGGCGTCTTCGCCGGACGACATCGCTGCCGCGGGCCGGCTGCTGCGCGCGGGCCGGTTGGTCGCGATGCCCACCGAGACGGTGTACGGCCTCGCGGCCAACGCTCTGGACGCATCCGCCGTGGTTCGCATCTTTGAGGCCAAAGGACGTCCGGCGGACAACCCCCTCATTGTCCACATCGCCGAGCCGGAGGCACTGACGGCGCTGTGCCGGGAGATTCCGCCGGCCGCGCTGGCGCTGGCGCAGCGTTTTTGGCCCGGTCCGCTCACGCTGGTGCTGCCCCGGCGCGCCATCGTGCCCGACGCGGTGACGGCCGGGCTGTCCACCGTGGCGGTCCGTCTGCCCGCCCTGCCGGCCGCCCGCGCGGTCATCCGGGCGGCGGGGACGCCGCTGGCCGCGCCCTCCGCCAATCTGTCGGGCCGGCCCAGCCCCACCACGGCGGACCATGTCCGGGCGGATTTTGAGGGGCTGATCGACGCCATTTTAGACGGCGGCCCCTGCCAGTGGGGCATCGAATCCACCGTGGTGAGCGTGGCGCACCACCCGCCGAGACTGCTCCGGCCGGGCGGCGTCACGCGGGAGTCGCTCTGCGAGGTGATCCCCAACCTGGTGGTCGATCCGGCGGTGCGGGGGGAACCGGCCGACGGCGAGACCCCCAGCGCGCCCGGTATGAAATATCGCCACTATGCCCCGCGCGCGCCGCTCACCATCCTGCGCGGTCCGGCCGTTCGGGCCGCGGACTATGCCCGCAGCCGGCCCGGACCCGTGGCCGTGCTCTGCTTCGACGAGGAGTGGAACGATTTCGCGGGTCTTGCCCGGGTGAGCTACGGGTCGCGGTCCGACCCGCTCTCGCTGGCCCGTTCGCTCTTCGACGCGCTGCGCCGGCTCGACGCGCTGAACGCGCGGCAGCTTTTTGCCCGTTGCCCCGAGGGCGGCGGCGTGGAGGCCGCGGTCCGGAATCGCCTGCGCAAGGCCGCGGGGTTTCAGACGCGGGACGTATAGCGCCCTGCGGCCGCGAAACGGCCGCGGCGGGGCGGGAAAATGTTGATTTTGGGAGATGGCCGGGGATGATTGTCATCGGACTGACCGGCGGGTCCGGCACGGGAAAGAGTACGGTGATGGCCGTGTGGGCCGGCCTCGGCGCGTATTGCATCGACGCCGACGAGGTGTACCACCGCCTGCTGCGGACGGACGCGGCCCTGGTGGAGGCCATTCGGTGCGCGTTCCCGGCGGCGTTTTTCGACGGCCGGCTGGACCGCAAAGCGCTGGGCCGTCTCGTCTTCGCCGACGCGGCGCGGCGGCGCGCCCTGGAAGCGCTCACCCACGGCGCCGTCATCCGGGAGATCGAAGATCTGCTGGCGGCGGTGCGGCGCGGCGGGTACCGGGCGGCTGCCGTGGACGCCGTGGCGCTGCTCGACGGGTCGCTGGCCGCGCGCTGCGCGGCGGTGGTGTGCGTACTGGCGCCGTTTGAGGCCCGGCTGGCGCGCATCGTCGCGCGGGATGGTGTGGATGCCTCTTACGCGCGGGCCCGCGTGGCCGCCGGGCGGCGCGATGAGGACTACCGCGCCCGCTGTGATTTTGTCCTCGAAAACAACGCGGACCCGGACGCCCTCGTCCGCGCCGCCGAAACGCTCTATCATCAAATTTTGGAAAATTATTCCAACTAACAGTCGATTAACAATCAATTGACAGTCAATTGACAGTCAACGCAATAGATCAATCACGGCCACGCCGCGTTTGAGAGAAAGGGGCCCTGAACATGTCTGAGACGAGCAAAAGTCCGCGCCGCGAGGCGCTGTTTTACCAGCCAAAGAACGGATTTGACACACTGGAAGACGGCCAGTGGGACCGCGCGCAAGCGCTGGGGGAGGACTACAAACAATTTCTGACCGTGGGGAAGACCGAGCGGCTGTCGGCCGCGGAGGCGGTACGCCGCGCCGAGGCGCGGGGCTTCTCGGCTTACCGGCGGGGCCTGACCGTGCGCCCGGGCGACAAACTCTACCATGTAAACCGGGACAAGGCGGTCACGCTGATCGTCGTGGGCCGGCGCGGGCTGGAGGAGGGCATACGCCTCGTGGCCGCGCACATCGACGCGCCGCGGCTGGACGTGAAACCGCGCCCGCTCTATGAGGACAGCGAGACGGTTCTGCTGAAGACCCATTATTACGGCGGCATCAAAAAATACCAGTGGGTGGCGCTGCCGCTGGAATTGCACGGCGTCGTGGTCAAGGCGGACGGCACCGCGGTGCCGGTGTCCGTCGGCGCCGCGCCGGATGACCCTGTCTTCACGATCACCGATCTGCTGCCCCATCTGGCCGGGGATCAGATGAAAAAGAACCTCCGGGAGGCCATCACCGGCGAGAGTCTCAACGTGCTCATCGGCACGCGCCCGGACGCCGAGACAGGGGAGTCGCGCGTCAAACTCGCGGTGCTGGCGCTGCTTCACCGGCGGTACGGCATCACAGAGGCGGATTTCCTCTCCGCGGAGCTCTCTCTTGTGCCCGCGCTGCCCGCCCGCGACGTGGGGCTGGACGCCTCGCTGATCGGCGGGTACGGGCACGACGACCGCGTGTGCGGCTTTGTTGCCCTGCGCGCGCTGCTGGATCTCGACGCCGCCCCGGAGCACACGGCGGTCTGCCTGCTGGCCGACAAGGAAGAGATCGGCTCGGAGGGCGTGACCGGGATGCGCAGCGCCGCCTTCGACACCCTGATGGCCGACCTGTGCGCCGAGCAGGGTGTGCCGCTCGGGGCATGTTTCGCATCTTCGTTCTGTCTGTCGGCCGACGTCTGCAACGCGTTCGACCCCAATTACCCGGAGGTGTCGGACAAGACCAACGCCCACAGGCTGAATTACGGGCTCGGCCTCATGAAGTACACGGGCGTGCGCGGCAAAGCCGGCGCCTCCGACGCCTCGGCGGAGACTGTCGGCCGGCTGCGCGGTCTGCTGGAACGCGGCGGCATCCGCTACCAGTTCGGGGAACTGGGCAAGGTGGACCAGGGCGGCGGCGGCACGGTGGCCGTCTATATGGCGCAGCGCAACATCGAGGTCGTGGACGCCGGCGTGCCGGTGCTCTCGATGCACAGCCCGTTCGAGATCATCTCCAAGCTGGATCTTTTTGAGACCTACCGCGCCGCCCTGGCGGTGTACGGCGACTGACAGTCGCCCCCGGCTGTTTTGTCGGCGCGTTTTTCGCATTTTCGAAGATAAAACACGGCTCTCAACACTTGGGCGGCGCGGCGCGGCGAAGGCGCCGCCCGCGCGCGCCAAGAAAAAGAGAGCTGTCTCGAAGGCATGGCGCCTGTCCGGACAGCTCTGTTAAGAGGAAGGGAAATATAAGAAGATTAAGAAAGAAAGCAATGTGACGGTTTGCGCGTCAAACGCGGTCCCAGTGCGCAAACCGCGCGGGGTGCCGGAACTGCCCGGGAGGCGGCGTTTGCGGCCGAACAGGAAATTTTTAGAACAGTAAGCCTTCGTCTGAAAAACGCATCGCGTGAATCTTCTTTTTGTATACTTTGGTGATCTGTTCATAGTGTAACACAAAAATGATAATTTTGATTGCAAAAAACGGACTTTTTCATATAAAATTTCGGAATTATATGAAAAATAAGTTAAAAATGAAAGAGAAATGTGAAAAACACAAATGGGAGGCGCGCTTTGCGCCTCCCATTTTTACAATATCCGCCCAAAATGTGGCGTTGTGAGGGGGCGGAAAGCGCGAAAAATTGAAATTTTTACCATCTGATGGGGGCACCGCCGGATATTTTCTGGGGAAATTTGGGCTTTCCGACTTGATTTTTTGCGGCGGATCAGGTAAAATCATAGTATAAAGGTCGGATCCTGAATGCCGTCCGGGTGTTGTCGCTCGAGAGGGCGATCGGCGAGACAAGGGCGGACCTTTTTCCCGCCGCCGCGGACAGGGTTTTCATGTCCGCGAGACTACAGAAAAAGAGTGACGATGAATGATTGTGGCAAATGTTCTTCGAGATCTTCAGGACAATACCCCCCCCTTCCAGCCTCTTCTCAACATCCGGGTTTTGGATTACCGGGAGAGGGTGATCGACTGGAACAAAGTCGGCATCAAAAAGGGTGCGCTCTGTTACCAGTTCCGCTCCAGCCCCAATCCGGAGTTGTGCCAGATCCGCATTCTGCCGGATGCGTGTCTCAATGTCCTCATCGAGTGTAACGACCGGGAGCCCGACGCGTTGTTCTCGGGCGCGTTCTTCGAGCACAAGATGCTCACCGTCAAGCCGGACACCGAATATTTCGGGTTCAAACCATACTCAAACCTCGGCCTCAAATGCGCGCGGTTCAAACTGAGCGAACTCGCCGATTCCGCCGTGCCCTTCAGCAAGGCCTACCCTATGGCGGAGGAACTGCTGGCGCAGATGCGCGCGACCGGCGATTTTGACGAGCGGATTCGTCTGTTTTGCGCGTTTGCCGACCAGCACATGACAGACCACGACTACGACCCCACGTTCATCGACTATTTCACGATGATGATCTGCTCCTCCCGGGGCAATGTCCTTTTTAACAACATGCGGCAGGTCACGGGCTATTCCGAACGTTACTGCCGGGAGCGTTTCAAAGAGACGCACGGGTGCTCCCCCAAGCAGTACAGCGGCGTCATGCGGTTTCAGAGCGTGCTCAAAGACCTCTTGAAGGAGAAAAACATCGGGGTTTCGTCCCTCGTGTTCAACAACGGGTACTTCGACCAGGCGCACCTCATCCGGGACTTCAAGCGCTTTGCCACCATGCCGCCGGACAGGTTCCGCCGGACATTCCACTCGGCCCGCGCGGCGGCCCTCTCGTGAGGAAATTCGACCCGGCAAAATGCAACGCCCCGGGGGCAACGCGACCAAGACGGTCTGCGTTGCCCCCGGGGCGTTGTTCCTCCCTTGACTTTGGGAGTTCTGTGTAATACAATCGAAAACACCGATGCCCCCGATACACGCGCGGGCGTCTCTCCCGCACCTGTCACACGGCGGGTTGCGCGGGGAGCGGCCAAAGGCGCCGCAGTCCAATGGGGCACGGAATATGTCCGGAAGCGAAGCGGCCGCGCCCTGTGCAGAGGGAGCAGCCGTCGGCGAGGCTGCTTGTGCAGGCGGCCCCGTTCCGGAGTGGTGCCCGCTTGTCGGGCGGTTGGACGCCGCGAAGACCGCGCCGGTGCGTCCGTCCGGCCGTGGGCGGCCAAAACAGGTGTGCAAAGATGAGAAGGAGAGAATGTCATGTTAAGAACACGCAAAGCTTTGAGTCTAACGCTTGTGTTTATCATGCTCATGGTGATGTTGCCGGCGGTTTCTTTGCCGGTGCAGGCGGCCAGTCTGACCCCGCCGTCGGGGTATATGCAAATAGAGAGCACCGATTTCGAAAATCCCACCAACGACATCTTCGGCATCGCCTCGTCCGCGGGGCTCGAGAATCCCGCGGCCAACTATGTTGCCCCGACCAATGTCACAACCTCCGTCGGGACCGGCGCCGGTGCCAACACCACGCGCAAACTGTCTTGGGCCCTGAACAATGTCAGCGGCAACCGCCACGCGATCAAGACCCTCAGCAACGCCACCAAGAACGGGCTGAACGCGTCCGACGAAGCGCTGATATCGTTCGATTGGTACCCCGGGAGCCCGAACTCCACCAACAGAGGTGAGATCAGGTTCGAAAACGGCGGCGCGATACTGCTGGCGCTTGTGGCGGCATCGGGCGGCATCGGTTATCACACGGGGCCGACCGGGAACGCGCAGACGATTTTGCCCACCGGGCAAACCGGGCTGACGCAGTGGTATACGGTGAACATCTATCTGAAAAAAGGGGCGAATATCCAATTTGACATCGCGCCCAAAAACAACGCCGGATCCATCCGCGCACACACCGCCAATTCTATCTGGACCGGCGCCCTGAACAGCATCCAGATACAGGCCTTGCGCCTGTCCAATGTGACGTGGACCACCTACATAGACAACATCGGCCTATATCAGCGAAACATCGTCCCGGCCACGTTCAGCGCCGCCGCCAACGGCGACGCAGTGACCTCGACCTCGCAGATCACGCTGACCCTCGACACGGCGGTGACCGGCCTGACGGCGTCGAACGTCGCGCTGACCCCGGCGGGCGCGGCCACCATAGGCACGCCGACGACGTCGGACGGCGGCACGACATGGACGGTTCCGGTGAGCGACGCGGTGGCCGGCGAAGTCACCGTGGGTTTGGACGTCCCGGGCTACGACTTTACGGCCGGCCCCGAGGGCGCCGATAAGGTCACGCTGTACGCGGGCGCGACGGCCATGTACACGGTGTCGGCCAACGGAAGCCCCACGGAGACGTCAAACAGCATCGACATCACATTCGACAAGCCGATCGCCGGGCTGACGGCCTCGGTCATCACGCTGAGCCCGGCGGGCGCGGCCGAGAAGGGCGCTGTGACGGGCAGCGGGCAAAACTGGTCGCTGCAAATATTGAACGCGCAGGCCGGCGAGGTCGCCGTCACCATAGGGAACATCCCCAACTTTGTCATTGTTCCCCTCGTGCCCGGCACCTCCGACAAGACCGTGCTTTTCAAAAGACCCCCGGATGTCATCAGGTTCAGCGCGGCGACGGACGGCGACGCCGGCGCGAAGATACGCTCCGGCAAGATCGACATAACCTTTGATACGGCTGTCACCGGGCTGACCGCGGCTGCGGTCGGCGTTGACCCGGCCGACGTGGTTGTGAAAGGCGCCCTGACCGGCGGCGGCACAAACTGGTCACTCGCTTTGGACAACATCGCAACCACAAAAGAGGTAAAAATTTCCATATCGGACTTTGCCGATTATACCTTCCTGCCCGCGGCGGCAGATTCGGATAAAATCACGATCGTGTATGTGGCGCCCGACTTGGCGTTTACGGGCAACGAATGGACCACAAATTCATCCACGAGCTTTGTTTTCCAGCTGGGCGGTGAAAACCCGCGTTCCAACTACTATCTGTACGACACCGAAGCCAAGGCCAAGGACAACTTCACGCTGTACCCGTTCGCGGACGAGGCCGGGACGGTCTCAAACTCCGCCAATATCCTGCCGCTCAACGGGACATGGAAATTCAACTTCGCCGTCAATCCGGGCCAGCGGCCGTGGCCGACCGCCGGTATCGGGCAGGAGCCGCGTGATTTTAACACGCTGGATTTCGACGCCGGCGCGTGGGACGACATCACGGTGCCGAACAGCTGGCAGGTCAACTTCAACGACGACGGCACCGCGAAGTACGATCAGGTGCAATACGTAAACTCCAAAAACGCGTGGCAGTACTATCACAGCGGCAACAGCACGACCGCGCCCGCCGCCCCGACAAACTACAACGGCGTCGGCACCTACCAGAGGCACTTCACGGTGCCGGCCGACTGGGCCGGCAAAGAGGTGTTCTTAAACTTTGACGGCGTGAGCGCGTGTTACATCTGGGTAAACGGCCGCGCCGTGGGCTGGACCACCGACATATGGACGCACCATGAGTTTGACGTGACGCCGTATATCAACGTCGGCGACAACGTGATCGCCCTGCAGCTGATCCGCTGGACGTCGGGGTCGTGGCTTGAAAATCAAGACATGATCCGTCTTTCCGGCATAGCCCGCAAAACGTACCTTATGGCGCGCAACATGGAGGACATCTGGGACTATGAGGTCTCGACGAGACCCGTATCGCCGGACGATCTGAACAACGGGCGCGACACCGGCTGGATCTTTGACCTGAAAGCCGCCGTGCGCGATTTTGCGGATCCGACGAGAACGAGCGGGGAGTCCAAGCCGGTCCACTACAAGCTCTATGACGCGGACGGCGCCGTCGTCGCGCAAGGCAGCGAGACGGCCGAATATCAGTTCGTCAACTTTGTCACGAGTTCCGGCGTGACCGGCAGCGGCAACGCCACCACGGAGGTCCTGCCGTTTGGCGGCGGCGTCAGGTACACCGCCACGCCGGGCATCACGGGCAGCACCAACATCTCGCTCGCGATACCGCGGTTCACCGTGCCGCTCGCGAACCCGCATCTCTGGTCGGCCGAGGATCCGTACCTGTACAAGCTGGTCATGTATGTGGATAACGGGGCGCAGACGGAGTACACGTGCGTGCGCGTCGGCTTTAAGTACACCACATACGTCAACGCGCCCAATACGCACACGCTTTCGGGCGGTGTTTACACCGCGTCGGCCGGCTCCTACTGGCTGGTGAACGGAAAGCGTCTCACGTTCTACGGGACAAACCTTCACGAGACAAACCCGGACACGGGTTACGCCATGACGCTCGACCTCATCCGCAGAGACGAGACGCTGATGAAGCTGAACAACGTCAACGCGATCCGCATGGCCCACTATCCGCACGACACGAGATTTTACGACGTCGCGGACGAACTGGGCATTTACGTGATGGACGAGGCCAACCACGAGAGTCACAACAGCACGGGCAATTCGACAAGTGCGGTTTTTAGTCAGACGCTGCGCGACCGTATGCTCAACATGTACGAGCGCGACAAGAACATGGCCTGCGTTGTGGCGTGGTCCGCCGGCAACGAGTCGTCCATGAACGCCACGTCGGCGCCGTACTCGATCTGGACGCTCAAGGCCCGCGAAAATGAGCTGAACGGATTGCTCGGCAGCGGCGGCCGCCCGACCCACGCGCAGTATGCCCAATCTTACGCCGACATGTGGGCCGGCATGTACCCGTCGTACGGCTCTTTTGACAGTCCGAGTCAAAGCAAGATCATGATCAACTGCGAATATTCCCACGCTATGGGCAACTCGCTCGGCAACATGGACACATACGTCGCGATCGCCGAAGGCAACTCGTACAGCGCCGGCGGGTTCATCTGGGACTGGGTTGACCAGTCGGTCAAAACCCCGGTGCCGCCCTCGTCCGCCGTCACCGGCGTGCGGGGCGACCGTTCGGGCGACGGCACGTTCTTCGGGTACGACGGCGACTGGGGCAACTCGAGCGGAGACCTGGACTTTGGGGCAAACGGCGTGATCCTTGCCGACCGCACCCCAAAACCGCATGCCGCCGAGGTCAGGCGCCTGTACCAGAGGCTGAAAGTCACGGCAAGCGGCGCGCCCACCGCGACAAGCGTCGGGTTTACCGTCAAGAACTCGTTTATGCATACAAACGCCAGCGCCTACGACATGACCTGGCAGCTCTATGAAAACGGCACGGTCATAAGAGAGGGCGCGGGCGTTCTCGACGTGGCTCCGGAGCCGTACGCGATAGCCAACGAGAAGCACACGGCCAAAACGTTCACCCAGGAGTTCGACGCGGTGACGACAAAGCCCGGTGCGGAGTATTTCTTCAACATCCAGTTCCATCAGAGAGAGGCCACGCAGTGGGCCGAGAAGGGCTATGTGGTCGCCGCCAACCAGCTGCCGCTCACAACGGGCGCGTTCGCGCCTGTCGCCAAGCCGGTTGTCCCGATGACGGTTGATCAGATCAGCGTCGCGGGGACGGGCGGCGAAACGGACGGAACGATCGAGATCACCGGCCCGGACGGTCTGTTCGCGTACACGTTTGACAAGGCGGCCGGCACGTTCACCGACATGAGCTTCAAGGGGCGCCGGTTCGCCACGCTCGGTTATGAGCCGAACTTCTATATGCCGGTGACGGACAACCAGGCCGGAGAGGCGTATTCCGGCGGCTCCAACGGCAGTTCCGCCGTCGAGCTGATCAAATGGAAACAGTCCGGCGCGTCGCGCACACAAACCGCGACGACGTACAGCACGGCGACGACATACGCAAACTACGTCGAGATTGTCAACACATCCGCCAACACATCCTCGCCACTGAGCGTGACGATGACAACGACGTATAAAGTCTACCCGACGGGCGAGATCAACGTGAGCGAACACTATGTGTTCGGCGCGACGCCGGTGGGGGGACGGTACATCATGAACGTCATCGGCGGTTATATGAAGCTTGTGCCGGGTATGGAGAACATCACCTACTTCGCGCGCGGGCCGGAGGAGAACTACGTGGACCGCAGGACAGGCACCGACGTCGGGGTCTACTCGACGACGGTTTCGAAGAACTACGTCGAGTATATCACCAGCCAGGACACCGGCGAGCGCCTCGACACGCGCTGGGCGGCGGTGACGGACGACACGGGCTTCGGTGTTGTCATGAAGGCGGGCCAGTTCGCGGCCAACAATCTGTTCACAGGAAACGCCAGCGCGTACAACCCCGCCGAAGCGCCGTACAACATGGCGAGCCTCGTCGAGTTCAATGCGCTGCACTACAGCCCGACGCAGTTCGGCGACGCCAGACAAAAGCATCCGTACCAGGTCTATGACGAATTCGGGCGCAACGACGCAAGCCTTCCGACTTACCTGTATGTGGACGTTGCCTCACGCGGGCGCGGCGCCGATACCAGCTGGGGCACCCAGGCCATTCCCAAAGGGGTCTATATTCTGAACGCCCTCGGCAAAACCGTCGACTACAATTTCTCGATCCTCCCGGTCGACGATTTCGACGCGGACGCGGCGATGACATTCTCAAAGACGCAGCGCAGCGCCTACCGGAACGCAAAAGACCTGATGCCGGTTGCTTTGGCCGTCGGCGTGGACGCCGGTGACCCGGCGTACGCCGCCGCGGACGCGCTGACAAGCGCGGCGGCCGAGCTTGCGGCGGTCAATGTCTACAACGCGCTCTACGCCGCGGTGGAGGACGCCAAGTCGTTCCAGGTGCGCATTGACGGCGCCACCGCCACCGCCTCGGTTGTGCTGGACAGCGCCCCGCCCGCGGGGGCGAACATCATTTTGGCGTTCTACGGAGAAGACGGCAGGCTGACAGGGGTTGCCACGGATCTGCAGACCGTTGCGGCGGGCGATCTGGTCAGGGCGGTGTGTACCGCCGCCGTTCCGGCCGGCTCCGCCAGCGCCGCCGCGTATTACTGGGGCGCGGACTATGTCCCGCTCTCACAGCCCGCACCATCGGTTTCGATCGATTGAACGCGGCCCGCGGGCCCGGAGAAGAAACAGACACACGGAGATGACACAAGGCGGACGGCAACAATTTGTTGTCGTCCGCCTTGCCGAGAGCGCCCGGGAGAAAATTTCCGTATGGCCCCCCGCAAAGGGCGAAAACATGCTATACTGAAAGGGAAGCCGAAACCGACAGAGGTATCCAGAGGAGAAACAACAATGACCACGCAGTTTACATCCGCTTTTCCGGACAAGCGCTGGTACGCGCTCGATAACGCGGCCAAGATTTATCCCGCCGTGCGGACGGCCCGGTGGCATCCGATCTTCCGCCTGTCCGCGACGCTGCATGAGGAAGTGGACCCCGTGAGGCTGCAAGCGGCGCTCGCCGCGGTGCTGCCGAGGTTCCCCCACATCAAAAGCAGGCTGCGGCGGGGGCTGTTTTGGTATTACATCGAGGACAACGCGGGTATGCCGTGCGTGCAGGAGGATGTGCGCAACCCCTGCATGGTCATACGGGAGAAAGAAAACGGATATTTTCATTTTCGGGTGCGGTATTACCAGAGAAGGATCGCCGTCGAGTTTCTCCATTCGCTCACGGACGGCGGCGGCGGCATGGTGTTTTTGAAAACGCTGACGGCGCAGTACCTCGCGTTGGGGGGGCATCCCATCCCCGCCGGGGACGGCGTGCTCGACTGCGCGCGCGGGGCCACGCCGGAGGAACTGGAAGACAGCTACAAAAAACACGCCGACCTGAGCGCCGTGCGCTCCCGGAGAGAGCGAAGGGCCTGGCATGTGCCGGGCGCCCGCGAGGGCGCCGGGGTGATGCATCTGACAACCGGCGTCATACCGACGGAGGCGCTGCGCGCCGCCGCCAGAGAACGCGGCGTATCGGTGACGGAACTGCTGGTGGCGGTGCAGCTCTATGCCCTCCACCGGGTGCAGCGGGAGATGACCCCCGCCGCGCGCCGGGCCGTCAAAGTGTCTGTGCCGGTGGATATGCGCCGGTTCTACCCCTCGAAGACATTGCGGAATTTTTCTCTCTTCATCAATGTGGGCGTGGAACCCGGGCTGGGGGAATATTCGTTCGACGAGATCACAAAACATGTGCACCATACGCTGCGCAGAGATGTCAACACAAAGTATCTCAATTCCATGATGGCGATGAACGTCAGCTCAGAAAACAATCCGCTGCTGCGCGGCGTGCCGTTGTTTGTAAAAAAGGCGAGTCTGATAATGGCATACCAGATACTGGGGGAGCAGCAGTTTACCATGTCCTTCTCCAATCTGGGCGCGACAACGGTCCCGGAGGCCATGCGCCCCCTGGTGGAGCGGTTCGACATGATATTGGGCCCTCCGCGCACCAACCGCCTGGCCGCGGCCGTCGTCAGCTACGGGGGCGTCACCACGGTCAATTTCACGCGTGACATGCCCCAGCCCCAAGTGGAACGGATCTTTTTTACGCAGCTGGTGAAGATCGGCCTCCCGGTCAGGGTCGAGAGCAACGAGATGGGGGCGTCTCATCACGGTTGACGGGACAGCGCGGCGGGGCGGCGGGGAAATTCAATCAGAGGTGGAGTATGTCTTACTGTGTCAACTGCGGCGTCGAATTGGACGGAGCCCTGCGGGACTGCCCGCTGTGCCGCTGCCCCGTGATCAATCCTCTGGCCGGGGCGGCGGAGAAGACCGCCGCGCCCCGCAAGGTTGACGCGGTCGACAGCCTGGTCGAGCGGCGTTTCGTCGCCGTGGTCATGACGGTCATCTTGGTGTTCGCGTCGCTCATCTGCCTGCTGATCGACTCCGTGTACAACAAGAGAGTCACCTGGTCGGCGGTGGTTTTGGGAAGCTTCGGGCTCACCTGGGTGTGCCTGCCCCTGGCGCTGTGGCCGCGCCGCATGGGGTTGCGCCGGGCGGTGACGTTCGACGTGGGGGCGCTGCTGCTGTTTTTGTGGCTGTTGGAGAGCCAATTGGAAGGGGCCTGGTTTTTGACGCTGGCGCTGCCCATTGTGATCTCGGTGACGCTGGTCTTTCTCGCGGTCAGCACGCTGGTCAAGCGCAAGGCCCTGCAAGGTTGGCGACTGGCCGCCGGGGTGTTGGCCTCCTGCGGACTGCTCACCATGTCGGTGGAAGGCGCGGTCGGCTGGTACAGAGTGGGGCATCTCCTCTTCCAATGGTCGTGGCTGGTGATGATCCCCTGTGCCGCCGCCGCCGCGGTGATGCTGGTCATCGACCGAAAAAAACCACTGCAAGCCGCACTGGCCCGCCGGTTTCATATATGAAACCGGCTTTTTTATCACCGGCGCGCGGTTTTTATGCCAAATAGGAACCTCGTCACAGAAAATCTTCGAAATACCTCGTAGTGCAAAAAGGTCAACAGCGTACTTGCCGACAAGATGAGGAGCATTTGCAACGGGATGTTCTGCGTCCACATCAGGGCGAAGTAGGCGGTTATCACAATCCATTGCTGATGAAAAATATAGATAGAAAAGGAAGATTTTGACAAATAAGACGCCGTGCGGTTTGTGAAATCCAGATGTTGTTTTCCAAACCCCAAAATAGCCAAGATGGCGGTCCATGCATACAGGTTATATAGAATTTCAAAGAGAATCTCATGATAGTATGCAATGGCCGTCACGAAGAAGATGTAGAGCGCTGCACAAAGCACGACAAAGCCCAGCAAGAAGAAACGGTATTTTTGCAGTTTTTCCTGTATAACATCGTTCGATATCAGAAAATATCCAAATAAGAAATAAGTCAAAGATTCGCCGACACTTTTGCCGTTGAAGTCCAAGATCATCTGGCTGAAAATAGGGACAATGAAGAGCAATAAAAACGCGGGAAACGGAATTTTATGCACAGACAGTTTTTGGCCGGATTTTTGATTGGCGGACATGAGGGGGACGGCGACAAGGGATATGACAAATAAATACAATATAAACCACAGATGCGCGGGTGTGAATCCGCCGTGGTATCCGCTGAGATCTGTAGGGTTTGTGAAGAAAAGAATGTATTGTTCAAAATAACTGCCGGTATAACCGTTGTGAAATACCTCCGCAAAATAGGTCTGCATGGGAACGAGGAGCAACAGACCGGATAAAAGTGGGATGAGAAGCTTATATATGCGCTCCGTGATATATTCTTTTAAAGTCCTTGTCTTGAGAGCATACGCTGAACTGACGCCCGCAATCAGGAACAAAAGCGGCATAAACCACGGCCATATTGCCGTGATAAAAACGCTCGCAATTTGAACGTCTGCTCCTTTGACGTAAAAGCTTTCGCCAAATGTATTGTACACCATGAGCGTGTGATAAGGAAACAAAAAAAGAATACACATCCAGCGCAAGTTGTCGATATAATGTTTTCGCATGACATCGCCTCACAACAACCCGCGGCACAAGGGGAACCGTTCCCTTTGTGCCGCGTTATTTATCTGTCCCCGAGGATTTTCGCCCAGCGCCGGGGGTAAGCGGGGGGCGTGGGGCGGCGTTTGGGGACGATGACGAGGGCGTGCGTGATCTCCGGTGTGAGCGCGTAGCGAAGGATCTTCGCCGCGCCGCCGCCCAGGGCTTCAATCCGTTCGGCGGCGGCGGCGGCCTCGTCGTCACAGTCGCCGCCCTTCATCGCGAGAAGCGCGCCGCCGGGCTTTACAAAGGGCAGGCACAGTTCGCAGAGCGCCGGCAAAAAGGCCACGCCCCGCGCCACGGCCACGTCGTAGGCGTCGCGAAAACCGGGGCGGCGCGCCTGTTCTTCGGCCCGCGCGGCAACGCAGGCGACGTCGGCGAGCCCCAGTTCGTCGCACACCTTCCGCAAAAAATCCACCTTTTTGGCGGTGGCGTCCAGCAGCGTCAGCCTGATCGACGGATCCCGGATCTTCAGCGGGATCCCCGGCAGACCGCCGCCGCTGCCGATGTCGATGACGGATTTCCCCGCCAAAGGATACAGCGCCGACAGCGCCAGCGCGTCGCGGATGTGCCGAACGACGGCCTCCTCCTCGTTCCGGACGGCCGTCAAGTTGAGCGTCCGGTTCTGCGCGAGCAACCGCCCCAAATAAGTCCGCATCGCCCCCGACATGACGAAAGCCCCAGGCGGATCATCAATGGATTGTTTTTGTGAAAACAATCCCTCATCCTCCATCATGGCAGACGCCCCGGGCGGATCATCAATCGATTGTTTTTGTGAAAACAATCTCTCCTCATCCGACATGACGAGAGCCCCGGGTGGATCATCAATTGATTGTTTTTGTAAAAACAATCTCTCATCCCCCGTCATGACGGACGCCCCAGGTGGATCATCAATGCGGTCATGTCGGCGGGGCTGACGCCGGAGATGCGGGAGGCCTGCCCCAGCGAAACCGGGCGCACTCTGTCCAGCTTTTGCCGCGCCTCCAGACGCAGCCCGTGGATCGCGGCGTAGTCGATGTCCCCGGGCAGCAGGCGGCTCTCCATGCGCTTGAACTGCGCCACATGGGCTTCCTGCCGCTTGAGATAGCCCTCGTAGCGCAGAGTGATCTCCACCTGCTCTTGCACCTCGGGGGCCAGCGGCGGGCGGTCCGGGTCGAAGGGGGCCAGCGCGTCGTAGGAGAGCTCGGGCCGGCGCACGAGGTCGGACAGGCGCACGCCGGTGGTCGGCACGGCGCTGTTTCGCGCCCGCAAAAAAGCCGCGAACGATTCGGAGGGCGGCGCCACGGCGGCGGACAGCCGCGCGATCTCGCGCGCCACCTGCGCGTATTTTTCGCGCGTGCGGCGGTATCTCTCGGGGGAGATAAGGCCGATTTCATGCCCGATCGGCGTCAGGCGGGCGTCGGCGTTGTCTTGCCGCAGCAACAGCCGGTATTCCGACCGGGAGGTCATCATACGGTAGGGCTCGTCCGTGCCGCGCGTCACCAGATCGTCGATCAGCGTGCCGATGTAGGATGAGGCGCGGTCCAACACCAGGGGCGTTTCGCCCCGCAGCGCCCGGGCGGCGTTGATCCCGGCGACGAGCCCCTGCGCCGCCGCCTCCTCATAGCCGGAGGTGCCGCAGATCTGCCCGGCGCAGTAGAGGCCCGGCACGGCGCGCGTCTCCAGCGCGGGGGTCAGGCAGAGCGGGTCGAGGCAGTCATATTCGATGGCGTAGGCGGGCCGCGTCACTTCGGCGCGCCGCAGCCCCGGAATGGAGCGCAGCACCTTGCGCTGTACCTCCTCCGGCAGCGACGAGGACAGCCCTTGCAGATACAGTTCCTCGGTGTCGAGTCCCGTCGGCTCGACGAACAGCGGGTGGCGGCGTTTGTCCGCAAAGCGCACCACCTTGTCTTCGATGGAGGGGCAGTAGCGCGCCCCGACGCCCCGGATGACGCCGGCGTAAAGCGGGCTCAGATGCAGATTCTCGCGTATGACGGCGTGCGTCTCGGGCGTCGTCCACGTGAGGTGACAGACCGCCCGGTTGCGCGGTCTCTCCGCCGTCTCAAACGAGAAGGCGGGGGCGTCGTCGTCGCCCGGCTGAAGCTCCATTTCGGAAAAATCCACGCTGCGCGCGTTGACGCGGGGCGGTGTGCCGGTCTTGAACCGCTGGAGCGGGAGACCGAGCGCCCGCAGCACGTCGGAGAGGGAGACGGAGGGCATCAGCCCGTCCGGGCCGCTCGCCCGCACCGAGGCGCCGGTGATCACGCGGGCGTTTAGATAGGTGCCCGCCGCGACGACAACCGCGCGCACCGCGTAGCGCGCGCCCAGCGCCGTATCCACCCAGGCGACGGGCCCCCCGGCGGGGCCCAGATCGACGATCTCGGCCTGTTTGAGGCAGAGGTTCGGCGTGCGTTCCAGCAGGGCCTTCATATGCGCGCCGTACCGGCGCCGGTCGGCCTGCGCGCGCAGGCTGTGTACCGCGGGGCCCTTGCCCCGGTTGAGCAGGCGGTACTGGATGCAGCACGCGTCGGCCGCCCGGCCCATCTCGCCGCCCAGCGCGTCGATCTCCCGCACCAGGTGGCCCTTGGCCGTGCCGCCGATGGCCGGGTTGCAGGGGAGGTTTGCCACCGCGTCGAGATGCATGGCAAACAGCACGACGCGCAGACCCAAACGGGCGCCGGCCAATGCCGCCTCAATCCCGGCATGACCGGCGCCGATCACCGCGATGTCAAATTGTCCCGCATCGAAGGTCATGGACATCCTTCCCCATTCTCAAGAATCAGATCTTTGCCCCGTCAGGGGGCCGTATAGACGCCCTGCGCGTTCATGAGCAGCCAGCCGAGGCCCTCCCGCCCGCCGGCGGCGTCCAGGGAGATCTGCAGCGTCTCCGGCGGCAGGTCCTCCGGAACGGTCAGCACCGGCACCAGTTTGGCCGAGAGCCGGTCCGCGGGCGTCACGGCGGATACGGCCGTCAGGACGGGGGCGAACGCGGCGCCCGTATCGGTCAGCGGCACCGCCGCGTATATTCGGTCAAAGATAGACGCCAGCGCCGTCAGCCGCTGGCCGCCGAGGGGGTCCTCCCCCGTCTGCGCCGTCTTGTCCTCCAACATGACGGACAGCGCCACGTGAGAGGAGGCCAACCGGTCCGCCGCCTCCCGCGCGAAGCTTTCCAGCGCGTCGCTGCGCGGAGTGTCTTCGTAGGCCCCGTAGCTGATGGCGTGCAAAGACCCCCTTGCGGGGAAGGAAAAACGGTCCAGCAGGATCTCATCCACACCCAGCCCAGCCACTTCCGTGATCAGCCCCAGAAGGTAGGTCCGGGCCGGGTCCTTGTATGGGTCCAGCCAGCGCGAACGGGTGTTGTCGAGCCAGTTGACCCCGGAGACGTGCTTGACGCCGACGGACGACTCCTGCTGCGGCACCGAGGCGTCTTTGAATGCGGACAGAGCGGCCACCACATAGATCCCCTCGCGCCGCAGCGCGCGGATGTGCGCGGCGGCGACGTCCGTCTCGGCGCTCACCTTGGCCTGGATCGCAAAGGGCATCGACGAGCGAAACGCCAGCAGGCCGCTCTCAGCCTTGAGTTCCAGCACCAGCGCGTCGACGGGCCCGCCGGCCGTCACCTGCGCGCGGAGCGCGTTGAGGCCGTCTTCCGTCTGCACCAGCGCGATCGGCGCGTACAGGGCGTGGAAAGACCGTTCGGCGGCGGGCGTCGGTGTGGGGGTGGGCATCGGCGTCGGTGTCGGGGTATCGGGCACCGGCGGGTCGAGCGTCCTCAGGACAGGCAGCTCCGCGCCGGAGGGCGTGGGGAGCGGCTCTTCACGCCACCGGTTTAAGAAGGGAATATCGAAATACACGCGGCCGTCCGGCATATACACGAGATAATTGGGCAACACCAAAAGGCCGGCGACCAACCCCAGCGCCAGCACGGCCGAAATCACCACCAGCGCCGTCATGCCCTTGCGGCGGCGGCTGCGGCCCCGATACCGACTTCTGCTTATCAATCCGACGACCTCGCTTCCGGCCTTGCGGCCGGTATTGATACCCTTCGGCGCGCGCCAAAGGTGACCGTCAGTATTGTATCGCAAATTCCACGCGATGTCAATTCTCCACGTATTCGGCGCCGCGGACGTCGAGGACGTTGAGGCTTGCCAGACGCACGCGCAGGTACGACGCGCCGTCCTCGTCGTAGGTCTCCAGCACACCGGTGGCCTCCACCCAATCGTTGAGGGTCGGGTAGTCCTTGTCCCAGACGACCTCGAAGCCGGCGGTCTGGTCATATCCGCAGCAGCCGGGGCCGTTGCGAAGCACAAGGCGGTAGACATTGCCGGTGAACTCGTCGACATATTCGTCGAAAAATCCCTCGTAGCGGAGTGTTTTGCCCAGGTAATCCTCAGCGTTCAGATAAATATCGTTTGTCTGGGCGATGAAGAGCTTCTCTTTGATCTCAACGACATTGCCCACCGGCGCCGGAAGAACCACGGCATGGGGGGCGGCGGGCGAGGGAGCCGGCGCGTCGGGGGCGTCGGTCTCCTGAACAACGTCGGGAGACGGCGTGGGGGCGGGCGTGGGGACGGAGATGCTCTGCGTCCCCGCGGCGTTGCGGGCGCCGGCCGGCGCGGAGGTGGACGCGCACCCCATCAGCAGGAAGAACGACAAAAGCAACGGTGCACAACGTTTCATAAGACGTCACCTCTGAATGTAAAATTTTGGAAAATTTGGCGATGCAAAGAGGGCAGAAGGCGCGCCCGGCGAAGCCGACGCACATCTGCCCGTGCCCCATTCAGTTGTTCCGTCTGACTTCCAGGCGCACCGGGGACGGCCGCGGAGGGCCGCCGGCGGCGAAAAAGCGCGCGCACGCGGTCGACAGTACCGCGGACAGACCCGCCGCCGCCAACAGGGCGCACCCGAGCTGCGCGAGCAGACTGCGGGCCGCCGTCATGTGACGGCAGACATGGCAAGCACCGTCGGCGCAGGTGTGGCCCGCGTTCTCCGCGAGGTACGCGAGCGAGAGAAGAGCCGCCGCCGCCAGCAGCACGCAGAGCGCGATCATCCATCGTCTGTACTTCACGGCGCGTCACTCCCTTCCCGGCCGACTGCCGTCACACATGTTTGTTACCGCTATTGTATCATCACGGCCAAGGTACGTCAAGGCGGGACCGGGGCGACCGGCGGGTAGTTTTTTGGGACGATCGGGCGTTTTTTTAGGAAGACCGCCGTCGGAGCGCCTCCCAGCCGGCAAAACCATACAAAAATGTCGGCAAATCGTGGCGCGTCTCACAAAATGCCTTGAACGGCGGGGGAATCTGTGATATGGTACTAGGTAAGACAGCAATAAGGAGAGTCGCCCATGTCGAAGATCCATACCCTGGCGCCCCATGTGGCCGACCTCATTGCCGCCGGCGAGGTGGTGGAGCGGCCGGCGGCGGCGGTCAAGGAGCTCATCGAAAACGCCATCGACGCAGGCGCCACGGCCGTGACGGTCGAGTCGGCCGGCGGCGGCGTGCGGCTGCTGCGGGTGACCGACAACGGGGAGGGCATGGCGCCGGAAGACGCGCAGGCGGCGTTTTTGCGCCATGCCACCAGCAAGATCCGTTCGGCGGAGGACCTCACGGCGGTGCGCACGCTGGGGTTTCGCGGCGAGGCGCTGGCCGCCATCGCCGCCGTGAGCCGTGTGCAGCTCATCACGCGCGTTCGCGGCGGCGTGATGGGCACGGCGCTCATGTTGGAGGCCGGCGCGGTGACCGAGAGTCGGGAAACCGGCTGCCCCGAGGGGACGACCCTCGTGGTGCGCGATCTTTTTTACAACACCCCGGCCCGGCAGAAGTTCCTCAAAAAAGACACGACGGAGTCGGCCCACGTGCAGGCGGTGGTGCAGCGGGCCGCGCTCTCCCACCCGGAGATCTCTTTTCAATACGTGCGCGACGGCCGCCCGACGCTGCACACCCCGGGCGACGGGAACCTGCGTTCCTGTCTGTACAGTGTCTTCGGGCGGGCCTTTGCGGAGGGGCTGTGCGAGGTGCCGCCCAGCGAACAGGGAGGGGTCCGCGTGTGGGGGTTTGTCAGCCGCCCCGAGAAGGCGCAGGGCAGCCGCCAGGCCCAGCACGTCCTGGTGTCCGGCCGGCCCGTACATGCCCGCACGGTGACGGCGGCCTTGGAGGAGGCGGGCCGCCACGCCGTCATGGCCGGGCGGTACCCGGCCTGTGTGCTGCACCTGGACCTGCCGCCCTCGGCCTATGACGTCAATGTTCACCCCGCCAAGAGCGAGATCAAATTTTCTTCGGAACGGGAGATATTCGACGCGGTATTTTACGCCGTGCGCGGCGCGTTGTCGGTGCTCGGGCGCCCGGAATGGGAGGCGGCGCGGCCATCCGCGCCGCAGGTGCCGCGCGCGGCGTTTCACGCCTCGGCCCGGCCCCGGCCGGACGCGTGGCGCACCATGACGGCGGAGCAGTACCGCGCGCAGGCGGACACGCCGGCCGCCGCGCCTCCTGTGCCGGTCGCCGACGCGGGCCGGCCGGCGCCGGTTTCTTACGCGTCCCCCGCGGCGGAGCTGCCGGGCGCGTCCGCGCTGCCGCTCAGCCGGCCGGGTGTCGGCGGTTATGGGTCCGCGGTCCGCTCCGCCCAGCCGGCGGAGTCGTCCGGGAGGCCCGGCCGCCCGGAGAGCGCCGAGACCCGGGCGGATCCGGAGCCGCCGCCGCCCTGGCGCTTTGTGGGCGAGGTGATGGATGGGGTCCTCATCGTGGAGGAGACCGACGGAATTCTTTTGATCGACAAACACGCCGCGCACGAGCGCATCGTCTTCAATCGGCTGAAAGAGAGGCGGACGGCGCAGATGGCGCAGGTATTGCTGACGCCCCTGGTACTGACGCCTCCGCCCGCGGCGGCGGCGGTACTGCTCGAACACGCGGAGATGCTCTCCGAAATGGGCTTTTTGTTGGAGGACTTCGGCGACGGCGCGCTGCTGGTGCGCGAAGCGCCGGCCGATGTGGACGCCGCGGCGCTGCCCGCGCTGCTCGATGAGGTGTCCGAACGGCTGCGGGAGGGCCGCCGGGATTCGGCGCCCCGCCTCTTTGACGACATCCTGCACATGGTGGCCTGCCGGTCGGCCGTCAAACTGGGGCGGCGTTCCCACCCCGGAGAGGCGGAGGCGCTGGCGGCCCAGGTTGCGGAGGACCCGGCGCTGCGTCATTGTCCGCACGGCCGCCCGGTGGCGGTCTCGATCAGCCGCGCCGATATGATGCGGCAGTTCAAACGGCAATGAGAAGGCCGAAGCGGCGACAGCCGCTGATCTGTTTGGTGGGGCCCACCGCCGTCGGAAAGACGGCGCTCTCCTGCTGTCTGGCCCGTGCGGTGGGGGGCGAAGTGATCTCCTGCGACTCCCGGCAGATCTACCGGGGCATGGACGTCGGCACGGCCAAGCCCACGGCGGAGGAACGGGGGGACATACCGCACCACATGATCGATGTGGCCGACCCCCGGGAGAACTACTCCGCCGCCCGTTACGCCGCCGAGGCGACCCAGTCGGTCGAGCGGGTGCTGGCGCGGGGGCGGGTGCCCGTTGTGGTGGGCGGCACGGGGCTCTATCTGCGCGCGCTCGTGACCGGCATGTACGGCGACGGGGGAGGCAACGCCCCGGGTTCCGGCGGGGCCGCGCGGGTCTATTGGCAGGCCTACCTCGAGATGCACGGCGAGGAGCGGCTCTTTGAGGCGCTGCGGGCGGTCGATGAGGAGACGGCCGGGCGGCTCCACCGGCAGGACCACGTGCGGGTCGTCAGGGCGTTGGAGGTCTTCAGCGAGACCGGCGTCACAATGGCGGAGCATCTGCGCCGGAGCGCCCGGCGGCTGCGGCGCTTTGAGACGCTGACGATCGGCCTGCGGCGCGACCGGGCCAAACTGTATGAGCGCATCGACGCGCGTGTGGATGAGATGATGTCTCTGGGGTTTTTAGAAGAGGTGCGCAGGCTCCGCGCCGAGGGCGTGCCGGCGGACGCCCCCGCGATGAACGCCATCGGATACCGGGAGCTAGGCGAGGTGCTGGATGGGGATGCCACGCCGACGGAGGCCGTCGCGCGGATCAAACAGGCCACCCGGCGCTACGCCAAACGGCAGGTCACCTGGTTTGCCCACCAATGGGACGCGGAGTGGCTGGACGCCGACGCGGAAAATCTCCTCGAGGCCTCGACTGAAATCGTGGAGAAATCTATTTTATTCTGAGGTATGATGGGGACAATGCCGACCGGCGGGGACGCCCGAGATCCATCGCCCGGCCGCTGTGACCGCCTTGTGTTTTGGGAAGGAGTTCGTATATGCAAAAAACAACAAATTATCAGGATCTATTCCTCAATCAGTTCCGCCGCGACCATCAGAACGTCACGGTCTTTCTGGTCAACGGGTTTCAGATCAAGGGCGTGGTGCGCGCGTTTGACAACTTCACGGTGGTGATGGAGGCCGACGGCCGGCAGCAGCTCATTTACAAACACGCCATCTCCACGATCATTCCGTTCCGCCCCGTGTCCCTGCCCAATGAGACCCCCGCCCCGCAGGGAGAGACCGCGCGCCCGGTCGGATGAGAGTGCCATGAAAAAGCAGGGAGTTTGGGTCACGCGCTTTGTGTTTTTGCTGCTCTTTGTCTTTGTCGTGGCCTTCATGGGGTACCATGTCATTGACGCCTTCAACGACCCGGTGGGTACGGTGAACGCCGTGCTGTACACGGTGGAGGAGACGTTGGAGACAGACGGCGTCTTTGTGCGCGACGAACGCGCGCTGCCGCTGGCGGACGGGATCGTCGAGACGCGGGTGGCGGAGGGTGCGCGGGTGGCGCGGGGGGAGACGCTGGCCGTGGCCTACCGGGACCCCTCGGTCCAGGGAACCTTTGAGGAGCTGCGGCGGCTCTCCGAACGCATTGAACAGCTCGCCTACATCCGCCGGCGCGCGGTTGACATCACAAACCCGTCGGCGTTGGACGAGACAATCCGTGACAGCGTGTTGGCCATCATCGGCGCCGTCGACAACGGCGACCTGCGGGACCTGCGCGGGCAGGACATGGAGATGCGGTCCCTGCTGTACAAACGGGATTATACCTTTGGAGGCGGCGAGGACCTGGACGTGCTGATTGAGCGGCTCGAGGAGGAATATCAGACAAAGCGGCGGGCGGCCGACTGGGACGTCACCCCCGTGACGGCGGACAGCCCGGGCACTTTCAGCCGGGTTGTGGACGGGTATGAGGCGGTTCTCACACCGGCGGCGCTCGACGAGATGACGGCCGAGGACGTCACCGCGTTCCTCGCGCGGCCTCCGGCGGCGGACTCCGGGGCCTATTTGGGAAAGCTGATCTTCGGCTTTGCATGGCAATACGCGGCCGTCATCCCGGAGGCGGAGTCGCGGAGCTTTACACCGGGTGCGCAGGTCGAGATGCGCGTCGGTTCGGACGAGTACCGGGCGCAGGCGCGCGTCAAACGGGTGGAACCGGCGGCGGACGGCACATGCCTGCTCGTGTTGGAGAGCGATCGGGACATGATCAACTTCGCGGATCTGCGCCGCCAGAGCGTGCGGATTTTGCGCGAGAGCTACACGGGGATCCGCATCCCCCGCGGGTCCACACGCATGGACGAGGAGAAGGGGCCGGGGGTGTACTGCCGGGTGCTGAACCAGGCGCGGTTTAAGAAGATCGAGATCCTGCTCGAACGGGGCAACTACTACCTTGTCACCTACACGCCGGAGGAAAGCGACGCGCTGCTGCCCGGCGACGAGATCATTGTCCGGGCCAAGGACCTGTTTGACGGCAAGGTGCTGTCGTGAGAGACCGTGTGAAAACTTGAGAGCTTTCACACATCAGAAACAACGCAACGGAGGGATTTGGATGGGTGACGCGACGGGCATCGCCGAACGTGTCGCCGCGATTCGGCGCCGGATGGAACGGGCCGCGCGGGAGGCCGGCCGGCCCGGGGCGGCGCTGGTGGCCGCCGCGAAGACCGCGGACGCCGAAGCTGTGCGGGCCGCGGTGGCGGCCGGGGTGGACGCCGTGGGCGAAAACCGGGTGCAAGAGCTGCTCGCCAAAGACGCCGAGGGCGCTTACGCGGGGGCGCCGCTGCACTTCATCGGGCACTTGCAGCGCAACAAGGTGGCGAGGGTCGTCGGGCGCGTGGCGCTGCTCCAATCGGTGGACTCCCTCGCGCTGGCGGAGGCCGTCGACGCCCAGGCGGAGAAGACGGGGCGGCGGCAGGCGGTTTTGCTGGAGGTAAACGTCGGGGGAGAGGCGACAAAGTCCGGCTGGACGCCGGAGGCGCTTTGGACAAGCCTCGAACGCCTGTCTTCCTTGCGGCACATGGAGATTCGGGGTCTTATGTGCATCCCGCCGCCACTCGCGGCGACAGGCGACACACAATATTTTGTGGTCATGAGACAACTATATGTTGACATTGGGCGAAAAAACATAGATAATATCAGTATGGGTATTTTGTCCATGGGTATGAGCGACGACTTTGAGGAAGCCATCCGCGCCGGCGCCACGATGGTGAGAGTGGGCTCTGCCCTGTTTGGACCGCGCACATAAGGCTGCGCGCTTTCAAAAGAACGGTCCGGCGCTTTCCGGACCGGCGGGGCGTTTGCGCGTCCCCATCACATTTTCTTAGGGAGGAGGAATCTTATGGGTTTGTTGGATGAACTCAAGCGTCTGGCGCATCCGTATTCGGAGGAGGATGAGTTTGACGACATCATCCCCAGCAGAAACGGACACACAGTCCCGACGTCCGAGTCCACGCAGCGGGACAAGGTGCTTACCATCCCCACGACGACGCAGCTTCAAGTGGTGCTGGTAAAGCCCGAGCGCTTCGACAACGCGCCCGAGATCGCCGACCATCTGCGCGAGACACACACGGTGGTGCTGAACCTGGAATCGGCCAGCAAGGAGATCGCCCGCCGTCTGGTGGATTTTCTCTCCGGTGTCGCCTATGCGAGGGATGGGAAAATCAAACGGGTGGCAAACAGCACATACATCATCACGCCGTCCGGGGTGGACATTTTGGGAGACCTGATCGACGAACTGGAAAACAACGGGCTGTATTTTTAACGCAGTGAATGCCGGCGCATTGGAGAGACTGCGGCGACGCACCCGCATGCGGCATCCCGTCACAGTGCGGGGCCCGTATGCGGGTATGTGTGCGCAGAATACCCACCGGAGTGAAAGGAGGCGGCGCGCGTGTTGACACCGCAAGAGGTTCAAGACAAAAAATTTGAAAAAGCCGTGTTCGGGGGCTACGATATGGCGGCCGTCGATGATTTCTTAGAGCAGGTTACAGAGGACTACGCGGCGCTGTACAAAGAAAACGCCGTGTTGAAAAGCAAGCTCAAAGTGCTGGTCAACACGGTGGAGGAGTACCGCAGCGTGGACGAATCCATGCGTAAGACGCTGCTCTCGGCGCAGAGGATGGCGGAGGAATCGGTGGCGGAGGCCAAGAGCCAGGCCGACGTGATTTTGCGGAAGGCCCGGCACGAGGCCGACACGCTGACCCAGCGCCTGCGTGGAGAAAATGAAAACGAGATGCGGCGGCACCACATGCTGCACGAGCAGACCGTCCGTTTTGCCGCCCAGCTGGTTGAGATGTACCGGCAGCAGGCGGAACTGGCGCAGACGGTGCCCTCGATGATCTTCGAGGTGCAGCCGTCGGCCGCGCCGCCGCCCGCGGCGCCGCCTGTCGCGCCCCCCGCGGCGCCGGAGGCCGCGGAGGCGCCCCCGCCGTCCGCTCCCGCCGCGCCGGGCGAGGGGGTGGAGGAGCCGGTGGTGCAGGAGATTCTCTTCGCGCCCGGCGGCACGCTGCCGGAGGAGAACCCGGAGGAGGACACGGTGGTGCCCCGCCCGCGTTTTGAGTTCCCGAACATCCAGCATCAGTTCGGCCAGCAATACGCCGGCCACGGAGACACGCGGGACCGCCCGTAGAGGAAGAAATGACGTGAGGAGAGTTGTCCATGCCGCGCGACTACAACGACACGATACGCCTGCCCAAGACGGACTTTCCGATGCGGGCCTCTCTGGCGCAGCGGGAGCCGGCCATGCTGGCCAAGTGGCAGGCGGAGCGTCTGTATGAACTCTTGATGGAAAAGAACGCGGACCGCCCGCGCTATGTGCTGCACGACGGCCCGCCGTTTTCCAACAATGATATCCATGTCGGCACAGCCATGAACAAGATCTTGAAGGATTTTGTGCTGCGCTACAAGAACATGACCGGCTTTCAGGCGCCCTATGTCCCCGGGTGGGACAACCACGGCCTGCCGATCGAAAGCCAGATTTTGAAGAGCGGCGGGGTTGGACGAAAAGATATTTCCGTTCCGGTCTTTCGGGACAAATGCCGCGATTTCGCGATGAAGTACGTGGAGAGACAGCGCGACCAGTTTGTGCGTCTGGGCATTTTGGGCGACTGGGACAACCCCTATCTGACGATGGACCCGGCCTTTGAGGCGGTGGAAACGCGCGTTTTCGGGACAATGTACGAGAAGGGCTACATCTACCGGGGTCTCAAACCGGTCTATTGGTGCCCCCATGACGAGACGGCGCTGGCCGAGGCCGAGATCGAATACCAGGACGACCCCTGCGATTCCATCTATGTGAAGTTCCGCGTCGAGGACGACAGGGGCCTCTTTGGGGCGACGGGCGACGCATCGCCCGTCTTCATCGTCATCTGGACGACCACGACCTGGACGCTGCCGGGCAATGTGGCGATCAGCCTGCACCCCCGCTTCGATTACGGGCTCTACCGCGTGGGCGGGGAGCGGTTTGTTGTGGCCGAGGCGCTGTTTGAGAGCGTGGCCGGCGTCGCCGGGTGGGAGAACGCCGAAAAACTGGCCGTCTTCAGTGGGGCCCAGCTCGAGCGCGTGACGACGCGCCACCCGTTTTTAGACCGCGAGAGCCTCGTGATCCTCGGCGAACATGTGACGGCGGAGAGCGGCACGGGGTGTGTGCACACCGCTCCGGGCCACGGCTTGGAGGACTACTTTGCCTGCAAGCCCTACGACCTGCCGATCCCGGTGCCGGTGGACGCGCGCGGCTGTCTCACAGACGAGGCCGGGCCCTTTGCCGGGCTGTATTACGAGAAGGCAAACGCCGCCATTTTGGACGATCTGCGCGCGCGGGGGGCGCTGCTGGCCGTGGCGTCGCTCACGCACACCTATCCGCACTGCTGGCGCTGCAAGCGCCCGGTGGTCTACCGGGCGACGCAGCAGTGGTTCGCGTCCGTGGACGCGATGAAGACGGACGTGCTGCAGACGGTGAAAGACATCACCTGGGTGCCCGGCTGGGGCGCGGAGCGCATGGAGACAATGGTGCGCGAGCGCGCCGATTGGTGCATCTCCCGCCAGCGCCACTGGGGGCTGCCGATCCCCGCCTTTTACTGCGCCGCTTGCGCCGCGCCGCACATCACGCCGGAGAGCGTCGACGCCGTGGCGGAGCTCTTTGCCCGCGAGGGTTCAAACGCCTGGTATGTCCGGCCGGCCTCCGAGATCCTGCCGGCCGGGACGGTCTGCGCGGTCTGCGGACACACGGCGTTTACAAAAGAGACAGACACGCTGGACGGCTGGTTTGACTCCGGCTCCACCCACGCGGCGGTGCTGCGGACAAACCCGGTGCTCGCCTGGCCCGCCGACCTCTACCTGGAGGGCGGGGACCAATACCGCGGCTGGTTCCAGTCGTCGCTGCTGACGGCCGTTGCCACGGGGGGGCAGGCCCCTTACCGGACCGTGGTGACGCATGGCTGGACGGTGGACGGCGAGGGCCGGAAAATGTCCAAGTCTGTCGGCAATACGGTGACGCCGGCCGACATCGTGGGGCGCTACGGCGCGGACATGCTGCGCCTGTGGACGGCGTCTTCGGACTACCACAACGACATGCGCATCTCGGAGACACTGCTGCGGCAGCTCTCCGAGGTCTATCTGAAGATCCGCAACACGGCCCGGTTTATGCTGGGCAATCTGCACGACTTCAACCCGGACGCGATGTGTCCGGTCGAGGCGCTCACGCCGCTTGACCGCTTTGTTCTCTTCCGGATGGCGCGTCTCGTGCGGCGGGTGCGCGAGGCGTACGACCGCTTCGAATACCATCCGATTCTACACGCCATGCACAACTTCTGTGTAAACGATCTCTCCGGCTTCTACCTCGACATCATCAAGGACCGGCTGTATTGCGACGCCGAGGAGGCGCCCGCGCGCCGCGCCGCGCAGTCGACGATGTATATCTTGCTCGACACCCTGGTGCGTCTGCTGGCGCCGCTGCTGGCCTTCACCTCCGAGGAGATCTGGGCCGCCATGCCGCACCACGCGGCGGCGGACACGCGCAGCGTGCTGTGCAACCCGATGCCGGAGCCGCCGCCCTTTGCCGTGATGGACGAAGACGAGGCGGCGCGCTGGGAGCGGATTGTGGCGCTGCGGGACGAGGTGAATTTGGCGCTGGAGAGCGCCCGGGCCGACAAACTGCTCGGAAAGCCGCTGGAAGCCCATGTTTTGCTCACGTCGGAAGGGGAGGAGTACGACTTCTGGCAGAGTGTGCGGGATGTTCTGCCCGCCGTTTGCATTGTGTCGGCCGTGTCGGTCTCGCGGGGGGCGCGGGCCATCCGCGTCGAGCGGGCGCCGGGGGAGAAATGCCCGCGATGCTGGGGCTACTTCACCCGGGACGGCGGCCATGAGGATCACCCGGGCCTGTGCCCGCGCTGCACCGGGGTTGTGGCGGGATGACGGGTCTTTGGCAGGGGCTCTCGGTGCTCGCCATCGTCGGCCTCGACAGATATATAAAATATTGGGCGACGCAGCATCTCGCGGGGCAGGCGGTACAGCCGCTGGTCCCCGGCGTCGTGCATATGATCTATGTCGAAAACCGGGGCGCGGCCTTTGGAATCCTGGCGAACAGGCGCTGGCTGTTTTTGATCCTCACGGTCGCGGCTGTTTGCGTCATCCTCTGGGCGCTGCTGCGCCGCTGGCCGCAGACGCCGTTGGGGAGCTGGTCGCTGTGTCTCATCCTGGGCGGCGCGCTGGGCAATTTCTTCGACAGGGTTGTCAGCGGTTATGTGGTGGACATGTTTGAGTTTTTGTTTGTCCGGTTCGCCATCTTCAATGTGGCCGACATCTTTGTGACGACGGGCGGCGCGTTGTTTTGCCTTTATCTCCTGTTCCGGCACGACCGGCCCGCCGGAGGAAAGGACGAGACGGATGCCGCGGCAGCGCTTTGAGGCGGCTGAGGCGGACGAGAACCTCCGCCTGGATGTGTTTTTGGCGCGCTCCGGAGTGCTCTCCCGGAGCGCGTTCGCGCGCCTTTGCGAGCGGGGTGAAGTGACCCTCGACGGCCGGCCGGCAGGGAAAAACCACCGGGTGGCGGCGGGGGAGGTCTTCACGGCGGACTGGCCGGACCCGGCGCCGAGCGCCGCGGCCGCACAGGACATCCCGCTCGACATTGTGTATGAGGACGAAGATCTCATCGTTGTGAACAAACCGCGCGGGCTTGTCGTCCACCCGGCGGCCGGGCACGCGGACGGCACGCTGGTCAACGCGCTGCTCCACCACTGCCGGGGCGGTCTGTCCGGCATCGGCGGCGTTGCGCGCCCCGGCATTGTACACCGGCTGGACAAAGACACGTCGGGGCTGCTGGTGGCGGCCAAGAACGACGCGGCGCACCTCGCGCTCTCCGGGCAGCTCGCCGGGCGCGAGATGACGCGCGTCTACGAGGGCCTGGCGGCGGGCGCCCTGCCCGGGGAGCGCGGCGTTTGGCGGGGCGCGATCGGGCGGGACCCGAAGAACCGGAAGCGCATGGCGGTGGTGACCGCGGGCGGGCGGCCGGCCGTCACGCATTACCGGGTGCTGGCGCGCCTGCCGGGCGCGACCCATGTGGAGTGCCGGCTGGAGACGGGCCGCACCCATCAGATCCGGGCGCACCTGCGCGCCGCCGGGCATCCGCTGCTGGGGGACAGCCTCTACGGCGGGCCGGACCTGTGGGCGCTGCGCGGGCAGTGTCTGCACGCCGCCTCGCTGCGGCTGATACACCCGAGGACCGGCCGGCCGCTGCGGTTTGAAGCCGCCCGCCCGGACTATTTTACGGCCATGCTGACACGTCTGGCGCCGCAGCCCGCACACGCGCAGGACCTCGTGTAGGGGCGCGCCTTGTGTGCGCCCTCCACCGCCGCAGCCCCGCACACGCACAGGACCTCGGAGAGAGAGCGCGGCCCGGAGAGACCGATGGACACGGAGGAATAAATGGGAATATTTGACAATATTTTGCTGGCGTCCGATTTGGACGGCACACTTTACAACCGGGCGCGGCAGGTGTCGGAACCAAACCGGGCCGCGATCCGGCGGTTTATCGAGGAGGGCGGGCGGTTCACCGTGGCCACGGGGCGGGCGATCCAGGCCTTCGAGCAGCCCCGGCGGGCGATCCCGCTGAATGCCCCGGTGATCTTGGCCAACGGCGCGCTCGTCTACGACTACGACGAGGGCCGGGTGCTGCGGTCCGTTCCGCTTGACAGCGATTATTTGCCCGTGTGCGCCGCCGTCCGGGCGGCTTTTCCGGAGGTCGTCGTCGAGGCGCATCTGTTGACGGGGATCTGGGTCGTCGGAAGCAACGAGACGTCGCGCGCGCACCTCGCCGCCGTCCAGGTTTCCGCCGCGCGGGCGCCGTCTCTGACGGACATTCCGGGCAACTGGCTGAAAGCGCTGTTTGTGGGCGAGGCGGCGATGCTGCGGGCGCTGAGCGACTGGTTCCGCCCGCGGTACGGGGGCCAATACGACGTCTGCTTCTCCCACGCGAACTTGCTGGAGATGCAGCACAAGGAGGCCAACAAGGGCACGGCGCTGTGCTGGCTGGCCGACGCCCTGTCGGTTCCGCCCAAACGGGTTTTCTGTGTTGGCGACCAGGAAAACGACCTGCCCATGCTGCGCGCGGCGGTCTCTTTTGCCCCGGCGAACGCCGCCCCGGCGGTCCGCGCGGCGGCCCGCTACGCCGCCCCCGACTGCGACGACCACGCCCTCGCGGCCGTCATCGACCGGTTGCCGGCGTTGCTGTGAGCGGGAAGAGTGTCGTGTATCGCATGAGGTCATCTATGGTGCAAGCGAGATCCCTTTTGCTGCGGTGTTTGGCCTCGCTGAACGGAACCGCCACGCGGTTGATGCTGAAGATGGCGGAAACCCCCGCGTCATAGGCGGGGCCCAGGTCGTCGGCGACGTCGCCGGCCAATACAACGAGTGGCACGCCCGCCGATTTCGCGCGCCGCGCCACACCGATCACAACTTTGCCGCGCAGGGACTGGCTGTCGATTCTTCCCTCGCCGCTGAATACGATATCCGCGCCGCTCAACAGGCTGTCAAAGCTGACGGTGTCCAATATGGTTTCGATGCCCATCTGGAGGCGCGCGTTTAGGAAAGCGGCCATGCCGCCCCCCATGCCGCCGGCGGCTCCGGCCCCGGGGAGATCAAGGATGTCCGCGCCGAGGTCGCGTTTGACGACGGCCGCCATATGCGCGAGCCCACTGTCCAGCAGCGCCACCGTGGCGGGGTCCGCACCCTTTTGGGGTCCGAAGACATGTGCCGCGCCGTCCGGGCCGCAGAGGGGGTTGTCGATATCGCACATGGCTATGGTCTCCACGTCCCGCAGGGACGGAAGCAATTCGGTCTTATCGATGCGGTCGATATCGCGCAGAGTCTTGCCCGTGGGGACGAAACGCTCGCCCCGGCTGTTCAAAAACCGGATTCCCAGTGCCGCCGCCGCGCCCGTGCCACCGTCATTTGTGGCGCTGCCGCCAAGGCAGAGTATGATTTTTTTGCAGCCGGCCGCCGCCGCGTGTGCGATACATTGCCCCACCCCGTAAGTTGTTGTTTTTTCGGCGGCACGCCTGTCCCCGACGAGGGGAAGTCCAGCGCAGGCTGCCATTTCGACCACGGCCGTTTTGTCAGGCAACTGACCGTAGTAGGCTTCCATGTCTTCCATGTACGGTCCTTTTACCGTCGTGACGACGCGTTCTCCGCCCAGGGCCGCCAAAAAACAGTCCACACTGCCCTCCCCGCCGTCCGCGACGGGAATGGAGATGATTTTGGCGTCCGGATAATAGCGGTCAATCGCTTTCTCCATGATGGAGCAGATCTCGCCGGAACTCATACTGCCTTTGAAGCTGTCCGGAATCAGAATGCATTTATTTATCATGTGTAACTTTCTCCTCAATGTGTTTCTCCGCCGGGCATATGAGGCCCGGCGGGCGCGTTTTCATGGACATAGGAGACGCTTGCAGTGGCATCCCCGAGAGAGCGGATGGTCTATGGGTTGGCATCCCCATTCTACCAGCTGGATCCGACGCTGTCCAGAGCGCCGAGGACGATATAAAATGGAAATAAAAAATGACACGTCTAGATGCTTTGAAAAGGGAATGCATTTCCAAAAGTGCCGTTTTATAGCGTGTTTTCCGTTTAATTCAATCGAAATATATAAAAAATATCACGTGTACCACTTGACTTTGCAAAATATATATGGTAAAAAAGAAGTGGTTGGCGTCTGTGGCATGCTTCAAAAGGGTATAGCATAGCAAATCGTGTGGAAACCGTCGAAAGTCCTGCGGTCCAGCGGGTTTGTGTGGGTCGAGAGGATACATCCGGGAGTGGGCAGTTGTTTTGTGTACAGACAAAACGGCCGCCGGTGGAGACCGTTTGTGCAGATGGTCTCGCCCTGGACGGATAGGAAAGACTGCGGGCGGCGGACACCCCGAGGGATCTCCGGGCGGCGTGTGGCCGAGAGACCGGGGAAATAAGGAGGGGAGTGGTGTGAGATAATTTTGTGAAGAGAATCGCTGAAAAATCTAAATCCGACTTGGGCAGGTTTGTCCGGTGCAATGTTGACAGACGGAAAAGCTCACAAAAATTCACACTGTGTATTGACTTTTGAAAGCAACAAAGCTATACTGTAGCTGAATTGATCTGACGTCAGATCAATTATAAGAGGCAAAATATATAGTATTCTAAGTTGAAAAGACGAAAACTTGGAAAAGAAGTGTGAGTCTACCAGTGGCGGTTCCGGTTGTCGCAGAAGGGGTGGAGATTTTCTGTTGCCGCCCTCTCCCCGCGAGGCGGGGAACATGCGACGGAGCAAGTCGCCGGCGGGCGGCGGGCGAATGTTTTGACACGTAGACAATGTTGTTACTATTGTCGCGCAAGATAGAAAGGGGATGCATTTATGAAAAAGAAATTGGCGTTGATCCTTGTTGTGATCATGGCGTTTTCCGTGGCAGCGGGTTGTTCGGGGGACAATACGGTGCCGTCGGCACCAAGGGAGGAAACTCCCGCGGCGCCCAATGAGTCGACACCTGCCAATGGCGCCGGCAACACCGGCGCGTCAGGCGATCCTGTCAAATTCCTTGTGTATGCCTGCGTATCGGGTGGTACGGCCGAATCGGGCCGTCAGTGCACTCTCGCAGCTGAAACGGCACAGTGGTACATCAACGAAAAACTTGGCGGTTTTCCCTCCTTGGGCGGGCGCCCTATTCATATCGAGGTTCTCGACTCCACATCCGACGCGGCCACGGCAACGCTTCCTCTCGAGCGCGCTCTTTCCGCAGGCGGGTATACGTGTGCGATAGGCAACTCCAACTCGTCCATCGCGCTGACAATGCTTCCGATACTTGAAAAGTACAAAGTGCCCACAGTCACGGGTGCGGCGGCGAACAAAGCTGTTTCAGAACAAGGATGTTCGTTTGTGTTCCAACCGGCGGCCACGTCGAGTTCGTTCATTCCCACGCAGCTTGACTTCCTCGCCGAATACGCGAAGCTCACCGGCAAAGATATCAAAGATCTGAAGCTCGGGCTCCTCTATTCCAATGACGCCTGGGGCACAGACCAGTCCAACAATACGCGTACACAAGTTGTGGAGCGTGGGCTCAACCTTGTCTCCGATGAAGGGTATGAGGGGAGTTCGTTTACAGACGCGACCCCGCTGATCACAAAGATCCAGAACGCGGGCGTCGACGTCATTCTTCCGAGTGCGTATCCGAACGATCTCAAACTTATCTTCACGGCCATGAACACACTGAATTATCACCCGCTCGTAATCGGCGGCGGCGCGGCGATGACCTGGCCGTCTCTCTACAAAGATCTCGGAGACAATGTGAACGGGCTTACGTCCGTCGACGCTTGGTGCTGGGACCAAAAGGGTGCTGTCGAGAACGCCGGCTGGATGGAAATGAACGCCTACTACGAAGAAAAGAACAACGAATTTCTTGCGGGACAAGGCGGGCCGACGCTTTTCTCAATTATGCTTGCGTATGAGGCAGTTGAAAACGCGCAATCCGACGATCCGATCGCGGTTCGCGACGAGCTTCGCAAGCTCAACAAAGACAACAGCCAATGGTTTGGTATCATCAACGGCTACGGTGACTTTGACGACACGACAGGTCTGAACACCGATTCCCGCGCCATCATCCTGCAGTGGCAAAACGGCAAGCCCACGAGCGTGTATCCGCAGGAATTTGCGACGGGCGTGTTGCTCAACCCAGACACTATGCAGCCTTTCTAATCGAAAATGGAATTCCTTGCGTACGGGCGCGCGCCGCGCACCCGTACGCAAGGAACAATTTAACGGCGACCGGCGGTATGTAATTCCGACAGTGAATCCCGCTGTGTTGCGACTTGTTCCGGCTGCGTATCGCATGCTGGGAAAATCACCTCCACAAGGAGGAGAATGATAGAAGATGCTTCAGGTCATCATCAACGGGTTGTTAATCGGCGGCGTGTATTCGCTGGTTGCCGTGGGCATAACGATGATCCACGGCGTGATGAAAATAGTCAATTTCGCTCAAGGCGACTTTCTGGCTATGGGGCTTTACTTTACGTACGCAATGTACTCACTTATGCCGCAGGGGAGCTTACCCTACTGGCTGCTTGTGCCGGTAGGTGCGGCAATGTATCTCGCGGGCTGTATCTTCTTTTCCAGCACCATTAAGAAGGTCATTGGCAAGGGTGACAGCAACTATATATTGCTGACGATAGGGTTGTCTTACATCATACAAAACCTTATCCAGCTCATTTTCGGACCCGACTTCAAGAGCGTGGCCGTGTCCGAACAGCTCCGCAACGGGGCGATCGCGCTTGGAAGTGTCTCGCTTTCTACAGCGAGAGTTATCGCGTTTGCGGCGGCGGCGGTGTTTGCTGTATTTGTCAATTGGTTTCTCAGTTCAACCGATATCGGTAGGGCCATGAGGGCGACCAGTGAGAATCGCGTTGTGGCTGAATCCCTCGGGATAAAGACAGGTACTGTCTTTATAACAGCGTTTGCTATGGGGACTGTGTTCGCAGGGATTTCCGGGTTGCTAATCTCGCCGATCTTCCTGCTTTCACCCAAAGTGGGCGCGCAGTTTTCCACCATAGCAATGTCCGCAATGGTGCTCGGCGGACTGGGTAACATCAAGGGTGCACTTGTCGGCGGGCTGATTATCGGGCTGGTTGAATCGTTGGCAAGCTCATACGCCGGCGTGCTTCTGGCCCAGGCGGCGATCAACGTCGTGCTGATGCTGGTGTTGATATTCAGACCGTACGGACTTTTCGGAAAGGAAGGACGTGCGTCGTAATGATTAAGAATATCTTCAGTTTAACAAGCATCAAAAAACATCCTGTCGCACTGATATTCATCCTTATTTGCCTAATTTTTCCATTTGTGATAAGCAGGACATATCTCACGCGTGTGCTTATGGAAGTATTCTTCTTCGCCGCGCTGGGAAACGCCTGGAATATCATCGGCGGATACGGAAAACAGACCTCGTGGGCCTCATCGACCTTTTTCTCGATTGGCGCGTATACCAGCATTATGCTATTTGCCGGTTCCGGGCAGGCAGGCGGAAAAATAATCCCCGCGCTTGGCATTTCCCCCTGGTTGAGTGTGTGGCTCGGAGTTGCCATTGCCATTTTATTCGCCGTAGTCATCGGCTGGCCGTGTTTTAGGTTTCGCGGAGTGTTCTTCTCTATAGCAACCATTGCCTGTACGACAATTTGGCGACAGTTGTTGATTTACTACGAACGCTTCACGGGTGGTTCGCTCGGCCTCACTTTTAAAATTCGCAGCGGCAACACACTTTGGGGGTTGCATTTCGACACGGATATTCCTTTCTATTTCGTAGCGTTTATATGGATGATTTTTACTACGCTCGTCATCATGTACATCGATAGCCACAAGCTCGGGTATTATCTGAGAGCTATTTGTGAAGATCAGGACGCGGCGGAATCACTGGGAATGAAATCGCGGAACGTAAAATTGCAGGCATTCATTATCAGTTCGGCGATTATGGCGTTTACAGGGATGCTCTATGTTTTTAAGACAGGTTTTGCCGACCCAAACACGTTGGCGTCGCAAGACATGTCGGTGCGCATCGGCATAGTGGCGATCCTTGGCGGCATGGGCACAATTTGGGGACCGACAGTCGGCGCGCTCATCACGATACCCCTGCTGGAACTTTCCAATGCCTACTTGCAAGGCTTTGGCGGCGGTGGTGCGGGTTGGGCACTTTACGGTCTGTTGATCGTGGTAATGGTGCTCTTTAAACCCAACGGCATCGTTTCGATTATTGACGATATCAAGGCGAGGTTCGTCTCCAAAAAAGCGGTTGGAGGTGACAATGTTGCCTGAAGGCTATAAAAAAATAATCGAACTGAAAAATGTGGATAAGTCTTTCGGGGGCGTACATGCTATCAACGATTTGAGCTTTTGTGTATACGAGGGAGAGATCCTTGGACTTATTGGACCGAATGGTTGTGGCAAGAGTACGTCCGTCAACCTGATAACAGGTGTTTATATCCACGACAAAGGAGAGATCATCTATTACAACGACGATGGTGGCACGGTTGAACTCAGAGGACAATCTGTACCCGATAGGGTAAAACTGGGCATGGGAAGGACGTTTCAGACGCCAAAACCCTTCGCGGATCTGACAGTGTTTGAAAACATTTACACGATCGCCATGTTGTATAATCGCACGCTCAAAGAAGCGTATAGAGCGGCGGAAGAGATTGTGAAGTTCGTGCAGTTCGATGACATTGCGGAACAGAAATGCACCAAACTGCCTATTGAAAAACGCAAGTGGCTCGACATGGCGCGTGTGCTTGCCACACGCCCGAGGCTTCTGATGCTTGACGAGTGTCTCGCGGGGCTTACTCCGGGCGAGATGGAAACAAGCTTGGACATGGTCCGCAAGATTAACAAGCAGGGCATAACCGTTCTGTTTATCGAACACGTTATGTCCGCCGTGACCAAACTGTGCGGCAGAGTAGTCGTTATGGAAGAAGGTCACTTTATGACAGAGGGAAACCCCCTTGAGGTCATGAAAAAACCCGAAGTTATCAGGGCCTACTTGGGGGAAGATTACCGATGAGGATGCGGGATCTGAATGTTTCGGAGACAGACAGTGAGAGATCGTGTGAGAATTCCGAAGAAGATGGAGTGGAATGTATTTGGAAATGCTTAAGCTCGAAAAGGTCTGCGCCGGTTACGGCGACCTGAAGATCCTCTTTGATGTCAGCCTTTCGGTGGACGAAGGAGAAGTTGTAGCGCTTGTCGGCTCTAATGGCGCGGGCAAAACGACTATCCTTCGCACAATATCGGGTGAGGTGAAGATTCAGTCGGGTTCGATTGCCTGGTTTGACAGCGATCTCGCGTCAAAACCCACCTATTCTCGCGCCGAAATGGGTGTTGCTCACATTCCGCAAGGGCGCGGAATCCTTAGCAATCTTTCTGTAACAGACAATCTCATTCTCGGCTCTTACACAAAGCGTACAAAGTCAAAACGGCAGGAACTGTTAAAAGCGGTTTTTGATGCGTTCCCGATTCTCAAAGAGAGGGAAAAATATCTCGCCGGTACTTTGTCGGGCGGCCAGCAGCAGATGCTTGCGATTGGGCGTGCAATGATGATGGAACCTCGACTCCTCATCCTGGATGAACCGTCGCTCGGGTTGGCGCCTATCGTTGTGGACGAGGTTTTTCGTATTCTAAAAAGGATGAAAGACAACGGCTCGTCGATGCTCATTATTGAACAAAATCTTGTCAAGGCGCTGCAAATTGCCGACAGAGGTTATGTCCTCGAAACAGGCAAAGTTGTCATGGCCGACAATAGCGCGAAACTGCTGGTTAATCCCGATATACGCAAGGCGTATTTGGGAATTTAAAAGTCAATATCTGCAAGAACACAATTTTAAATTCCCGGAAAGCAACGGGCGAGACTTTTGACACCCAAACTATACTATTGCGGATCGTGTTGACGAAACGGAGGTTGATTTTATGGACTATCCACAGGAATTGTTAGATGCTATCAAGGCGAAGGCACAAACCCTGCGCCGCGATGTGGTAATCAGTATGGGAATCGGCAACGCAGGGCATCTCGGCGGTTCAGGTTCCGCCGCAGACATAGTCGCGGCCTTATATTTTCACAAAATGAATCACGATCCCCAAAATCCGGAGAAACCTGACCGCGATCGTTTTCTGCTCAGCAAGGGGCACGCAGCGATATTGCAGTATTCGGCGCTTGCGGAAGCGGGGTATTTTCCTGTTGACGAACTTGCGCACACAAAGGGGATCGGTTCTATACTGCAAGGACATCCCGACGTTCTCAAAACACCCGGAATTGAAGCGGGAACGGGCTCTCTTGGGCAGGGACTTTCCATCGGACTTGGCATGGCGATCGGACTGAAAGAAGACAAAATTCCCGCGAAGGTCTATGTGATCTGCGGAGATGGTGAAATCGCCGAAGGTCAGATTTGGGAAGCGGCTATGGCAGCGAAGGTTTTCAAAGCGGATAACCTTGTGGCGATCGTCGATCAGAACACATTGCAAGCACAGGGCAAGATCTGCGAACGCTTTGACACGAATCCCCTGCCCGAAAAATGGAAAGCCTTTGGTTGGAATGTCATGGAGATAGACGGGCACGACATAAGGGAAATTCTCACCGCGCTCGACGCTGCCGACGAAGTCGAAGGGCAGCCGACAGTGATTGTCGCACACACAATCAAAGGCAGGGGTATCAGCTTTGCCGAAGGCGTCGTGGGCTTCCACAACGGCATTCTGACGAATGAAACATACCGGAAGGCTCTCGATGAGCTTGAAGCGTAAGGGGGGATTGACAATGAGCTATGTGAACCAAAGAACGGCATATGGCGAAACGCTTGTGGCACTCGGTGAAGAGAATAAAAACATCTTTGTACTCGACGCCGACTTGGGCGGGTCTACCATGGGGAAACTTTTTGAACTCGCGTATCCGGAGCGTCATCTTGAAATGGGGATCGCGGAAGCGAATATGACTTCGGTCGCGGCGGGACTCGCCCAGATGGGCAAGATTCCCTTTGCCAACACCTTCGCCGTATTTGCGGCAGGGCGCGCCTACGATCAGATACGACAGACCATCGCGATAGGAAAACTCAATGTAAAAATCGTTGGTTCATCCGCTGGACTTTCCGACTTCGGCGACGGCGCGACGCATCAAAGCGTTGAGGACATAGCGATTATGCGGGCTATTCCCAATATGGTCGTAGTCAACCCGGCCGACGCCAACGAAGCGGTGGAAGCGACACGGGTGATAGCAGATTACAACGGCCCTGTTTATTTGCGCATCAATCGCAACGATTATCCCAATGTCACCCCTGAGGGAAAGCCGTTCAAAATCGGTGAGCCTTTTGTGATCAAGGAGGGTAAGGAGGTTGTTGTGTTTGCAACGGGTTACGCGGTAAGTCTCGCTCTCGCAGCGGCGGAAGCGCTTGAAGGGAAAGTTTCTGTTAAGGTTGTCAATGTCAGCACGATCAAACCGCTCAACAACGAAAAAATCATTGCGCTTGCTGCCGATTGCAAGGCCGTTGTCACAGCGGAAGAGCATAGCGTAATCGGCGGGCTTGGCGGCGCGGTTGCGGAAGTGCTGCGCAAATCCCGCAAGCCGATTGAGTTTGTTGGCATTGAAGATACCTTTGGTTGCAGCGCGCATAATTACAATGAGTTGCTCGAACATTTTGGCATTACAAAAGAACATATTGTCAAAGCAGTTTTGGCAATAAAATAGACAAAGTGGACCGAAGAGAAAAATCTCATTATTTATGGAGGTTTAAGATGAAAATAGGATTTATCGGACTTGGAATTATGGGCAAACCTATGGCGAAGAATCTGCTTAAAGCGGGGTATGAGTTGACAGTATTCGACATTGTAAAAGAAAATGTAGACGATGTCGTTGCGGCCGGTGCAAAGGCGGGTACGTCTGCGAAAGATGTAAGTGCAGTTTCTGATGTCGTGATCACAATGTTACCGAATTCTCCGCATGTCAAGGCGGTGGTCTGCGGCGCGGGCGGTGTTCTCGAAGGCGCGAAGCCCGGACTCATTCTCGTTGATATGTCTTCTATTGCTCCGCTTGCTTCTGTTGAAGTCGAAAAAATTTGCGCCGAAAAAGGCGTAAAAATGATAGACGCGCCAGTTTCAGGCGGCGAACCAAAGGCAATAGACGGAACGCTCGCCATTATGGCTGGAGGCGACACGACCGTTGTTGAAAGTGTCAAGCCCATACTGTCTCACATGGGGTCGAGTGTTGTATATTGCGGGAAAATCGGCGCGGGAAACACGACAAAGCTCGCCAACCAGATTGTCGTTGCCATTCACATCGCGGCTGTTGCGGAGGCGTATACGCTGGCCAAAAAAGCAGGCGTAGACCCCGTTCTCGTTTTTGAAGCGATTAAAGGCGGGCTTGCCGGGTCAACTGTTATGAACGCGAAGTCTCCCATGATATTTGACGGTAATTTCAAACCGGGGTTCAAAATCGATCTGCACATCAAAGACCTCGGCAACGCGCTTGATACGGGTCACGGCGTGGGTTCGCCGCTGCCGCTCACCGCGTCGGTAATGGAAATGTTGCAAACGCTGCACGCCGACGGTTGTGGCCAGGACGATCACAGTGCACTGGCGAAATATTACGCGAAGGTGTCGGGCACCAAAATCGGAAAATAAAAATCGACGGAAGACGACGTATGCGCGAAGGCCGCTTGGCGGATGTCTCCGTCCGGGGAAGGATCATAGAATGGGTATAGCAGAAAATTTGCTCAAAATGTTTTCGCTTGAGGGCAGAACCGTCCTATTTACGGGAGCGGGCGGCGGTATCGGTGGGGAACTTGCCTCCGCGCTGGCGGGTGCGGGTGCGGCTGTTGCTCTGTGCGACATAAACGTCGATGCGTTGGACAAGCGTAAAAAACTCATTGAAGACATGGGCGGCAGAGCGGTGGCTGTTGTTCTTGATGTGACAAAGCGCGAGAGCATCGAGACGGCGACAAGGGCCGTCGCCGCCGAGTATGGAGGAATCGATATCCTCGTAAACTGCGCGGGGGTCAACAAACGTGAAGGACTTGTCGATGTTGAGGAGGTCACCTACGATAAAATCATGGCGATCAACCTCAAAGGTGCATTCTTTGTTTCGCAGGCTGTCGCGCCTTATATGAAGGAAAAAAGGTACGGAAACATCATCAACATCGGTTCGCACAATACGGGGCCTATTCTCGGCGGGTGTTCCGTTTACGGCGCAACAAAATGCGGATTACTTTCGTTGACGCGCTCTATGGCAGTGGAATGGGCAAAGTACAACATCCGCGCCAATTGCATCAGCCCAGGGCACATCAAAACGGACCTCACAACTGCGACGTGGGCGCATCCGGGGCGCAGTGAATACCTTCTCAACCGTATCGCACTGGGCCGTCCCGGCTATCCGGCGGACATCGCGGGCGTGTGCCTGCTGCTCGCCTCGGACGCTTCGTCCTACATCACCGGCTGTGAATACCGCGTTGATGGTGGTTGTGTCTGCGGTGGCCAGCCGTGGGAGTATGATACAGACTTTTAGATGGAGCAGACGCTACATGCCGACGAAAGGGGGAGACGATCACGGCAGCCCGTCCAACTTCTACGCAAAGATCTCCAGAGTCCGTATTTGGGTAAATTTTGAATGGACCCTTTGTGAGGAGATGATGGATGCAGACAGAAAGCAAGGGAAAAACGCGGCGTGAACAAAATATGATAGAAAGCAAATGAAAGAGGAAGGAAAGTGAGCGTACTATGATGTCAAAGAAATTGCGCACACCGCTTGCGGGGCTTCTTGCCGTGGCGTTGATGCTCAGCATTTTGCCCGCGCCTGTGTACGCGGCCGACGAGTACACGGTCACGTTTAACACAAAGATTATCGATGTCGCGGTTCCGT
>JAIRTA010000052.1 GCA_031255175.1 Oscillospiraceae bacterium | reverse complement strand
CGGTTCGTCCGGGTCCGGATCCGGGTCCTCCCCGTCGTCCGGCAACGGACTCACGGGCACCTCGGCGTCTTCAATCTCTTCGATCTCCCCTTCGCCGGACTCGTCCGGGTTTTCAGCATCCGGGTTCCCGGCGTTGGGGTTTTCCGCGTTTGGATTCTCAGCATTTGGGTTTTCAGCATCCGGGTTCTCAGCATTTGGGTTTTCGGCGTTGGGGTTTTCCGCGTCCGGGTTCTCGGCATTTGGGTTTTCCGCGTTGGGGTTTTCGGCGTTCGGGTTCTCCGCGTCCGGGTTCTCGGCATTGGGGTTTTCGGGCGCCGACTGGTCTCCCGCTGTCAGGGGAACCTCCGCGCCGGAGAGGTCGTCATCGTCCGGCGTCTCCGCCGGGCCGGTCTCCTCCCCTGCCTGCTCCGACACGCCGGAGACTTCACCCGATGCGTCACCCGACGCCTCCAGCGGCTCGGTGCCCTCCGCCGCCGCCACAACCGCGGCCGACAAAATCAGCAACACGACCAGCGCCCAGGCGGCATAGGCCACGCGCAAGCGGCTTGATCTTTTTTTTCTCATGAGGCACTCCTCACTCCGTCCAACCGCACTTTACATCTTTTCTTCTTGCAACGGCAGGAATTCCTTTTTAAAACAGCTTTTTCGCGACTTCTTCTTCTCGGCCTTTGCAAGCTCGCCTAGAGCTTACGGGATTCTATCTTTTACCCTGGCACTATTATAACAAGTTGCTTGGCATTTGTAAAGAGTTTCTGTCAATTTTATTCTACAAAAAATATTTCGGCCGCGCCGCGCCGTACCGGATGACGGGGCGTGACGTCAGGCTCAACCATTTGACGCACAAAGTTTGTGTTATATCGGGCTTGACACCGTATTTTCCTCACTTTTGTGAGGTTTATGGAAAATGCTCCCATTTCTTACCGGGCGGTCGCACATGCCGATGATTGACGCGCCGCGGTCAAAACGCTATAATAATCATATTGCCCGGCGGCTCACCGACAGCGGCCGGCCGCCAAAGGAGATTGTCTATGAAGCAGGAACAGATACGCAACGTTGCCATCATCGCGCATGTGGACCACGGGAAGACGACGCTGGTCGATCAGATGCTCCGGCAGGCCGGCGTCTTCCGCGAAAACCAAACTGTCGCCGAGCGGGTGATGGACTCCGGCGACTTGGAACGGGAGCGCGGCATCACCATCATGGCCAAGAACGCCGCCGTCCGCTACGGGGGCTGTAAGATCAACATCGTGGATACGCCGGGCCACGCCGACTTCGGCGGTGAGGTCGAGCGCATCTTGAAGATGGTGAGCGGCGTGCTGCTGCTCGTGGACGCCGCCGAGGGCCCGATGCCGCAGACCCGGTTTGTCTTGGAGCGTGCGCTCGCGCTGGGGCACCGCGTCATCATCGTGATCAACAAAGTGGACCGGCCGGACGCGCGCGTCTACGAGGTGTGCGACGAGGTGCTGGAGCTCCTCATGGACCTGGACGCCAGCGCGGAACAGCTGGACTCACCGATCCTCTTCTGCTCGGCGCGGCGGGGGCACGCCTCTCTGACGCCGGACGACGCCGGGGCGGACCTCACCCCGCTCTTCGAAAAGATCCTCTCTCACATACACCCGCCGGAAGGGGACTTAAACGGCCCGGCCCAGATGCTGGTCTCGGCCGTCGATTATAACGACTACGTGGGCCGCGTGGGCATCGGGCGGATTGAACGCGGCGTCCTGTGCGCGGGGCAGGAGATCACTGTTGTCTCCCACGGGGGGGAGCGCCCGCCGCGGCGGGCCAAGGTCGCCGCGCTGTATGTCTTCGACGGGCTGCGCCGCGAACCGGCGCCCTCCGCCGCCGCGGGGGAGATCGCGGCCTTTGCCGGCGCCGCCGACATCACGATCGGCGAGACCGTGTGCTGCCCGTCCGCGCCGGAGGCGCTGCCTTTTGCGGAGATCACCCAGCCCACGATCGAGATGACTTTTTGTGTCAACGACAGCCCCTTTGCCGGGCGCGAGGGCAAGTACGTCACCGCCCGCCACCTGCGGGCGCGCCTGTACCGTGAACTGCTGCGCGACGTGTCGCTGCGCGTATCCGACACGGACACCGCCGAGGCCTTCCGGGTGGCGGGCCGGGGGGAGATGCATCTGTCGATCCTCATCGAAACCATGCGCCGCGAGGGGTACGAGTTTCAGGTCTCCACCCCGCGCGTGCTCTTCCGCGAGGTAGACGGCGTGCTCCAAGAGCCGATGGAACAACTGGTGGCCGACCTGCCGGACGCGGCGGCGGGCGCCGTCATTGAAAAACTGGGCGCGCGCCGGGGCGAACTGCTCTCTATGCACCCTGTCGGAAGCCGGACGCGCCTCACCTTTCTCGTGCCGTCGCGCGGGCTGTTTGGCTACCGCGGCGAATTCCTCTCCGACACCCGCGGCGAGGGCATCATGCACGCGATCTTCCACGGGTACGCGCCTTTGAAGGGAGAGATCTCCCGGCGCGTCAACGGCTCTTTGGTCGCCTTTGAGTCCGGCGAGGCCGTCACCTACGGGCTCTATAACGCGCAAGAGCGCGGGGTGCTCTTTATAGGGTCCGGCGTCAAGGTGTACGCCGGCATGATCGTCGGGCAGTCGGCCCGCGCGGAGGATATGTCCGTGAACGTCTGCAAACGGAAGCACTTGACCAACATACGCGCCTCCGGCAGCGACGACGCCCTGCGCCTGACCCCGCCCCGGCGCCTCAGCCTGGAGCAGTCGCTGGAATTCCTGGCCGACGACGAACTCCTGGAGGTCACCCCCCAGAGCCTTCGCCTGCGCAAGCGCCTTCTCTCTCACGAACTGCGCATGAAAGCGAAAAAATCCGCGAACCCGTGAGGGACGCCGGCGGCCTCCGCCCCACAATCGGGGCTGCTTTGCCGCGCCGGCACACTATATGTAGTGGTTTCCCCCCGTCCGCGTACCACAAGGGGGAAGACGGAACAATTGTACATCTTCCCCCCTCGGTTGTCAACCGCCAAAATCTTCAATTATCTTTGAATTTTCCGCGTCGCCCACTTCCCGAGCAGGACCAGCAGCAGGGTCAGCACGCCGATCAGGACCACGGCGCCGCCCGGGCGGAGGCGCAGATAATAGGCGGCCGTGAGGCCCGACACCATAAAAAAGACCGCGAACCCCACCGACCAGAGCACCGTCTGTTTGTAGCTCCTGCCAAGCTGCATCGCGCAGGCCACGGGGATCACCATGAGCGAGGAAACGATCAGCGCCCCCACCGTGCGCGCGGCCACCGACACCGTGACGGCCGTTAAGATCGTGAAGACGACGTTGACGCTCCGCACCGGGATGCCCGCGAGCCGCGCGGCCCGCTCGTCCAGCGCGACGTAAAACAACTCCTTATATAAAAAGAAAAACACGCACATCACGGCGACGCCGACGCCCGCAGCCACACCCAGCTCAACGTCTTGCACGGCCACGATGCTGCCAAACAGGAAGCTGTTGAAGTTGGCGGCGTTCTCCACAAAGCCGGACAAAACACCCGCCAGACCCACCCCCGCCGACAGGACAACGGCGACGGCCATCTCGGAGTACCGCGGGAGCCGCTTGCGGATCACCTCAATGCCCAACGCGGCGGCGACACAGGCGGCCACCGCGCCGAAGACGGGGTTGATTCCCAAAATCAGCCCCGCCGCCACGCCCGCCAGGGAGGTGTGCGAAAGGGCGTCGCCGATCATGGAGAGGCGCTTCAGGACGACGATGATCCCCACGCAGGGGATGATGACGGCAAGCAAGATGCCGATCACAAAAGCCCGGCGCATAAAATCGTACCGCAAAATCTCAAGCACAGCCGCAAACCCCCGACG
>JAIRTA010000133.1 GCA_031255175.1 Oscillospiraceae bacterium | reverse complement strand
GGTCCTGCCGCTGCACGAGGCGCCGCCCGCGCTGGCGGATGTGATCGACGGCCTCTTCACCCGCGCCGTCGGCGGGTTTACCCCGCTGTTTTCCCTGGGCTACAACATGGCCCTCATCGCCCTGATTTTGTTTGGCGGCCGTGCGCTGATATGCAGGCGGGACTTTGCCATGTAGAAGAATCTAATGTCCAATGATGACTTGAACCATATATTATGTGGGTGATTGCGACGCGTGAGTTGAACGCTCTGCGGGGGCGTCGCTCTTTTCATTTTGCCCGTTCACAAACAACCGCTCTTCTCGGAGAACCCAAAGCGTCAAACTCTTGCCGCATGAGGACAGAGATTTTGGAATATATTGTAAAGAGACGGAGCCGCCTCGTCGGGGAAGGGCGGCGCTTTGGCGAGAGGGGAGAGTGTGAGATGGAGCTTCTTCGCATGGGGGAACTGCGTTGCAGAGAGGTGATCAACATCTGCGACGGCGCCCGGTTGGGGTTTCCCGGCGACATGGAATTTGACCGGGTCACCGGGCAGGTGACCGCGCTCATCATACCGGGGCCGGCGCGGTTTTTTGGTCTGTTCGGGCACGAAGACGACGTGGTGATCCCGTGGGAGCACATCCGGCGCGTCGGCGACGACATCGTCCTCATCGAGTCCGAAATCCGCCCCCCAACCCGCCCGGGTTTTCGGTGTCGTTTTTGGTGCAGATGAGGGGATTTGTCTGTGTACAGCGTGCACAGACGGGCTTTCGGTGTCGTTTTTGGTGTAGATGAGGGGATTTGTCTGTGCACAGTGTGCGCAGACGGGGTTTAGGGTGCCGGGAGGATTATGGGGCCGGTGGTCCATTCGCTGCCGCCGGTGCGGTGGGCGGGGTTGGGGTAGCCCAGCGCGAAGAGATCGGTCACATGGGCGTCTTGGGCAAAGCAGTGCGCCGCGTCGGGGCCGAGTGTGCGCACGAAGGCCGGTTTTACCAGGATGGGCCGCGACGCGGTTTGTTTCATGCGGCGCAGCAGATTGAGGCCGCCCGGGCCGGCGGCCAGCACGCGCAGGTAGGGCGGGGTGTCCGGCTCCGATGTGAGACCCGTGAAGGCGCGCAGCGCGATGCGGCGCACGCGCGCCCGCGTGTAGCGCCGCGTCGCGGTCAGCCGGTAGAAGTCCTCCATTGTGGCGGCCCGCCGGGCCGCCGCCGCCAGCCGGAACTCGAGACCCTCCGTGACGTCGGGCAGCCGCGCGAAGTCCGCGGCGTCCAGCCGGCGCAGGTGCGACAGGCACATGTCCGCCCAGGCCGACGTCCGCATGGGCGCGCGCCCCGCCGCGCGTTCCGCCTCCCAGACGGCCTGCGCGCCGGGCGGGAAGAGGCCGTCCACCGGCAGCCCGCCGGACAGGCGCTCCCGCAGGAACAGGGCGGACGCGAAGGGCGCCCGGGGCCGGGGGTCGTCGTGGCCGGCCGCCAGGCGGGGCACGGTCAGGGGGATGAGCGGGTCGCCGAGGGCGTGCAGCGCCTTCAGGTATTCGAGCCCCAGGATGTTGTTGGGGGCGCGCAAAAAAGGCGCCGGTTGGCCGGTGCGCGCCTCGTACGCCCGCTGGCAGGCGGCGGCGTGGGACAGGCCGCCGCGCAGCTGCGCCTTGATCTGCGCCGGGAAGTCCGGGTCCGTCATCGCGCGCGCCGCCTCGCGCAGCGGCGCCAGCACGCCGGCCTCGCTGCCGAAGGAGAGATGGGTCACGACCCCGGTGGCCGCGAGCAGCGCCACGCCGGCGCGCGCGAAACGCTCCGCCGACGCGCAGGCGCAGGCGGCGGGAAGCTCCAGCACAAGGTCGACGCCGCCGGCGACGGCCATGCGCGCGCGCGCGTGCTTTTCGCACAGGGCAAACTGCCCCCGCTGGGTGACGTGTCCGCTCATCACGCACACGACCGGCGCGCCGGGGAGCGCCGCGTGCGTGCGCGCGAGGTGGTGCGCGTGCCCGTAATGAAAGGGATTGTATTCGGCGATGACGCCGGCCACCGGCTCCATGAGATCGCCCCCCAGCCGTGTGAGAGTCATTTTTCCTCATTATCTCACACAGCTATTGTTTTTTCTACTGTTGTTTTTTCTACCGTTTTTTAGTATCATGGAAATATACACAAGAGCCCGCGCCGTGCCCGGGTGGGGCCGCGGCGGCGGAGCAGAGGAGGACGCGGACCATGAAAAATATTCTCGTCATCAACGCCGGCAGTTCGTCGCTCAAGTATCAGCTGTTCGACATGGACAGGCGCGCCGTGCGCGCGCGCGGACAGTGCGAGCGGATCGGGCTGGACGGCCGAATCAAACATACGGTGGAGGGCCGCGCGCCCTATACGGCCGACCGGCTCCTGCCGGACCACGCCGCCGCGATCCGGGCGGTCACGGAGGTTCTCACCGGCCCGGAGACGGGCGTCATGGCCGGCATGGAGGAGATCGTCGCCGTGGGGCACCGCGTTGTGCACGGCGGGGAATTCTTCTCCGGCTCGGTGCGCGTGACAGACGAGGTGATCGCCGCCCTCGAGGCCTGCGTACCGCTGGCGCCGCTGCACAACCCGCCGAATCTGGTGGGCATCCGCGCCTGCTTTGAGGTCATGCCGGGCGTGCCGCAGGCCGCGGTGTTCGACACCGCGTTCCATCAGACGATGCCGCCGGTCGCCTATCTGTACGCCATTCCGTATGAATATTACGAAAAATACAAGGTCCGCCGCTACGGTTTCCACGGCACGTCGCACCGCTATGTGGCGCAGCGCGCGGCCGAGATCATCAAAAAGCCCTTCGAGAGCCTGCGGATCATCACCTGCCATCTGGGCAACGGTTCGTCGATCACCGCCGTGCAAAACGGCCGGTCGGTGGACACCTCAATGGGATTCACCCCGCTGGAAGGCGTCCCGATGGGCACGCGCTCCGGGACGATCGACCCGGCGATTCTGGGTTTCCTGGGCGAGAGGGAGGAGCGCACCGCCGCCGAGCTCGTCACGATGCTGAACCAAAAATCCGGGATGCTCGGCCTTTCCGGCGTCTCGTCCGACTTCCGCGATCTGAGCGAGGCCGCGGAGCGGGGCAATCAACGGGCCGCGCTGGCGCTGGATATCTTCATCTACACGGTGAAAAAGTACATAGGGTCCTACGCCGCCGCTATGGGCGGGGTGGACGCGCTGGTCTTCACGGCCGGCATTGGGGAGAACAACGCCAAAATGCGCGAGGACATCTCGTCCGGCCTCTCGTTCATGGGCCTCACAATCGACAAGGCGAAGAACGAGGCGCCGGGCGGCGAGGGGATCATCTCGGCCGACGGCGCGCCCGGGTATATTCTGCGCGTGCCGACGAACGAAGAACTTGTCATCGCGCTCGACACGGAATCTCTGGTGGGCTGAGCCGTGAGCCGGTACTGTGTCATCGACTTTGAGACGACCGGGCTGGACCCGGCCGTCAGCGAGGTGATCGAATACGCCGCCGTGCGGGTGTGCGACGGAGAGATCGGGCTGCACCTCGCCTCGCTGTGCCGCCCGGAGGCGCCCATCCCCTACGAGGCCACGCGCGTCCACGGGATCACCGACCGCATGGTGCGCTTTGCCGAGCCGTTTTTGGCGCATCTGCCGGGGCTTGTCGACTTCATCGGGTCGGACACGGTGGTGGCGCACAATGTGCCCTTCGATATGGGGTTTTTGTCCCGCTACTGCGCCCGCGCGAAGATCGAATGCAGGCCCCGGACGCTCTGCACGCTCCGGATGGCGCGCCGGCTGTTCCCGATGCTCCCCAGCCGGGCGCTCACCGAGGTGGCCCGCCACCTGGGCGTGACCGGCGGCGGGGCGGCCCACCGCGCGCTGGGCGACGCGATGGTCACCGCCCGGGTGCTGCTCAAGATGCTGGCCCTGGCGCCCGGGGCGGAGGACTTGTGTGAGGACGCGCCCGCCGGGGCGTGAACCGTGTTTGCCAAATGTGATCGCGCATGGGTATAATACCCCGCCGGGCTGCCATACTGAGTGTAGGCAGACGGGAGAGACCGTGGTGAAACCTCGAAAGGCTTCACCACGCTATACAATATATAGTGGTTATATCACGACACATACTATATATTGTATGTCCGGATGTGAAATTGTGATGTTCACAGAGTCTCGGGAGGGGTTTGGATGTCCGAAACGCGCCTGGGGGCGCAGACCATCCGGTTCGGCCGGCCGCCGCGTGTGTTGGGGTGCGCCGGCGTCGTCGGCAAGAAGGAGGGCGAAGGGCCGCTCGGCGGCAGTTTTGACGTGGTAGAGACGGACGCCTTCTGCGGGGAGAAGACCTGGGAGAAGGCAGAAAGCCGTCTGCTGCGAACGGCGCTGGCCCACGCGGTCGAGAAGGCGGGCCGGCCGTTGGCGGAGATCGACGTGCTGTTTGCCGGAGACCTGCTGGACCAGTGCATCGGCACATCTTTCGGGCTGCGCGACACCGGGCGGCCCCTGCTCGGTCTGTACGCCGCCTGCGCGACGATGGCCGAGGGGCTGGTGCTGGCCGCGGCGGCGGTATCGGCGGGCTACGCCCGCACGGCCGCCGCGATGAGTTCCTCCCATTTTTGCGCCGCCGAGCGGCAGTATCGCCTGCCGCTGGAGTACGGGGGGCAGCGCGCGCCCACCGCGCAGTGGACGGTGACGGGCGCGGGCGCCCTGGTGCTTGGGGCGGGCGCGTCCGGGCCGAGTCTCACGCACGCGGCCGTGGGGCGGATTGTGGACGCCGGCGTCAAAGACCCGGCCCACATGGGCGCGGCTATGGCCCCGGCGGTCCACGACACGCTCCGCGCCTTCTTCGCGGAGAGCGGCACGGCGCCCGGGGACTATGATCTGATTGCCACGGGCGACCTGGGGGCGCCCGGGTCGGAGCTTCTGCACGACCTGTTCGCGCGGGACGGCGTGACACTCTCCGGCCGCCATGTGGATTGCGGCACGCTCATCTATGACGTGAGCGCCCAGGATGTCCACGCGGGCGGGTCCGGCGCCGGCTGCGGCGCCGCCGTGTTGTGCGGACACTTGATGCGCGGGCTGCAAAAAGGCAAATGGCGCCGCCTCCTCTTCTGCGGCACCGGCGCCCTCCTCTCCCCGGTCTCCTCGGCACAAGGGGAATCCATTCCCGCCGTCTGTCACGTGGTGGCATTTTTGGCGTGAGGGGACGGAATTTATAAAAGCCGAATGGCAGGCATTCGGCTTCGGCACAGGGGGAATCCATTCCCGCTGTCTGTCATGTGGTGGCATTTTCG
>JAIRTA010000117.1 GCA_031255175.1 Oscillospiraceae bacterium | reverse complement strand
TATGATGTTGAATTCGCGCGTGAGCAGACGATCTTCCGCCCACATAAACAAATTATAAGTAAGCTCTTAAAAAAAAGCAATAGAAATTTTTCCGCTTTTCCTTAAAATGTTTCCATACTAATGGCCTATCATGCGGCAATCGGCCATATTTGAGAACAGTTTTGGTCGATCTCTCTCCGCCAAGGCGGAAAAAGATCGACTGTAGATCGACTGCCGGCGCGGCGGCGGCGGTCTCTCACAGTTACTATAATATTCCAATTTTACCCCCACAATCACCGGTTTCAGTGTCAAGAGACAGCCGGCGGCGGGAGGGCGAAAATATATAAAAAATAAACAAAAATATATTTGACTTTGTGAATATATCGTAGTAAAATGTATCTGCACGACCGGCGCGACTTGCTTGCCGGTGCACTCTGAAATAAGGAAGGGATTTGCAATGCATCAAACGCATCGTCGAAACCGCACCACAGAAACGCGGAAAAGAAGCACGCCCGCAAAATATTCCTGGCGGAGGATTGTGAGCTATGCGTTGGTCCTGGCGCTGACGGTCTCTGTTGCCGCGCTGGCCGGCCCGGTGCGGGCCGCCGCCGCGTCGTACGACATCGGCGGCGTGAGCGATTATCTGGCGGACGGCAACGTGTTTGTCTTCACGAGCGGCGCGCAGGAGGTGACGCTGACGCTCTGCACATCCAGGACCGTGCGGATACAGCTCTCGACAAATGGCACCTACAGAGGGGAGAGCGACCCTCTGTATTATATGGTACAGAAAAATGATTGGGCGCCCGTGGCCAGAACCGTCACGGACGAGGGCGGCCAGGTGAAGATCGAGACGGAAGACATGGAGATACGGATAAGCAAGCGGCCGCTGCGCGTGGGCATGTATGACGCGGACGGGCGGCTGCTCAGCAGAGACGCCGACGACCAGGGCCTGTACTGGACGGACGACGGCGTTCGCGGCGTCAAAAAAGTGGAGGGCACGGCGGGCGCCGGCGGCATATTTGGCTTCGGTACGTCCGATCACGGCCGCACAACCGCGCTGAACCGCTACGGAGCCGACCAGACGAATTTCTCAATGGACCACGGCAAGATCCTCGCGCCGTTCTTCATGAGCACGGTGGGGTACGGAATCTTTTTGAATACGTTGGAACCGAACACGAAGTTCTTCAAACAGGGCGGCGGCTTTGAGACACGGCAGTTCCTCGACTACTATTTTTTGTACGGCCCCGATTTCAAGACCATTCTCAACGAATACGCGGAGATCACCGGCAGGATGGAAATGTATGGAAAATGGGCCCAAGGGTTCATGCTCTCCAAGTACGGCGCGGACAACGCGACGCAAAATGAGTTCATTCAGTGGATCGAGCGGTTGCGGAGAGAGGACTACCCGACGGACGTGTATGTATTTGATTACGGCTGGCGTCAGGGCGGCGCGAAGTGGGGCGCCCACCATTGGGACACCTCCGGCCGCTACCCGGATCTCGCGGCAATGTTCGCGAGGGCGGACGAGCTGGGTTTTCGTGTGGGGCTGCACAACAACAAGGGCACGCCGGAGGCCGCGAACGGCCGGTTGTGGATTGAGGAGAACAACAAGATCTGGACAGACGCGCACATCGACAATGTCGTCGCGACGGGTTACGGCGATTGGTTTTGGCCGGACGAATTCGATATCCCCGAAAGCGGCACGCCCTACAACTACATGCCCACATTTTCGGCCAAAGGCCCTTATGAGGCCTGGAAGGCTTATACGGAGGCGTCACGCCCGATGTTCGTCACGCGGGGCAGCTATGCCGGGCAGCATTTTGCCACAGCATGGTCTGGCGACATTTCGAACACGATCAATGAGATGGGCCAGCAAATCGCCTATCACCTGACCGCCGGCCTGATCGGATACTGGGCCACCTCCCACGATTTGGGCGGATTTTTGGCAAAACCGAGTGACGCGCTCTACACCCGCTGGACGGCGGAGTTCGGCGCGTGGAACGCGATCATGCGCACCCACGGCCACGACGGCCGCGAGCCGTGGCTCTACGACGCAACGGCGCAAAACACCCTGCGGAAAAACTTGAAGATTCGCTACGCGCTCTACCCGTATGCGTATTCGCTGGCCTGGCAGGGCTACAGTCAGGGCGTGCCGATCATGCGCCCCATGCTGCTGGAAGACGACAGCCGGCACGCCGCCGCCGCGTGGAATCTCGACAGACAGTACTACTACGGCGACTGGTTCCTCGTGGCCCCGGCGCTGGATACGAAAGACACGGTTGTATCGCTGTGGCTGCCTCCGAATACCACCTGGTATCGCTACGACACCGATGAGCGCTACGAGGGAGGCGCGCTGGGCAAAACGATCACGGTGGGCGCGGCGCTGGACGAGATCCCCGTCTTTGTAAAGGCGGGCGCCATCGTGCCGATGGGCCCGGCGGTGAATTACGCCGATGAGAAGCCGCTCGATCCGCTGACGCTGGATATCTATCCCAAAGGGCACACCACATTCACGCTCTATGAAGATGACGGTGTGAGCCGCCGGTATCTGACGCAAGACGCCTACAGTACAACCACGTTTGAGAGCAGCCAGTCCGGGCGGGACATCTCGCTGACGATTCATGCCCGGCTGGACCACAATCCGGAAGCGTACCAACCGGCGGCGCGCAGTTACAACCTGAAATTCAACCACATAGCCGCGGCAAACGGCGTGACGGTCAACGGCCGGGTGCTGCCGGCGGTGCCGACGCTGGATGCGTACAACGCCGCCGGGGAAGCTTGGTGGCTGGACACCGCGGGCAACATCTTGTATGTGAAAACGCCGGACACCGGCGAGACATTGCGGGTCGAATTGGACAGCGACGGCGTCGCGGAGCCGCCGCCTGGCGAGGAACAGGCCGGGCCGCCGCTCCCGACAGTGTCGGACGGCACGGTGTATGAACTGGAGGACGCCGTATTTGTCGGCACCGGCGCCAACATCGGCCGGGACACCGAGTGGGGCCGCTATACGGGCACGGGTTTTGCCAAAGGCTTCAAGGCGGCGGGGTGCGCGGCGGAACTGGCTGTGAACGTCAAGCAACCCGGCGTGTATGACCTCATCCTCCGCGTGAACAACGGCAAAAAGAACGACAACACAGACAGAGCGCCGCGTACGGGCGCGCTGTATGTGAACGGCGCCAAGATCCTTGACATGGCGTTCCCGATCACGGCGGTCTGGGGGGACACGATCAGCAACGCGAAGCAGGGTATTTGGCTCAGCTATACGCTCCCGGGCGTTGTATTGGGTGAGGGCCGTAACGACATCCGGCTCGTGGCGGAGGGGTCGAACCCCGGTAACTTCAACCTCGACTCGCTGACATTCAACTTGAAGAAGACAAACGCCTTTGGCACCATCGAGGCGGAGTCGGCCTTTGAGATCCGCGGCGGCGCGCAGATCGACGACGCGGCGTGTTCGGCCGGGGGCAAGATCGTGCTGGAGGATGGACAGTGGACGGGTTATGCCGCCGTCGAGGGGGCGGGCAAGAGCGCGGTCCGTCTGCGCGTCAGGAGCGGCACGGGCGGTCGGATAGTTGTACAGGAAAACGGCGTCGGCGACAAAGTGCTGGCCGAGGCAGATGTTCTCGGGGATGGCGTGTGGCGGACGCTCGTCGTTCCCAGCCTGGACACCGACGCGGCTTTGAGCGACATCTTCCTCGAACTGCGCGGCGACGGCGCGTCGGTGGAGATCGACAGCTTTTCGTTCGAGACAGACCGGGCGACGACAGACGCGTACGACGCCATCCCGCCGATCTCGGCGGCCCGGCGCTTCCAGATCGACACCAGCAGCAAGACGATCGACGGCGTGAGTTACCGGTTTATCAACCACATCGACAGCGGCGACTGGGCGGTGTATGAAGACATCGACTTCGGCCGGCTGGGCGCGGCGGAGGTGCAAATGCGCTACGCGGCGGGTGAGCAGGGCGGCGTCGCGGAGGTGCGGCTGGACTCACTGGGCGGCCCGAAGATTGCCGAAGTGACGTTCACAAAGACAGCCAACTGGAACACTCTGGCGTATGCCGGCGGCGTTTGCGCCCCGGTCACGGGGGTCCATGATGTATATCTCGTATTCGTCAACATGAACACGGCGCGGTCCATCTGTGACCTCTACGGCTTCACTTTCGGTGAAAACGCGGACAATGCCGTGCAAGAAGTGGCGCTGACACCGGACGCGGCCGCTCTGGTGCCGGGCCTGGCACAGCCGTTTGCGGCCCGGGTGACGGCCGCGGGCGACGCGGACCGGTCTGTCATTTGGGGTCTCGCCGGTCACCGCGCGCCCGGCACGGCGGTGAGTGCGGACGGTTTGCTGACCGTTGCCCCGGATGAGACGGCCGGCCAATTGTGGGTCACGGCCACATCCGTTTTCGACGATGCCCGTTGGGCGGCCGCCGCGGTGACGCTGACGCCAAACGGCGTGGCGTTGTCCGACGGTGTCTGCAGTGCCGACGGTGCCGTCACTGTGTCTGTGAAGAACAACTGGTATGAACACAAAGCGGTACGGGTGATTGCGGCGGCGTATGGCACGTCCGGTGCGCTGACCGGCGCGGCCGCGCAACTTATCAATCTGGACGCCAACACCGGCGCGGAGGTGAGCTTCCGGCTGCCGCCCGGACAGCACACGGTAAAGGTGTTCGCGTGGGATGCCGAGGGTGTGCCCTATACGGAGGCCTTGACGCTGGAGAGTTAGCCCGAGGGGACTGGCTGAAGAGAGTCCGCCAAAGAGCGAACGAAACCGGATTTGAGACAACAACCGGCCGGGCGGCGCCCCTCTGGGGATGCTGCCCGGCCGGTTGCGCCGCCGACCGGGACCGCCGGGATGTTGTATTTTTACGAAGCGCCGCCCGATTGTCAATATAAAAATTTTTTATATTGACAATCGGGCAGTCTCCCTTTTATAATGGATTGAGATTCG
>JAIRTA010000116.1 GCA_031255175.1 Oscillospiraceae bacterium | reverse complement strand
GCGCCTTTTATGACTTTGTTTTTGGCGCCGCAGCCCTCACATTGGACGAGTGTGTACGCGGCCCCGGGCGGCGGCGCGGGCGTTTGGACGGGGCTTGGGACAGTGGGCGGCGGGCGCTTGGGCGCCTGTGGTGTGGTGGCCATAGAGGCGGCGAGGGTGGTGGCAAGGCCCAGGGCCGTCATCCCGGCGCTGCGCCGGGCCCGACGCTGCCGTTTGCCGGCCGCGCTGCCCCAGATCACCAACACGAGGCCGATGACCGCCAGCGCCGTGGGCAGCGTGGGCAGCGCGATGACCCCGTCGCGCTGCGAGAGCAGGGCGCTGAGGAGCGCGGGGATGGCGTAGACCAAAAAGATCACGCCGAAGATGACCTGCGCGAAGGCAACCACCACCCGGGAGATAGAGTAGTCCCCCCGAGTCCGGTATGTACGCCTGCGCCGGCGAACGTATCTGCCCATCTGGACGCCTCCTTTTCCAAATTATCCCAATCTTATCCCCTTAAACGACAACTATTGCCATATCCAATCCGCAACACACAGCGGGCCCGGCACGTCCTGTGTTCGGACGGCCCTGTCCGCCGAGTACAAGTATACACGAAAATGGCCGCGTTGGCAAGGGAGAACTTGTGTTTTTAGCTCATGGGTCTATATATTCCTCCACATTGGCGGGGGTGATGACCTTGTAGGGGAGCCGGATGTATTTGCCGTCTTCCAGATCGCCGGGCAGGGGAGAACCGGCAGCGACGGCGCAGGCCAGGTCCAGCATCCCTTTGGCCTGGCCCTGGGCGTCGTTTAAGACAGTGCCGGCCATCTCGCCGTTTTGCAGGGCCTGCAAGGCCGCGGGCGTGCCGTCGATCCCGAGGACAACGGGCCAGTCCTCCGGTTCCACGCCGGCGCGGTGCAGCGCGTCGATGATGCCAAGCGCCATCTCGTCGTTGTTTGAAAACACCACCTCAATGGCGTTGGGGTTCGCCTCCAAAAACTGCGTCATCTTGTTGTCCGCCTGCGCCCGGCTCCAATTGGCGATCTCATCGCCGAGGCGCTCCAACCGGTAGCCGGCCGATTCCACCGTGCTCACGCTGTACTGGGTGCGCATGATCGCGTCCTGGTGGCCGGCCTCGCCCTCCAGCATCACGTATTGCAGGAGCCCGTCGTTGTTGCGGTCCACCGTTTTGAAGTCGGACCGGCAGAGGTTGATCAAGATCTGCCCCTGCAACCGGCCGCTCTGGAGCGCCGCGGCGCCCACATAGTACAGTTTGTCCCAGCGTTCGAGATCTTCCTCCACCAGCTCACGGTTGAAAAAGATCACCGGGATCCCCGCGGCCTCGGCGGCGTCGATGATCACCGAGGCGTCGGTGCGGTCCACAAGGTTGACGCAGATGACGTCGCAACCGCTCTGGATGAAGTCCTCCATCTGGACGTTTTGGTCCATCTGGCTGCCGGCGGCGCTCTCTTGCAAAATGGTGATCGTTATGTCCAGTTCCTCCTCTTTCTCCCGCGCCAGGCGGTGGAACCGGTCGGTTAAGATGCCGATGAATGTGTCGTATTGGTCGTAAATGCTCACGCCGATCTTGATGCTCCGTATGTCCCCGTCGGGGACGGTCCGCCCGCATCCGACGGCGGTTGTCAGCACCGCGGCGGCGCAGAGCAGCTTTAAGAATCGCCTCATGGCCGGTGCCCTCCTTATCGAGCCGCCGATACGCGCGGAAATTCGCAGCGGGCGGATCTGCGGTTCGGGCGTCAAAAGCATATCTGACGCAAGATACTATTGGATGATCGGAAAGATCGACCGCTGGATGTCGGAGTCGTACATGTTGGCGCGGTTGATGTAGCGAAACTCCACCCAGACGGGATCTGCCGGGGGAACGGCGCCCATCTCGCCGGCGAGCCGCATGACGGCGAGGTAGCCGATCTTATATTCGTTTTGGCAGCAGAGGCCGTCGATGAGCCCCTGGTCGAGTGAGGCTATGATCTTGTCGCTGTGGCCGATGCCGTAGAGCGCCGGCGGCAGGGAGACGGTCTGCAGCGCGTCGATGGTGCACTCCAGCGCCTCGGTGCTGAACGCCACAAGGTTCCGGGCCGGCTGATTTTGCAGGGATTCGGCGATGGACGGGGCCATGTCGGCGTCGGCCATAGAAAGGCTCCACTCCGTCAGGGCGATCCCCAACGCCCGCGCCCGCCGCACAAAGGCGTCGTAGCGCAGGCGCACGCTGTCACGGTAGAGGTGGGTTTGCAGCAGCGTCGCCTCGGTGACGCCGGCGGCGGCCAGTTGGTCGGCCAGTTCCTCTCCCATGCGCTCGTCGTCGGCGCGAATGGCCGGCCAGTCCGTGCCCGCGCCGGTCTCCACCATGACAATGGGGGTGCGCGGCGCGGCCTGCTCGGCCAGAAAAGAGCGGACGGCCTCGCTGTCTGTCGCCGCGACAATCAGGCCCTGCACGCCGCCTGTGAGCTCGCGCTGCAAGAGCCGGATCTGCTCCTCGGGGCCGGTCGGCGGCGCGAGCACCACCACCGGGGCGGTCCAGCCGAGTTCGTCGCAGGCCTGGCGCAGCCCCATGTTCAGGGGCACCCAGCGGTCGGCCCTGTCTCCGTACAGCACCACGCTGAACGAGCCGGGCGTCGGCTTTTGGACAAACGGGTCATTGTCCAGCATCACCGACAACACCAGCGTAAAACAGAGCCCGATGAGCACAAAAAACGCGGGGACCCGAAACTTCCAAAACCAGCTGATCCACTGTCTCAATCTTTACGCCCCGCTTTCCGGCGCGCGGCCGCCTGTGTCCACCGGCAGATGGATGCGCACCGTGGTGCCCACATCCACCTCGCTCTCGATCTCCAGCCCGTAGGCTTCGCCGTAATACAGACGGATGCGCTGGTGTACGTTGCGCAGCCCGATGCCGCTGCCGCGCTTGCTGCCGGCGGATTTGCCGGCCTTGTCTGTGAGCAGGACGGCCAGTTTGTCCTGCGGGATGCCGAGGCCGTTGTCCCGCACCTCTATGTAGACGTCGTCTCCGCAGCGGCGGCCGCTGAGCGTGATCACCCCGTCGCCGTCCATCATCTCCATAGCGTGGTAGATGGCGTTTTCGAGCAGCGGCTGGATGATCAGCTTGATGGTTTGAAAATCCTGGATCTCAGGGTCTATGTCCATCTGGACCGTAAATTTGTTTTTGTACCGGATGTTTTGAATGTACAGATAGTAGCTCGCGTGCTGCAATTCGTTGCGGATGGGGATGATCGTGCTGCCCCGCGAAAGGGAGATGCGAAACAGGCTCGCCAGCGCCGTGACCATAGAGATGGCCTCTTTGTACCGGCCGCTCTCGATCATCCAGACGATAGAACCCAGCGTGTTGTATAGAAAATGCGGGTTGATCTGCGCCTGCAGGGCGTCAAATTCGCTCCGGCGCTTGTCCTCCTGCTCGCGCACAATCTCCCGCATCAGGCCGCGCATCTGTTCCACCATCGAACGGATCGTGCTGCCCAGGTGTTCGATCTCGTAAGGGCCGCCCACATAGATGTCGAGGTCCAGAGAACCGTGTTCGAGATCTTTGACGGACTGTTCGAGTTTTTTGATCGGATTGGCCACGCGGGAGGAGACAAAGCTGTTGACGATGATGAGCAAAATGACCGCGAAGCCCACCACCGCAATGACAAACAGGCGCATCTGGCTGAAGCTGAAGGCAAACTCGCTGTTGGGGGTGACGCTGACGACGCGCCAGCCCGTGTATCCCACCGTCTTGACGATCACCTGCCGCGTGGCGCCGTGGAAGGTCTCCTCAAAGAGACCGTCGGGGTAACCGGCGGCCACAAGGTTGTTTTCCTGGTAGAGGTTTGAGTAGATCAGCCGCTGCTTGGGGTGGTAGATGATCTCGCCGGTTGAGTCGATGAGGTACACATAGCCGGCCGTGTCGGTGCCGATGCGCGAGAAGATCTGTTCGATGCCGCTGTAGTTCATATCCACAAGCAGCACGCCGCGGCTGGTCTGCCCGCGGCGGGTGAGCTCCACCACGCGGCTGAGCGACACGACCCAGTAGTAGCGGTAGTTGTTGGCGATGAAGAGATTTTGCACATGCGGGGCGGAGAAGTGCAGGTTTTCCATCGTCGTTGTGGCGCGGGTGAACCACTCCTGCTGTGTGACCTGAACGGGCTTCATGACGGAGACGGGCGAGGAGGCCACCCACGCGCCGTCTTCGGTAAAACAGGCGATGCTGATGAGGGAGTTCCGGTTGGCCTCGTAGAGAAGGTCCATCTCTTTTTCGAGCGCCTGCGGCTCCGAGATGTCGGCCTTTTTGATGGCGCTGTAATACATCGAGTCGGAGATGCGCATCATGTTGCGCGTGTAGTTTGTCACATTGAGGGTGACTTGGTTTACAAGCTGCTGGTTTTCCTGCAGCATGGTATTTTTGAGGGCGGATGTGAATTGGGCATACAAAAGAAACCCGACCCCCACCATGCAGCCGGTGGCCACCAAGGTGAAGGAGGTTGAGATCATAAACTGGATGCTCTTGCCCCGCAGATATCGGCGCGCCCGCCAAAACGCCGGGCCGCCGCTAGCTTCCGACGCCTGCCGCCTGTCCCGTCTCATGGGTCGTCATCCTGTCGGTTCTATATTTGGAGGGGGATACGCCATAGTGTTTTTTGAAGACGTAGCTGAAGTAGTTCGCGTCTGCGTACCCCACTTTGTCGGCGATTTCATAGGTCTTGAGGCTGGTGGTGTCGAGGTATTCGAGCGCCTTTTCCATGCGCAGTTTTGTGAGAAAGGCGACGAAATTGAGCCCCGTCTCCCGCTTGAAGATCGTGGAGAAATAGGCGGGGCGAAGGTTCAGCACCGTGCACACCCCGTCGGAAGAGAGGTCGTTTTCCGGGTAATGTTCGAGCAGATAGGCGCACGCCTTATCGACGATGAGGCGCGTCGTGTTCTTGCGCTCACGCCGGATGAGGCGGCGCAGGTTTTCGCAATATTCGAGCAGACGCCGGCCCATCTCGTCCAGATTGCGGGACTGAAAGGCGGACGTCTCGGTGAGCATCGCCTCCAAACCGGCTTCGCGCGCGTCCAGCTTGTAGGCGCGGATAAGCCCCAAAAAACCGGTGGAGATGTCGAGCAGGAAGATGTGATGCTGCTGAAGGCTCAAGTGCATACTCTTGAGGTAGTGGAGCAGGCGTTTGACGGTGGCCTCCAAATCCTCCCGGCTGCCGACTTTGATCTGGCGCAGGATGTCCTCCGTGTAGCTGCTGTCTATGTATTCGGAGCTGCCGGAGTCCGGCTCGATGTCGCCCAGGTATACGCACTGGTCGGCGTCCACAAGGATCTGATACTCGAGCGCCGCCCACGCCTCGCGGTAGCTGCGGGCGACGTCGGGCAGGGCCTCGCAGGGGTGCCCCACGCCGATCGAAAGCGCCAGCCCCAAGATCTTACGCGCGGGCAGGAAAAGGCGGTTCAGCGCGGTGGTGAGCGCCTTCATGTCCATCTCCGCGGGCGGCATGAGCAGCAGCACAATGGCCTCCGGCGTGTGCAGCGGGCGGCAGGGGAGCGGCAGCATCTCCGAGATCGTCTGCTGCAGAGAATACATCAGCAATGTGGTGTCGTTTGTGGGATTTTTTTCCATCGTACGCACAACGGCCACGCAGTAGCGGTCCGCGTCAAAGTCCAAATGAAACTCCTCCAGGCGGCGCGGCAGCGCGGCGATGTCGGCGTGCCCCTCCAGAAGGCTCATCAGCAGTTGCTGCTGCATGAGAGGCAGGCTCTCCTCGTAGTAGTGGCGCAGGCTCTGCAGGTCCTGCTTGCGGGCAATCTCCTCGTCCAGGGAGACGCGAAGGCGGCGGAAGACACCGGCGAGTTCCTCGGCGTTGATGGGTTTTAGTATATATTCCTGCACCTCCAGCTTGATGGCCTCTTTGGCGTATTCGAACTCGTCGAAGCCCGAAAACACCGCCACCCGCACACTGGGCAGGACAGCCTTGACCCGCCGGCAAAAAGTGAGCCCGTCCATAAAGGGCATCTTGATGTCGGTCAAAATGACGTCCGGCTGCAACTGCTCCGAAAGCTCGAGCGCCTCTTCGCCGTTGCTCGCCTCACCGGAGAGCTGGAACCCGAGAGATTCCCAGTCAAGCGTTCTGGCAATGGCCTGGCGCACATCCACCTCATCGTCCACGAGCAGCACTTTGTAATATTGCATCTGACCTCTCCCCTCAGAAAAGACTGTATTGGCAGACCGAAAATACATATGGCAACCCGGGCGTCCGGGGGGACGCCCGGGTTGCCATGCGTGCAGCGGCGGCAAAATCCGCCCGCTTGCTTATTTTTTGTTGTACTTGCTCATGTCGATGGCCACCGCGATTGCGATGATGGCGCCCTTGATGATCTGCTGCCACATGGGGGAGAGGCTGATGAACTGAAGACCGTACTGGATGACGGAGAAGATGAGCACGCCGGAAACAATCCCGCCTACTTTACCAATACCGCCGTTCAGGCTCACGCCGCCCACCACGCAGGCGGCGATGGCGTCAAGCTCATAGCCGTTTCCGTAGTTGTTCGTAGCGCCGGCCGTACGCGCGGCCTCCAGGACGCCGCCGATGCCGTACATGGCCGCGCCGATGACGAAGATGGTCAAAATGGTGACGTACACATTGACGCCGGAGACGACGGCCGCCTCGCGGTTGCCGCCGATGGCGTAAACATTCTTGCCAAACACTGTTTTGTTCAGCACAAACCAGATGAGCACGCAGAAGAACAGGGCAATGGGCACGAGGATGGAGATCCCCTTAAAATCGGGCTGGAGGCCGAAGAGCCCCTCGAAGATGCGGGCCTGTCCAATGCTGGAAAAGTCCGGACGGATGCCGCCGATGGGCTGTGAGTTGTTCGGACTCATATCGAAGTAGAGGCTCGCCGCACCGTACACCATGACCTGCACGGCCAGTGTGGCGATGAAGGGGTGCATCTTAAATTGGGCCACCAGGAAGCCGCTGATAAGACCGAAACAGACACAAGCCCCGATGGCAATGAGGATCGGCCAAATGACGGAGATGTCCATATAGTTGCCGAAGAACAGGTGGCCGTAGTCTGGATTTTGCAGCATCGAACCGACGATGACGGCCGAAAGCCCCACCATGCGGCCGGCCGACAGGTCCGTACCGGCAATGATCAGAGAAAAGCAGATGCCGAGGGCTATGACGAGGCGCGGAGACGCGAGTTTGAAGATGTCGAGCACCACCGTCACCTGCATAAACATCGGCTGAATGAAGCAAATGACGCCCACGAGCACGAGGAGCGCGATGATGATGGCGTTGTTGAAAAAGAACTGCGTGGCCGTCCGGCCGGAGATGACCACTTCGCTGCTGAGTCTGGCGCGCCGGAAGAACTGTATGCCGCCCCTGAGCAATAAGATGACGCCGACGAACACGACCAAGATGGGAAGATCGTAAATTGACTTTTTCAGCGATGCGTTCAGACCGGGGATCGTGGCTCCCAAAAGGCCAACGAGACCCAAGACCGCCCCCGCAATGATAAAGATCATGGAATACGATGCCCGCGAGAGAGCGACGCCGCTGCGGGCACCCGTCTGAGAGCTGTTCATGACACTTCCTCCTCAATATGTTGAGTCTCGAACTGGGTGGCGAGGCGCATGACTTCCACCTGGCTGAAGGTGGCGGGGTCGTTTAAGATGCCGGTCACGCGGCCTTCGCACATCACCATGATGCGGTCACTCATGCCGAGGAGCTCGGGCATTTCGGAAGAAATCATGATGATGCTTTTGCCTTGCGCGGCCAGGCTGTGCATGATGGTATAGATCTCAAACTTGGCGCCCACGTCGATGCCGCGTGTGGGCTCGTCGAGGATCAGTATGTCCGGTTCTGTGAGCAGCCAACGGGCCAGAAGCACCTTTTGCTGGTTGCCGCCGGAGAGATTCTCCATGAGCACCGAAAGACTCGGCGTCTTGACGTCAAGCTGTTTACAACCCTGGTCGGCCGCGTCGATGCGGCGGCGGTCGTTCAGTACGCCGGCCCTGGCATATTTCTTTTGGTTGGCAATGACGGTGTTGTCGAGCACCGAGAGAATGCCAAAGATACCCGTGGCCCGGCGTTCCTCGGTGAGCAGGGCAATGTGGTGGTTCTTGGCCTTGCGCACGTTGTCGATCTCTACTTTGGTGCCGTCTTTGTACACAATGCCGCTGCGCAGGGCGCGCAGGCCAAAGAGAGACTCAACGAGTTCGGTGCGCTGAGCCCCCACAAGTCCGCCGATGCCAAGGATCTCCCCGCGCCGCAGTTCGAAGTTGACGTCGCGAAAGGAGCGCAGGTTGGAGGAGGAGTAGTTTTCCGCCTTCAGCGTCACTTCCGTACCCGGCTTGTACTCTTTTTTCGGGAAACGGTTGGTGAGGTCGCGGCCCACCATGCGGTTGATGATGAGGTCGGTGGTGAGCTCGCTCGCGGGCCAGACGCCCACGTTTTTGCCGTCGCGCATGATGCTCACTTCGTCGGAGATCTTGAGAATTTCTTCCATCTTGTGCGATATATAGATGATGGCGCGCCCCTCCGACCGAAGCCGGCGGATGATGGTGAACAGATGCTCCACCTCCGCCTCGGTGAGCGAGGAGGTGGGCTCATCCATGATGATGATCTTCGCGTTGTAGCTGATGGCCTTGGCGATTTCTACGAGCTGCAAAGTGGAAGCCGAGAGGTCGCCCGCCAACACCTCGGGGTTGACGTCGAGATCCACCTGCTTAAACAGTTCCCGCGTCTGCTCGGCCATAGCCCTGTGGTTGATCGCGAACAGCATTTTGGGGAAGCGCCCCAACCAAATGTTTTCCATCACGGGGCGAAAGCGGATAGGGTGGAGTTCCTGATGGATCATGGAGATGCCGAGATCCAGCGCCTGCTTGGACGATGTGATCTTGGTGGGGGTCCCGTCTAGAATGATCTCACCGGCGTCTTCCTGATAGATGCCGAACAGGCACTTCATCAGCGTGGACTTGCCGGCGCCGTTCTCGCCCATCAGGGCGTGGACGGACCCGGGGCGCAGCTTAAGACTCACATTGTCCAGAGCGACAACGCCGGGGAATATCTTGGTAATGTTGTTCATTTCCAGAACATATTCGCCCATGCAATTGATCCTCCTAGAGGCCTTGTCGAACCCGTGACACCGCACGCAACGGCGGACCCACTTCGCACAACAAGGGAAATTTTTCATGTGCCCGATGACAGGAAGATGCAGCCGGCGTGCCGAAAGCACGCGCGCCTCTGACACCCAAACCATAAATACTGCGGAGAAACTGCCGAAAAAAGACCGGGGCGTGCGGGAGGGCGTTAGGTTGGAAAAACCGGAAGTAAAATGGGGGACGCGCAAGCGCCAGCTTTCGCGTCCCCCATCCGTATCATGACGCTTTGGCAAGCAAACTCGTCATGTCAAATCCTTGCGCAGACGATTGATTACTGGAACTGCGTGTAGTTGTCAACTGTGACCTTCACGTACGGGATCCAGATGTATTTGCCGTCGGTCACTTCGTAGCCGATGTTGGCCTGGTTGATCTCAAGGCCCTTCGCGGCTGCGTTCGCGATGGCGACTGTGGCGGCGCCCTGGTTCACGGCGTCGTTGAGGACCGTGCCCAGCAGCTCGCCCTTGCTCATGGATTCCAGCGCCGGCGCGGTGGCGTCAACGCCGACCACCGGGATGTACTTGCTGGCGTCGCCCGTGTTATAGCCGTTCGCCTTCAGCGCCTCGAGAGCACCGAGCGCCATGTCGTCGTTGTTCGCGAACACGGCTTCGATCTTATCGAGACCAATGGAGGAGATCCATGTGTTCATGAGGTCGGTCGCCTTCGGTTTGTCCCACGTGGCGGAGTCGATGGCGAGCAGGCACTCGTCGAGGTTCTGGTCGGAGTCGATCGCGAGGCCCGCGTCTACGAGAGCCTTCTGCGAGAACTCGGTGCGCAGCTCGGCGTCCTGATGGCCCTGCTCACCTTTCAGCAGTACGTACTGCAGCTTGCTGTCGCCGTTTTTGTCAACGCTGGGGTTCGCCTGCCAGTAGTCGACAAGGATCTGGCCGGACATGGTGCCGGACTCCTCGGCCTTCGCGCCGACGTACCAGATCTTGTCGTAACCCTGCATGACGGGCTCTTCCGGCTCGCGGTTCAAGAAGACAACCGGCAGACCCGCGGCACGGGCCAGGTCGGTGATGGAACCGGCGGCGGTGCGGTCAACGGGGTTGATGGCCAGCGCGTTGACGCCCTTCGTGATGAAGGCTTCCACCTGGCTGTTCTGGGTGGGCTGGTCATTGCGGGAATCCTGAATGTCCAGCTCGGCGCCCAGGCCGGCGGCGGTCTCTGTCATGGCGTTGCGCACGCCCGTCATGAAGGTGTCGTCAAACTTGTAGATGCAGGAACCGATGTTGGCTGCCACATCAGCGGGGCCGTCATCAGGCGCCGCGGGCGCCGTGGGATCGACGGGAGCTACGGGGGCTGTTGGGTCGGCCGCCGGGGGGGTGGGGGTCGTCTGGTCTGGCGTGCCGCAAGCGGCCACCGAGAGTACCAGGAGCAGAGCGAGCGAGAGTACTAGAAACTTTTTCATGCTTTGTCCTCCTTATTATGATGTTGAATTCGCGCGTGAGCAGACGATCTTCCGCCCACATAAACAAATTATAAGTAAGCTCTTAAAAAAAAGCAATAGAAATTTTTCCGCTTTTCCTTAAAATTTTTCCATACTTATGGCCTATCATGCGGCAATCGGCCATATTTGAGAAGAGTTTTGGTCGATCTCTCTCCGCCAAGGCGGAAAAAGATCGACTGCAGATCGACTGTCGGCGCGGCGGCGGCGGTCTCTCACAGTTACTATAATATTCCAATTTTACCCCCACAATCACCGGTTTCAGTGTCAAGAGACAGCCGGCGGCGGGAGGGTGCCTGTGCTCCCGCCGCGGTTGCAAAGGTTTGCCCGCCGCCGACCGGGACCGCCGGGATGTTGTATTTTTACGAAGCGCCGCCCGATTGTCAATATAAAAATTTTTTATATTGACAATCGGGCAGTCTCCCTTTTATAATGGATTGAGATTCG
>JAIRTA010000118.1 GCA_031255175.1 Oscillospiraceae bacterium | reverse complement strand
CGTGCCGGGTACGTAACGGGCCGTCACAACCCAGCCGCTCGGCTGCTCTTTGTACTCGACCATGCCGGCGAAGATCGCGTTGTACAGCATCTGGGCGGCCTGCTCACGGGTCAGCGGCGCGCCGAGATCGGTGACGTCTTCGAGGCCGTCAAGCAGGCCTGCGCCCTGGGCGTCGGAGAGAACGCGGAGCGTCCAGCCGGCGCCTGTGTAGATCTCGATGTCGGAGCGGTAACCGAGGATCACCAGCAGCATCTTCGCGGCTTCGTAACCCGTCACGTTGCCCTGCGGGTCAAAACGTGTGGGGGACTTGCCTTCGACCACGCCCTGGACAGCCGCCCAGTTGACATAGCCGGCGAACCAATCGGTGCTCACGTAGTCTTGGAACGAAACTTCCGCGACGTTTTGGTAGTTGTTCGCGTTGGTCGAGCCGCGGTTGGCCACGACATAGACCATTTTGGAGAACTCAGCGCGGGTGAGGTTGCTCACGGGGCGGAATTCGCCGTTGTTGCCCTGCATGATCGCCAACTCATAGAGCATGTTGATCGCCGGGACATACTTCGCGTTGATCTGGCTCTGGTCCGGGTACACAAACGCGCCCGCGCTGGGAACCAGCAGAGCGAGGGCCAGTACGCCGACCATCATGAGAGCCGTGATCTTTTTCAGGTTTCTCATGGGGAAATGCCTCCTTTTTGTTTTCGGAGCCGCCGGTATCCGGCGCCCTCCAATTAAGATTGACCCAAGGGGGACACCCCCCTTTTGACGGTATCATACTACCCTATCTCTGTGTCCGCGTCAATAGCCGGAGCCCACCTGTAACGTAACTGTAACATCCGCCCCGCGGTCCTACGGGCGGTCAAGCGCGGCGATCAGGCGCGCCTCGCCCTTGCCGATGCCGAGTTCGCGGGCCGCCTCGTCCTCCGAAAACCCCCGTCTCAGCAAAAACCGCACCTTCTGGTGCTTTGCCCCGCAGCGCGCCAGTTCCTCCCGGTCGGGCCCGGACAGACCCCGTTCCGGCGCCTCCGGCGGGGGAGGGGGCTGCGGCGGCCCGGCTTCCGCCGGCAGCACTTCCGGCAGCGTCTCCGCCGCCGCTTTTGACGGCGCTTTCGGCGGCACTTTCGCCGATGCTTTTGACGGCGCTTTCGCTGGCGCTTTCGCCGATACTTCCGCCGGCGCTTTTGGCAGCGCTTCCGGCAACACGTCCGGCGGTGTTTCCGCCGTCACGGATACCGCCGGCACTTCCGCCGGCGCTTCCGGCGGTGAAATCGGCGGCGTCGCCGCCCGCGGAGAGGCGCGTTCCGCCTCAAGCTCGCGGCGCACCTCCTCCAAGTACCCCTCGAAGGCGTCCATCAACTCTTCCACGCCGCCGTACATCTCGACAAGGCGCGCCTCGCGGCGGCTGAGTTCCTCATGGCGCGCCCGCTCCCGGTCCAGCGCCGTCCCGGACTCCTCCACGCGGCGCGCCTGCCGGGTGAGACGGCGCGCCAGTACGGCAAACGCCCCCGCTTGCAGCGCCAGCGCGATCCAAACCACATATTCCACCTGAGCAACACCCCTTGTGCGATTGACAATTGTCAATTGTCAATCGCAGTTAACAGTGAACAGTTAACAGTTAACAGTTAACAGTTAACAGTTGACAAACTGTGAGCGATGACTTCTTAGATTGTGACGTCGAAGGTGCAGGTTTTTTTGGGTTCTGCGGGCGGGGGGTCGTCTTGGGGCGCGTTTTTGCGGCGGCGTTTGGCTGTGCCGCCGCGGCCGCCCGATCCGCCGCCGCCGCCCGGGGCGACGTTTTGCCCCCGCACCTTGGAGGCGGCCAGCGGACGGCTCTGGTCGAGCCGCGTCTGCTGGCGCGCGCGTTCCGCCGCCTGGTCGGCCAGCAGCTCGTTTTGCTTCATCTCCCGCGTGCGCTCAAACGCCACCTCGGCGGACTTTGTGACCATGATCTGTGTGTCAATGCCTCTGAGCGGCATAGCACGGCCTCCTCATCGCCTCGGACCGACGCCCCGCCGCGCAACATGTCAGGAAAACGCCTGAAGCATCTTGCCGCGCAGCCCTATCAGGGCCTTGGAGTGGATCTGGGACACGCGCGACTCAGACACGCCGAGTACCAGTCCGATCTCTTTGAGCGTCAGTTCCTCAAAATAATACAGCGTCACAACCAGCCGCTCTTTTTCCGGCAGGTTGTCTATGTAGCGGCCCAGCAACTCCTTGAGCTCATCCGCTTCGATGTGCTCCTCCGGCGTCTCCTCGTTGCTGACCATCATTTCCTCGCTCTTGATGCGGTCGACCAGGATCTCGTCCAGACAGACCAAATTGAAGGTGTGGGACTCGTCCAGCGTCTTTTTGACGCTCTCCACATCCATGTTGACAAACTCGGCCACCTCTTTTTCGGACGCCGAACGGCCGAGGCGGCCTTCGAGCTCGTGGTAGCCCTCTTCGATGCGTTTGATCTTCTGCCGCAGGCTGATGGGCGCCCAGTCCTGCTTGCGGATCTGGTCGATGATCTCGCCCTTGATGCGCAGAGACGCGTAAGTCTCAAATTTTACCTCTTTATGAATATCGAACTTATCGATGGCGTCCATGAGTCCCAGGACGCCGCAGCTCATGAGGTCGTCAAAGTCCACGTGTTTCCGGTAGGTCGGCACCATGCGGCAGACTATGCTCTTTACCAAATGTATGTAGTGCAAAACCAGGTCGTTGCGCGTCTCCAAGCTGCGTGTTTCGGTGAAATTCCGCCACAATTCCTGTGTGCGATCTTCTACGTTGGCTGCACATGCGGGTCTTCTGTTTGCCATACATCCAATCCTCCCGTTTGCCATGTCCCTGCGTCTGTTAACAGACGCCCCGGCGCGCCCCCGGTCTTCCGCGGCCGCTTTGCCGCCGCGGTCATCGGCGCGTCACATTCGTGTTTTTTGGCGTTCTTTTGACTGCTCACCAAAAATGTACTTGATGATGTTTCTGCGAAGCCTCTCCTCCATATTGACAAACCGCACGCTCACGCGGTACCGCGGCCCCTCGGACTCCTGCTCCTCCACGCGGACCACGTGCCCGTCGGCTGTCAGCGATTCCCGACCCTTCAGGCTGAAGGTGCACTCGAGCAGCGCGCCCTTCTCAAAGTTTTCCTCGGCGGCAAACCGCGCCCCGCCGCCCGAGAGATCGATGGTGTGGCACGCGTAGATGCGCTCTCCCGGCCTCAACGGGCGCGGGATCCCCTCGTAGCGTCTGTCGCAAATCCGCCGGAGCATCTCCTCCACGGTGCGCCCGGCAAACTGCTCCGGCGTCGCGAGAAGCCGGACGGACAGGGGCAGTACCGTCTCCAGCCGGACAAACTCACGGCGCTGATATTTGCTGATGGGGGAACACAGCTCCACTTCGACCAGCGAGAGCGTCCCCTCTTTGAAACGCCGGCGCAGCCGCGCCATGAAGCTGAACATGCCGCCCGCCCGGTAAAACGTCACATGCAGCATCTCCCCTTCGGGCAGCGCCAGCGGCACCCCCCGGTGTGTGGGCGCCGAAAGAATCAGAATGCCCTCCTTTGGGAGCTCCTGTATGTCGCTCACGCAGCGTTTCTCGCCGACCATGATCTCCAGGCGCTCACCGAGACCCAGTTCTCCGTTCACAGGGGCCGCTCCCTCCCTTGGATACGGGGGTATTCTCCGGCAAACCACATGATGTGGTATGCTTTGTATAACGCAACACCGAGATAGCGCCCTTTGTGCGCAAATTGAGTGCTTTCGGCACTCAATTCATGCGGCGGTTTACCGGCGTCTTTTGTCTTTATTGTATCGATAAGATGTGATAAATGCAAGCCCCAACCCCCCTTTGTGGATAAATTTCAATATTTCATGACAAAACTTCTATTGCCTCCCGGCCATTCTTGTAAAAAATGCGCGCAGCCCGGGGCGGCGTTCCGGCTCCGTACCCATGAACCGCCAGGCCAGTGTTTCGATGTTGCGCGCCGCCGCGCTCTGGGGGAAGCTGAGCACAAACGGCCGCTGGAGACGCACCGCCCGGGACACCGCCGGATCGGACAGGATAAAGCCCATCTCCTCTATCTCCGTCCGGAGATAGAGGCGTACCACGGCCGCCACTTTCCGGAGCGTGTCGGCCGCCTCGCCCTCGCTGTCCGCCCGGTTGACCACCAGGCGGACCCGGGGGCCGCTCTCCGCGCGCTCGGTGAGGAATTTGATGAGGGCGTAGGCATCCATGATGGAGGTGGGTTCCGGCGTCGTCACGACGACGACCTCCTGCGCGGCGCCCACCATGCTGAGGATATGGTCCGAGACGCCGGCGCCGGTGTCGAGCAGCACCACGTCGGCCATGTCGTCGAGCTGGAGCAGGTTGTCGAGCAGCTCCGCGAGCCGGGCCGCGCTCAGGCGGATGAGCTCCCGCACGCCCGAGCCGCCCGAGATGAACCGGACGCCGTACGGCCCGTCGCAGACGGCGTCCCGGATGTCTCCCCGGTACCGCACGACGTGGGCCAGGTCGTACGCCGGCGTGACGCCCAAGACGACGTCCACATTGGCGAGCCCGAAATCCGCGTCGAAGATCAGCACGCGCAGGCCCTTCCGGCTCAGGGCCAGCGCCAGGTTCACCGTGACGTTTGTTTTGCCGACGCCGCCCTTGCCGGAGGTCACAACCACCACACGGGCGCCCGTCCCGGGCGCGCGCGCGCGCTGGCCTTTGATGTTGGCGACAATCTGGCGCAGCGCGCCGGCCTGGTCGTTCATAACGCGATGACCTCCACTTCGCCCGCGGCGGGCGAGGCTTTTGACGTCCAAACCATCCTACACCCCCGCCGGCGGACAGACGCCCAGCAGCCTGCCCGCGACCTTGCAAACGTCCATAACCTCAATGTCGTCGGGCACCGTCTGGCCGGCCGCCATGTAGGAGACCGCGCGGTTTGTGAGCATCTTGAGGTTGAGCAGCATACCCCACACGGGCGTCTCGTCCATTTTGGTGAACAACAGCTTGAAGTTCTCTAAAAACGAATAGGTCTTGACAATGTTGAGGCAGCTCGTATAGCTGGTCGCGGCGCTGAGCACGAGGTGCACCTCGTCGGCGCCGGAGGCGGCGAGCAGGGCCCGCAGCTCCGGTTCGAGGGTCGGGTCGTTCGGGCTCTTCCCCGCCGTGTCGATGAACACCACATCGCACTGCTCCTGCCCGCCCAGCGCCGCCTCCATCTCCTCGGGCGCGTAGACGACGGAGATCGGCACGGAGAGGATCTCGGCGTAGGTTCGAAGCTGCTCCACCGCGGCGATGCGGTAGGTGTCCGTCGTGATGATGCCCACGCGGACACCGTGGTTGAGCGCGTGGACGGCGGCCAGCTTGGCGATGGTGGTCGTCTTGCCCACGCCCGTCGGCCCCACCATGATGACGACGGTGCGCCGGTGCCGCTTCAGCCGGATGGGCGCGGCCTCCCCCAGGTGCTCCCTTACAATCCGCTCCATCACCCCGGCCGGGTCCTCCGCCCGCCGCCGCGCGAGGCCGGCGGCCTCCCGGCCGAGCTTGCGGGCGAACGTCTCGTGTACGTCGTTTTCCAGCAGGGTGTCCACCAGCGCCGCCACCCCGGGGTCTCCGGCGGCGGCGTCCGCCTCCGTCCGGACGCGGTCCACCAGTGTGCCCAGCGTGGCGGAGAGGCTGTCGAGCTTGCTCTCCAGCGCGCCGATCTTCTCCGGCCCGGCCGTGAGGTTCGGCGTCAGCACCCGCTCCCCGGTGCGGATGTTTGTGAGCGGCAGCGGCGCCAGCGGCGGCGGCGGGTCGGCCCGCCGGGCGGCGGGCGGGGGCGCGGGCGCCGGCTCGTAGGCGGCCACCACCTCCACCAGCGGGCGGCGGAACCAGCCGCCCGCCCCGTGCCGGCGGATCTTGCGCGTGTTGAGAATGAAGGCGTCGAGCCCCAGCTCGGCGCGAACCTTGTCCATCGCCTCGGTCACATCTTCGGCGAGATACCGCTTTACGTTCAAACTGCCACCACCCCATCGGCCTGAATGTCCACGTTTTGTTCGAGCTCATTGTACGAGAGCACCACCAGGTCCGGCACCAGCCCCTCCACCATCTTTTTGAATTGGAAGCGCACCACGGGCGCCGTCAGCACCACGGGCACGAGACCGAGGCCCGTCATCCGCTCCAGCGCGGCGCGCAGGCTGTCGAACATGCGCTGGACCACGTCCGGCTCCAGGGCGACGTAGGCGCCGTGCTCCGTCTGGCGGACGTTTTCGAGGATCTGATGCTCGAGCGCCGGGTCCAAGGTGACGACGTGGAGCTGCCGGTCGGGCGCGAAGCGGTGGGAGATGAACCGCCGCAGCGCCTGGCGCACGTACTCCGTCAGCATGTCCGGGTCCCGCGTGATGCCCCCGTAGTCCCCCAGCGTCTCGACGATCGTGCCCATGTCGCGGATGGAGACGCCCTCGCGCAGCAGATTGCTAAGCACCTTCTGCACCTCGCCCAGCGAGAACAGCTTGGGCACCACCTCGTCCACGAGCGCCGGCTGCGTCTGGCGCAGGTTGTCCACCAGCACCTGCACCTGCTGGCGTTCGAGCAGTTCGTCCGCGTGGCGGCGCACCACCTCCGTGAGATGGGTGGCGATGACCGACGGCGGGTCGACCAAGGTGTAGCCCAGCAGTTCCGCGCGCTCCCGCGCGCCCTCGCTCACCCATTTGGCGGGCAGGCCGAAGGCCGGCTCCCGGGTGTCGATGCCCTCCGCCTCCTCGGCGATGTCGCCGGGGTTCATCGCGAGGTAGTGGTCCAGCAGGATCTCGCCCCGCGCCACCTCGTTGCCCCTGATCTTGATCATATATTCGTTCGCGGCAAACTGGATGTTGTCGCGCAGGCGGATGACCGGCACGATCATGCCGAGGTCGATCGCGCACTGCCGGCGGATCATGACGACGCGGTCCAGCAGGTCCCCGCCCTGCGAGGCGTCGGCCAGCGGGATGATGCCGTAGCCGAACTCGAGCTCGATGGGGTCCACCGAGAGAAGGGCGACCACATTCTCCGGTTTTCGGACCTCCTCGGCCGCCTCGCGGACCGCCTCGTCCTCCTCAACCTCCTCCTCCCGGCCGAGCCGGCCGCGCAGCGTGAGCCCCAGCGCGACCAGGCCGCCCGCGAAGGGCAGCATAAACACAACGGGCATCCCCGGGATCAGCCCCATGATGCCGATCACCGCGCCGCCCATGACGAGGACGGTGGGCTGCTGGGAGAGCTGGCGCGTGAGGTCCATGCCCATAGAGTTGTCGGAGTTTGCCTTGGTGACGAGGATGCCGGTGGCCGTGGAGATGAGCAGCGCCGGGATCTGGCTCGAGAGCCCGTCGCCGATCGTCGCCACCGTGTACACGTTCACGGCGTCGGCGGCGCTGCCCCCGCTCAGCACCTCGATGAGGATGCCGCCGACGATGTTGATGATGGTGATGATGATGCCGAGGATGGCGTCGCCCTTGACAAACTTGGACGCGCCGTCCATAGCGCCGTAAAAATCGGACTCCCGCTGCACGCTGATGCGGCGCTGCCGGGCCGTGTTTTCGTCGATCACGCCGGAGTTGAGGTCGGCGTCTATGGCCATCTGCTTGCCCGGCATGGCGTCCAGCGTGAACCGCGCGGCCACCTCGGCCACGCGCTCGGAGCCCTTGACGATGACGATGAACTGCACGAGGAAGATGATGAGGAAGATGATCACGCCGACGACCAGGTTGCCGCCGGTCACGAAGTTGCCGAACGTGGCGATCAGCCGCCCCGCGTCGCCGTGGTTGCCCAAAATCTTGCGCGTCGTGGAGATGTTGATCGCGATGCGGAAGATCGTGGTGATCAGCAGCAGCGACGGGAAGGTGGAAAACTCCAACACTTCCCTTGTGTTGAGGGCGATGAGCAAGATGATGGCCGCGGCGGCCAGGTTCACCGTGATCAGGGCGTCGATCAGGGCGGTGGAGAGCGGGATGACGATCAGCAGCACCACCGAGATGACCAGCACCGCAATGGCCACATCCCCGAATTTCAGTTTCCGTTCCGCCGTCTCCGCCTGCACCGCGTATCCCTCCCCCGTGCCATGTGAAATCGCAATTTTTTACATTTCTCTGTACACCCTATTTTATACGGGCCGTCAGCGCCGGTCTTCGGTCCGCCCCGGCGTTCCGGCCGGCGGCGGGCGGCCCCCGGCCGCCTGGTACACGTGGGCGAGGATCTCGGCCACGGCCTGGAAGAGCGCGGCCGGGATCTGCCGCCCCACCTCCACCGTCTCGTAGAGCGCGCGGGCCACCGGCTTGTTCTCGACGATCTGCACGCCGGCCTCCCGGGCCTTTTCGCGGATGCGCAGCGCCATTTTGTCGGCGCCCTTCGCGAGCACCACCGGCGCGGCCGCCACCGCCTCGTCGTATTTGATCGCCACGGCGTAGTGGGTCGGGTTTGTGATGACGACGTCGGCCTCCGGCACGGCTTGCATCATGCGCATGGCGGACATTTCCCGCTGCTTCTGCTTGATCTTGCTCTTGATCTGCGGGTCGCCCTCGATCATCTTGTATTCGTCCTTGACCTCCTGCTTTGTCATGCGGAGGTTCTTCTCAAAGTCGAACCACTGGAACATGTAGTCGGCCACGCCGATGCCCACCAGCGCGACGGCCGCCCGAAATCCCACGCCGAGGCAGAGAGTGAAGATCTCCTGCCCGCTCCTGTCGATGTCGTAGGAGGTCATATTGGGAAAAACAGGGAACTGTCGCCGGTACTCGCTGTAGACGACAAAGCCCACCACGGCGATCTTCAAAACGGCTTTGATCATCTCCACGAGGCTGCGCATCGAGAAGATGCGCTTCAGCCCCTGCAGAGGGCTCAGCTTGCTGAACTTCGGCCGCAGCGTCGCGCCCGTCAGCAAAAACCCGACCTGCACGAGGTTGATGACGACCCCCGCCGCCACGGCCACAAGCAGCAGCGGCAGCGCCGCGCGCAGCAGGGTGAGGATGGCGTCGTCGAACACGAGGGAGACGTTTTGCGCCGTGATCTTCTCACCGAGCCGCGTGCCGAGATAGTTTGCCAGCATGTCCGTCATGTGCCGGAAGACGTCGGCCCCGAACAGAGAGAGGGCGGCGAACATGGCCACCATTGTGACGGCCGTGTTCACCTCCGTGCTCTTTAGCACCTGGCCTTTTTTTCGCGTCTCTTCCCGCTTTTTAGGGGTTGCCCGTTCTGTCTTTTCGCCCGAAGATCCGGGAGGCGCCACGCGGTCTCACCACACTTTACACCCGCCAAAGGCCGTCGTTTCCCGCCTAGGCGGGGGCCATTGCAAAGAAGGCCTCCTCGAGGGTTCTAAACATCGCGTCGAACAGGGGGCCCGTCGCCCCGACGAAGACCGGGATGATCAGCGCCAGCATCACGAGGCCGATGATGGTCTTGAGCGGGAGGCCGATGACAAACACGTTCATCTGCGGCGCCGTGCGCACGATGACGCCCAGAGAGATCTCGGCCAGCAGCCCCGACGCGATGACCGGCATGGCCACCCGCACGGCGAGCACAAACGACTCCGCAAAGGCGCCGACGATGACGGCCGGCAGCGCGGCGGTGAACTGCACATGCCCCAGGGGGATGTAGCTGAATGTGTTGTGCAGGATGCGGATGAGGTCCATATGCCCGCCCGCCATCAAGAAACAGAGCAGCAAAATGAGGTTCAGCAGGCTGCCCGCGATGGGGATCTGAATGTTTTGCTGCACGTCGTAGACCTGCACCATCCCAAAGCCGATCTGCATGTCGATGATCTGCCCGGCGGTGAAGACGACGGAGAAGAACAAGGTGGTGACAAACCCCAGCGTGAGCCCGATCAGTATCTCCCCCAGGCAGGCAAACAAAAACGCGGCCAGGGAGGCGTGGGGGAAGACCTCCGGCGGCGGGAAAAAGCCGAGTAAGATCAGCGACAGCAGCGCGGAGAGGCAGACCTTCAGCGCGGCCGGGACATTGGCGCGCCCCCAAATGGGGGAGAGCAAAAAGAGACCCGAGATCCGCACCAGGATGAGGGCAAACTGCCCGACCCAAGGCAGCAGATGCCCGGTGACCGAGACCAAATCCACCCACCCCTTCGCCGCACTACTATATGTAGTATATCTATACCATATGTAGTATCTACAGGCACATCATCAGACAACCCGCCGGTCTTCCGTTAGCTTCCAATAATTGACAGCTACCGCAATGCCGTCAAAATGTAGCCGTACACGCGCATGGTGAACTCCTGGAGCTGCGTGAGCATCCACGGCCCAAACAGGATGAGCGCGCCGAACACCGAGAGGATCTTCGACACAAAGACAACGGTCTGTTCGTTGATCTGCGTCGTGGCTTGCAGCACCGAGATGATCAAGCCGACCACCAAACCGATCCCCAACAGGGGGAGCGAAACGGTGAGGATGGTCATCACCGCGTCCTGCACCAGAGAGATGACGTCATTTTGTCCCACCGAACCACCCGATTCGACAATCGCCGCCGTCAGCCGACAACCGGCAGCGGGCAATTGCACATTCAAATTTTATATCCTCACGGCTGAAATGTGCGCACCAGACTGGAGATGGTGAGGTTCCAGCCGTCCACCAGGACGAACAGCATGATTTTGACACTGTACAACGTACAGTTGTCCCGCCCCCGTTTCACGGCTGAAACGTGCGCACCAGACTGGAGATGGTGAGGTTCCAGCCATCTACCAAAACGAACAGCATGATTTTGAAGGGCAGGGAGATCATGACGGGGGGGAGCATCATCATGCCCATCGACATGAGGGCCGACGCCACGATCATGTCGATGACGATGAAGGGCACGTAGATCATAAAGCCGATCATGAAGGCCGTCTTGATCTCGCTGGTGACAAAGGCCGGGATCAGCACGTGGGAGGGGATCTCCTCCATTGTCTCCGGCATGTCCACCCGGGCCATAGACATAAACGTCCGCAGGTCCGCCTGGTTGCCCTGAAGCTCGATCTGTTCGAACATAAAGCCCCGCAGCGGCGTCATGGTGCGGTCCAGCGCCTCGTCCAGGGAGATCTCCTCCGTCTGGTAGGGCGTCCACGCCTCATCGACGATCTGCGTGTACACCGGGTACATGACAAAAAACGTCAAAAAGAGCGCCAGGCCCACCATGACCTGGTTGGGGGGCATCTGCTGCGTCCCCATCGCGTTGCGCGTAAAGGAGAGCACAATGACAATGCGCGTGAACGCCGTGACCATGATCAGGATGGACGGCACCAGCGTGAGCACGGTGAGCAGCAGCATGATCTCCACCGTCGTGGTCACGCCCTGGGTGTCCGTCTCGCCGCTCAGCAGGCTGAAGGGAAAGATATCGGCCTCATTCTCAACCGCCGCGCCGGCCGTATCCGGCGGCGCCGACGCGGCCGACGCCGAGGCCGGCAAAAGCAGCAGGAAGGGCAGCAAACACAAAACAGCGAGCGCCGTGCGGAGCAGACGCCTTCGTCTCATTCCGCCCTCCTCCTGTCCTCCCGCGCCGCCATGCGGGCCAGCCGGTCGGTGCGGCGGGCCATGCGGTTTAAGACGACCGCCAGGTGGTCCTCCTCCGCGTCGGCCGACGCGGACGGCGGCGGCGGCGTCCCAAACGGGGCGGGCGGGACCCATCCGCCGAGCGGCGTCCGCTGGGCGGGCCTCTCCATGCGGCCGCACTGCTTCATCCGCTCAATGGCGGCGTTGTAATCGACCCGGAACTCCGGCGCGGGCGGCTCGACCTCCACGCGGGGCTCCACGCGGGGCTCCGCGTACGTCTCCGCTCGAATCTCCGTCCGCGGCTCTGTCCGGAATGCGGCCCGCGGCTTCGCGCGGGGCTCCGGGGCGGCGGCCCACTCCGTCTCGGCCCGGCGCAGGCACGCGTCAAACGCGCCGGCTTCGGCGGCCTCGGCGGCGGCCCGGGGGGCCGGCCGGGACATCGGCGGGCGGGCGGGCGGGGTGCCCTTCGGCAGCACGCCGGCGCAGACGCCCAAGTTGTGCGCAAAACGGCGCAAAAAACCCAAAATCCCCTCCGGCTCCTCCAACGTCTCCGACTCCTCCGGCATGTCCTCGTCGAAGGTCCGGGCGCTGTCCGAGGGCTCCGCGCGGTTCGTCTCCCATTCCTCCCGCGTCAGCTCGCACAGGGTGGACATGCCTTCTTTTGTGACGCCCACCGTCAGGATCCGCCCGGCCACCCGTACGATCAGGATCATATTCTCGCGGGACACCGCCATGCGATCCAGCACTCGCAGGCCGCGCCCGCGCGCGGCCGCCGGGCCGCGCCGAGACAAATATCTGAGGCCGAAATACCCCAGCGCGAGGAGCGCCGCAAATCCCAGCAGCCCAACAAACAGGGACTGAAAGCCCCCGCCGCCGGACGCGGCCCCCTCCGTGACGCCGATCACCGCCCGGAGCACTACACGAGCGCCTTCTTGACGGCCTCACACACGCGGTCAGCCTGAAAGGGCTTCACAATGAAGTCCTTGGCGCCGGCTTGAATGGCCTCGATGACCATGGCTTGCTGGCCCATGGCCGAACACATGATGACTTTGGCCTTCTCGTTTACGCCCCGGATCTCTTTCAGCGCCTCGATGCCGTTCAGCTCCGGCATTGTGATGTCCATGATCACAAGATCCGGACTGAGCTCCCGGAACTTCTCCACAGCCTGGGCGCCGTTTTCCGCCTCCCCAATGACATCGAAGCCATTTTTTGTGAGGACCTCTTTGACCATCATCCGCATAAACGCGGCGTCGTCCACCACCAGGATCTTATTACTCATGCCTCGTACACCCTCCATAAAATGCTCTGCACAACATCTCGCATACATGGTTTGTGAATTTCGTTTTGCGTTTGCGGGGGGTTTGGGGTTGCGTAGCGTGCACCCATACAGGCGCACGCTTGCGGGGTGGTTGGTTATGCGTGGTGCGCCGTGCGTGGGGATTTGTGCCGGGGTTTCAATTTATTGGCTTCCTCCGCCGATTCGTTTGGCGGGGCTTACGATGTCTGTGACGCGGGCGCCGTAGCTGTCGTCGATGACCACCACCTCGCCCTTTGCGATGAGTTTGCCGTTTACGATGACGTCCACCATGTCTCCGGCCATCTTGTCCAGTACGATGATCGACCCCACATTGAAGTCCAGGATCTCCCTAATGTATTTTTTGCTCTTGCCGAGCTCCACGGACACCGAGAGCGGCACGTCCATCAGAAGGTCCATGTTTTCCGAGAAGCCCGCGACGGCCATGTCCGTCCGGTCGAAATTTTCATAATTCACCGGTTGTACGTTCACCGGCTGCGCGCTCACAGGCTGCGCGTGCGCGGGCGGCGGGGTGTGCGCGGGCCTGGCCGCCGCCGCCGGTTTGGCCGCCGCCGCCGGCGCGGCGCGCGGCGCGGGCGGTGCCGCGGGGGCGGGCGGCGCTTCGGCCGCGGTGGTGGAGATCAGCGTCTCGAGGTCGGGGGCGTGGACTTCCACGGCGGCGACGGCGCCGCCGCCGATGAGCCCCTCCACCAATTCTTTCGCGAACTCCAGCGGCATGACCTGCATGATCTTCGAGTGGATGAGCCCTTCGATCTCCATGTCGAAGCTGGTGCGCACGATCTGAGACGTGATGTTGGAAAAAGGCGCGCTCTCCTCGTCGCGCGGCAGATGCACCGAGTAGGCGGTGGGCGGCGAGATGTCGATCGGCCTGTCCATAAACTTGGCCATAGAGGTGGCCGACGAGCCCACCATCTGGTTCATCACTTCGCTGATGGCCGACAGGTGCATCTCGTTCAGTTCCACGTCCGTCTGGCTGCCGTCGCCGCCCATCAGCAGGTCGGTGATGATCTTGACGTCCTTCTCATCCAAAAACAGGATGCTGGTGCCCTTGAGGCCCTTGGTGTAGTTCACCTGCACGGCGACAAACGGGAGAGGGTACTGCTCCGCGATCTCCTGCAGCGTGGTGAGGTCCACTTCGGGGGTCGTGATGTCCACGCGCCGGTTCAGCATGGTGGAGAGCGTCGTGGCCGAGGTCCCCATGCTGATGTTTCCGATCTCCCCCATCGCGTCGATCTCCTCGGAGGAGAGCGCGGGCGTGCCGGCCGTCTCCGCCGGCGCCGGTGTCTCGGGCTCCCGGGCGGCGGCTTTTTTGCTCTTCGCCGGCTTTGCGGGCTTCGCGGACTTTGCGGATTTCGCGGTCTCCGCAGGCTCCGCGGGCGCGGCGTCCCCGGCCGGGTCGCCCTGCGTCCCGGCCGCCGCCTGCTCGGTCTCCGCTCCGGCGCCGCCGTTCAGCAAGGCGTCGATTTCCGCTTGTGACAGACCGTTACTCACGATCCAGCTCCTCCTCTCGTATGACACCGGAGATCATTACGGCGTATTTGCGATCCCGAACACCCATAGCGGCGTGAAATTTGGCCAGATGTCCGATTTTGACGACGAGGGCCTCCCCCACCTTGTGGTCCAGCTGGATGACGTCCCCCTCCTGGAGGGTTAAAATGTCCCGCACACTGGCGGGCGTTGTGTTGAACTCCGCCGTGACGGGCAGCCGCGTGTGCGCGATGCGCTGCCGGATGTCGTTGCCCATCGGCGTGAGCACGCGGCGCTCGGTGTCTATCTGGAACAGCAGCTTGGTGTTGAGCTGTTTAGCAACCGGCTCCAGCGCCAGGTACGGCAGGCAGATGTTGACAAGCCCCTCGGCCTCGCCGATCTGCACGTTCAGCGTGATGACGGCCACCGTCTCGCCCAGCGCCACAATCTGGGCGAACTGCGCGCTCGTCTCGATGCGTTCCAGCGACACGTCGACGGCGATCACCTTCTCCCACGCCTCGCCGAAGAGCCGGATGAACTGCCGCACGATGCGTTCGAGCAGCACGATCTCGATCTCGGTGAAATTCCGGGACCCCTCCGCGTGCCCGCTGCTGCCGTTGCCGCCGCCGCCCAGCAGGCGGTTGATCAGCGCGTAGGCCACGTCCGGAGAGATCTCCAGCAGCGCGGGCCCGTCGAACGGCTGTTGGGAGAGAATGGCCAGGATAACGGGGTCGGGAAGGGCGTTTACAAATTCCTGGAATTTGAGCTCTTCCACGCCCAAGATGTCCACCTGACAAATGGCCCGGAGCGTCCCGGACAGATAGGTGGTAAACAGCCGGGCAAAATTTTCGTAGATGAGTGTGAGCGTACGAATCTGTTCTTTGGAAAACCGGCCCGCCGTTCGAAAATCGTATGGTTTTATCTTGAGCTCCGGTCCCTCGTCCAGCGTCGCCTCCATGTCCATCTCTCCGGAATGGATGGCACTCAACAAAGCATCGATTTCGCTTTGAGACAGGACTTCCGCCAAGAGCCCACCCCCTTTTTCCCACGCGCTGCCCGCGCCCTCACGCGGGCGTCAACTGTAGACAAACTGAGAGAAATATACGCCTTTGAAGTCCTCGGTCTCAAAGGCCTCGTTCAGGGCGCCGCAGATCGACGCCCCCAACGTGATCTGTATGTCCTGCTTTTTCACCGTCTCCTCGGTGAGCTGCCGCAGCTGATAGACGATGACGTTTTGCGCCACGTAACCGCGCTCCTCCAATTTCGTCATGAGCGATTCCTTGGCAACGTCGATTTTAAGCGCGCTGCGCAAAACGATGCTGTTGTCCCCCTGGACGTTGGTTGTGAATTCGCCGGCGTCGTACACGTGGATCTCCTCCTCCGGCTCCTCCTCCTCGTCGTTTTTTTGGCACCCCGTGAGAGTCCCCATGCCCGCCAGCAGGACGGCGGTCAGGAGCAGCCACGTGATCAGCTTTTTCATATCGATATCTCTCCCCACGGCCCATTTTGTCGTCCGCCCGCGGCGGATACGGCGCGTCAGCGCTCTTTTTCGCAGGTACGCACCTCGGGAATCGCCGAGAAAATCTGTCTGCGGTAGGTGACGATCTCCGTGATCACCGTCTCCGCCGGTTCCTCCACCACGATTTTCTTCCCGGTGGTCAGTGTGATCACCGTGTTGGGAGTTTCTTCCATAAATTCGACGAGGTGGGGATTCAAATAAAATTCTTTCCCGCTCAGCCGGGTCAGACAGATCAAGGGATTCACCTCCTGAAGGGCCGCAGCCCTCTCGCCGCCGGCGACTGTTTTGGAATGGATTTGTGTCACGCCGCGCGCCGGATGTCATCTGTCGGATGCCGTCCGGCAGATACTATATATGGTATAGATACACTATATATAGTATCTCTGGGGTCTCTATCGTATCCGCGCCGTCCGGTGCGGTCCCGTCAGCGTTTCAGGTTGATGAGCTCCTCGAGCAGGGTGTCGGAGACGGTGATCACGCGGGAATTGGCCTGAAAGCCGCGCTGGGTGATGATCATGTCGGTGAACTCGCGGGAGAGGTCCACGTTGGACATCTCGAGGCTGCCGGAGATGATCTCGCCCGCGCCGCCGGCGGAGGGGCGGTGGATCTGCGGCGTGCCGGAGTTGTTTGATTTTTCGTACAGGTTGTTCCCTGTCCGCGTGAGCCCCGGCGGGTTCACAAAGGTGGCCATCAAAATCTGCCCGATGGGCACGAGGTTGTCGTTGTTGTCGATGCCCGTGATGAGCCCCCGCTTGTCGACGGCAAAGCTCGTGAACTTCCCCTCCGGGATGAGGATGCGCCCGAGATTCGCGGTCCCGCTCGTAGCGAGCGTCGCTTCGGTGACCGCGTTCCAATTCGCCTGCGTCATGACCTTCATACCGCTGGCGCCCGACGGGATGTTGCCGGAGTCCAGCAGGCAGACGCCCTGCACAAACAGGCCGTTGGCGGTGACAAGAAAGCCCTCGTCGTCGAGGTAGAGGTTCCCGGCGCGGGTGTAAAAGTTGTTTTCGCCCTGATTTACGATGAAGAAGCCGTCGCCCGAGATGGCGAAGTCCAGGGCGCGGTCCGTGCTCTGCATGGCGCCGCCCTCGTGCACGACGTCGATGGAGGCCGTGCTGACGCCCAGCCCCACCTGCTGCGGGTTGGTGCCGCCCGCCGTGCCCGTGGCGGCGGAGGCGGTGCGCAGTGTCTGGCTGTACATCTCCTGGAACGTGGTGCGGCTCATCTTGTAGCCCACCGTGTTCACGTTCGCGATGTTGTTGCCGATGACGTCCATTTTGACCTGGTGGTTACGCAACCCGGACACGCCGGAAAACATAGACCTGAGCATATTGTCGTCCTTTCCACCCGGCGCCGCGCACCGAGCTCATCTGTATATCGTTTGTTCCGCCGGAGGACTTGAGGCCCTCCGGCATTTTCCCCGTCAAGACACTTCCGTGATCTGGGCGAGGCCGACCTCCCGGTCTCCCACCTGGAGGAAGACCATTCCGTCCCGCACAAAGAGACGCTGAATGAGCCCCTCGATCGTCTGCCGGGCCCCGTCCGCCTCCGTGAATTCGGCCCGGGCGTGGCGGCCGACCAGGGCGGAGGCCGCGAGAAGGCCGCCGGTGTCCCCCGTCAGCACGGAGCCGTCGAAGGCCTGGTGGACGTCCTCCGCCCACACCATCGCCTCGCCCACCATGACATAGGGCTTGCCGTCTTTGACGCCGGCGGAGCTCACCAGACCGGCGACCTGCTGCGCGATGCCGGAGTTCGTGTCCACGATCTGCCCGAGAACGCCCTTGCCGATCATGCTGTAGGCCTGGTTTTGCAGAAAGGCGGAGGACAGGTTGGTCACGGCCTCCAAGGCGGAAAACTGCGCCATCTGGGCGATCATCTCCGTGTTGTCCTGGGGGGAGAGCGGGTCTTGGTTTTGAAGCTGCGCGATCAGCAGCTTTAAGAACTCATTTTTGCCGAGCTGGTTGTTGGGCACGCGGGTCTGTTCGCTGTACTTATACTGCGCGTTGCCGACGGTGCTCACGGCATCCGGCATATTGACACACCCCTTTGCAAGCATGATTGGTGATTGCGCCCACAATGCAGATAACAGTTAACAGATAACAGTTAACAGATAACAGTTAACAGTCTGGTACGCTGTGAGTCGTGCTGGTCCTCAGGCGCGGAGGTCTACTCCGCCGATGCCGCCGCTTGCGGGCGGCGGGATTTCGTAGACCGGGGCTGTGTGCGCGGCGTGGAAGCGGGCGAGAGGGACGGCGCCGTCCGCCGTCCGGCCGTTGTCCTCCCGGCGGCGTTCCCGCCGGGCATCCGCCCCGGTCCGCCGGGCGTCACCGCCGGTCATGTCCCACGCGAGCGCCCCGCCGGTGATGTCGAGGGAGCGCATGGGAATGCCCTGGTCCCGCATCTCCGCCTGCCATTCGGCCGCGTGGGCGGCCAGCAGGCCGCGCACCGCCTCGTTTTCGGCGCGGATTCGTATGGCCATGCCCTCCGCGGTGGCGGTGAGGACAATCTGCACGCGGCCCAAAAATTCCGGGTGGAGCCGCAGCCTGATCTCCGGCGCCGCGCCCTCGCGCAGGGCGGCCGACGCCACAAGCTGCCGCACCGTCCGCGCCGCGTCCTCCGGTCCCGCCCCGGCGGGCAGCGCCACGGGCGTCTCCGCACCCGGCGCCGCCGGCGTGAAGGGAATGGCCGCGGCTGTCGGCGGCTCGGCCGCCCGGGACGCCTCGACGCCGCGCGGCGCCTGTGAGGCGGGGGCCTGTTCCGCCGGGCCGGCCGTCGGCGCGCGGCCCGACGGGGGCGGCGCTTCGGAGGCCGGTGCGGTCACCCAGTCGGGCGGAACCCGGATAGGCGCCGGCGAAGCGGCCCCGTCGTCCGGCGCCGTCTCCTGCGCGGTCCCCGCGTCCGGTCCGTCGTTCAGTCCGGCATTCAGTCCGGTCTCTCCCGCGGCCCCGGCGTTCGATAAAATCTCCTCCGCGGCCGCGGCGCCCGATAGGGCCGCTTCCCCCGCGGTCACGCGCACGTCGCCGGCCGCGTCCGCCGTCCGGCCGGCGCGCACCGGCCGGAACCACTGCGCTTGCGGGCCCGGCGGGA
>JAIRTA010000115.1 GCA_031255175.1 Oscillospiraceae bacterium | reverse complement strand
CGCATTGTGTTTTTCACTATTTTACATGAAAAGTGTTTCTTTTTCTCCATTTACTTTACATGGGAAGAAGGGCATAATTAGGAGTGAAGACCCAGCGTGGGTATATGTTATTGTCACGGAAGGAGAAGTTTGTACATGTTCGGAGAGAGACACAGTTGGAAACGGTGGCTGGCGCTGGTGCTGGTGATGGCCACAATGGGGTCCCTTTTTGTGGGGCTGACGCCGACGCTGGCACAGGCGGCGCCAGAACTGGAAATTTATGGGATGACCACGGAGTACATGGAGGACCCGATCGGCCTGGGACGGCAGGATCTGGCGTTCTCCTGGAAACTCCGCAAGGGAGACGAGAGAGGTGTGCGGCAGGACACATACCGGATCTCGGTGTTTGATGGAGACGAGACGGTCTGGGACAGCGGTGTTGTGACGTCCGACGACGCCAGCGGCATCCCCTATGGCGGCGAGACGCTGGCGGCCGGGCGGGCATACCGCTGGCGCGTCGCGGTCACGGACAACCGGGGCGGTTCGGCGTCGGGCGAGGCCACGTTTGGCATGGGGCTGTTTACCGAGGCGGACTGGAACGGCGCGCAGTGGATCAGCAGCACGGGCGGGACAAGCACCGTCGGCGGCGCGGACCCCGGACGCTACACGGTGGAAGTCGATTTTACGCTGGAAACGGGCAGCTTTGGGCTGATGTTGGGGGCCGATACCAGCAACTTTTTCATGTATCAGATCAACGCGGTGCAAGACGGGACCTACATATATGTCCGGCCGCACAGTTGGACCGGCGGCGGCGCCTCGCTTCTGGGGGAGGCAAACACCGGCATTCCCGTCGAGGGCTTTTTGGGGCGGGAACACAGCCTGCGGCTGGAGATCGACCACGGGACTCTCACCGGGTATCTGGACGGGACGCCCGTGACCTACGACGGGCAGGGGACGACGCTGACGTACAACGCCATCCGGGAACTGGCCGGAGTGGGGCTCCGCGCCTATTACAACCCGAACAACACGGACAAAGACGCGGTCAAGATCAACAAGTTGGTGCTGCGGAACAGCCTGGGGCGCCCCGTCTACTATGACGACTTCACGGGCGCCAATTCTATGGACAACGGCACGGTGGAGGACGGGCAGCTCGTCGTCCGCCCGGTCGGACAGAGAGCGACGGAGTGGCGTGTGTGGCAGCGGCCGGCGGACAGCCAGATATATTCCGCCCAGGCGGATGTGCAGATTGAGACCTGTGCGGCGGGGTTTGTGTTTGGCGCCCAAGACGGCAGTCATTTTTATATGTGGCAGCTCAACACTTTGAACTATCCGTCCGCGTCGGCGCCGGCGGCGGAGAAACTGACGTATCTGCGCCCGCATCTGTGGAACGGCGGGCCGACGGAATACGGACAGGATGTAAACGTCAACGACATCGTGAGCAAGGAGGAGATGGAGAGCGCGCCGGCGACCCTCCGCGTGGACGTAAACAACGGGACGCTCACCTCCTATCTGAATGGCGTGCAGGTGGACCAGAGAACCAGCAGCCAGCGCTACGGCATCGGCTCTGTGGGGACCCGTCAGTCGAAGGACACGGATTCCGTTGAGTCGGAGACAGGGTACTTTGACAACATCATGCTGCGGGACACGGGCGGCCGCGTGGTGTTGTTTGACGATTTTGAAGACGAGGTCAACTATTACGAAGGCGCCGGCGCCTCGCTTGTAGACGGGCGGCTGAGGGCGGACGGCAGCGCCGGCCGGGAGGTCTTCCTGCGCGCCGGCGCCGCGCCGGCACCGCAAGGTGCGTCACGCGTGCCGCTGCTTCGCAAAGACTTTACCACCGAAAACAAAGAGATTGCCCGCGCGGTTGTGTACGCCAGCGCGCTGGGACATTATGAGTTGCAGCTGAACGGCGGCAAGGTGGGCGAGGACTACATGGCCCCCGGTTGGACGGAATACGACACGCGCGTGCAGTATCAGGCGTACGACGTGACGGCGCAAGTGGCGAAGAACGCGGTCAACAGCCTGGGTGCCATGCTCGCGCCCGGCTGGTACTCCGGGAACATCTCCATCATGGGCAACCAGATCTACGGCGACACCCAGGCGCTGATCGCAAACCTGGTGATCGAATACGCAGACGGCGAGAGACAGACCGTCGTGACGGACGGGACATGGACCTATTCCCTGGACGGGCCGATTTTAGAGACGGATATGTTTGACGGGGAGCGCTACGACGCCACCCGGGAGCTGGGCGGCGGCAAGTACGGCTGGGCCGTCCCCGATTTTGACAACAGCGAGTGGGGCACGGCGGGCGTCTTGTTCGACCGCGCGTTCGGCGTGAGGACAGGCGCCTCCGGAGGCAACACCATCGCCCTGACGGCGCAGATCGGCCCGACGGTCAAACAGATTCGGGAGCTGACGCCTGTCTCCATCCGGCAGGTGGGCGGCAAGTACATTGTAGACATGGGCCAAAATTTCGCCGGCATTTTAACGCTGAGCCTCACGGGGCGCGCGGGCCAGACGGCGACGATCCGCTACGGCGAAATGCTCAACGACGGCCCGATGGGGGCGCGCGGCAACGACAACCCGGACGGCGCCGGTTCGCTGTATACGGCCAACCTGCGTTCGGCGAAGGCGACCGACCGGTACACCTTCAAATCGGACCAAAAAGAGACCTGGACACCCACATTTACCTTCCACGGGTTCCGCTACGCGGAGATCTCCGGCGTGAGCGAGGCGCCCGCGCTCAGCGACATCCGGGGCCTGGCCCTGGCGTCCGCAATGGAGGAGACAGGCGCGTTTGACAGCTCCAGCGCCCTGTTGAATCAGATCTACCAAAACGCCTTCTGGGGGCAGCGCTCGAACTTCCTGAGCGTTCCGACCGACTGTCCGCAGCGTGACGAGCGCATGGGCTGGGGGGCGGACACCCATGTGTTCGCCGGCACGGGCCTCTACAACATGAACGCCTCGATGTTTTACCAAAAATGGCTGCAAGACGTGCGGGACGGACAGGCGGCCAACGGCGAGTACGGCAACGTCGCGCCGAATCCGCACAACTTTATGAACGACATCGTCTGGAACGCGGGCGGCGTCATTGTGCCGCACACCATCTGGCGCATGACCGGAGATACGCGCGTGCTGACGGACAGCTACGATTCGATGCGGCGCTACATGGCGAACCGTATGGCAATGGACGATATTCAGGCCTGCGGGTACGGCGATTGGCTCGAACCGGTGGACTATAGTTCAGACCAAAATGTAATCGGCACCACCTATTTTGCCTACCAGCTCTCGCTGATGGCGGACATCGCGGAGGCGCTGGGCCGCGGCGGGGAGGCGGACACCTACCGGGCACGCTTCGCGCAGGTGAACAACACCTTCCACGCACAATTTGTGGAGGCGGACGGGACGATTTCCAACGGCATCCAGAGCGGTTATGTGCTGGCGCTGGGCGTGGGACTGACGACACCCAGGACAGAGCCGCTGTTTGTGCAAAAACTGGTGGACAGGATCGCTGCGGACGGCGGCCTTATGACGGTGGGCTTTGTGTCCGTCAACAAGCTGATGCCCGTGCTGACGCGGTACGGCCACAGCGACATTGCCTACCGGTTGGCGCTCGCGACGCAGTATCCTTCTTGGGGTTACAGCATCGCCCAGGGGGCGACCACCGTCTGGGAGAGATGGAACTCATACACGGTGGCGAACGGCTTCGGCCCGGCGACCATGAACTCCTTTAACCACTACGCATTCGGCAGCGTGGCGGAGTGGTTCTACAACGGCATCGCCGGCATCAACGCGGACCCCCGGGCCCCGGGGTTCCAACATGTGATCATCGAGCCCACGCTGGACGACCGGCTCACCTACGCCAATGCGCGGTATGAGTCGATCCGCGGTGAGATCTTCTCCGGCTGGACGCGCGGCGAGGATGAGATTTATACGCTGGAAGTGCGCGTGCCTGTCAACGCGACGGCGACCGTCGTGCTGCCGGCTGCTCCGGGCGCGGTTTGGGAGAGCGGTCTGCCTGTGCTGAACGAGGACGGCGCGGCGCAGGGCGAGGGCATTACGGCCGTTGAGCGCGGCGCGGCCGGGACGCGCGTCTCCGTCGGGTCCGGGCTGTACCGCTTCACCTTCGATCGGACGGAAGAGCCTGAAGAACCGGGAGAACCGGGAGAACCGGAAGAGCCCGGAGAACCGGGAGAGGCGCAGTGGATCTGGGACCGCCTCACGGACGATCGGAACGCGTGGACGGCCTTCCGCAAGAGCTTCACGCTCGCCGAGGCGCCCACAGGGCCGGTGGAGGCTCAGATTGCCGTGGACGCGAAATATTGGCTGTATATCAACGGTGAACTCGCGGTGTTTGAGGGAGGGCTGAAGCGCGGGCCCAACTGGAACGACACCTATGCGGACCGTGTGGACATTGCCCCGTACCTGCGCGCCGGCGAGAATACGATCGCGGTGCTGGCGTGGCACTTTGGGCAAGGCGACTGGTTCTCGGCCACCAACAGCGGGCAGGCCGGCCTGTATTTCTCCGCGAAGGCCGGCGATCTCCGGGTGGTGTCCGACGGGAGTTGGAAGGCGCGGCGCGTGGAGGCCTACGGCTTCGCGTCCAAGCAGCCAAACTACCGCATCCCGGAGAGCAGTCTGCTGTTTGACGCGCGAAAAGAACTCACAAACTGGCAGACGGCGGACTACGACGACGAAACGTGGGCGCAGGCGATGACCTTCGGCCCGGCCGGCGCGGCGCCGTGGAATCAGCTGGAGGACAGACCGATCCCGCTGTTTGCGTACGACGACTATGTGACATTTGAAGAGACCGAACTCACAAAGACGGAGACGATGGCGGGGGACACCCTGCGCGAGATCCCGGCGGACGACTACGTAATCGAGACCAAATTCCGCATCCTCTCGGCCGCGCTCGGCGTCATCTTTGGATATCGGGACTCGAACAACCTGAACATGTGGCAGATCTTCACCACGAGCGCCAACGACCCGAACAACGGCGTGCCTTGGCTGAAGCCGCACATCAAATCGAACGGCGGTTGGAGCGTGGCAGGCAAGTTCAACATCGACAGCGTGTCGGCCGATGAAAAGTTCGACCACGAATACACACTGCGGCTGGTGGTGGAGAATAAAGAAGTAAAAGGCTATGTGGACGGCAACCTGATCTATACGGGGCAGGCGCCGAATACCCGGGGCGGCTTCGGCTTCCGCGCGTCCTCCGGGGAGCGCGGGTCGGTGGACTTCATCAAAGTCACGAGCCTCGACGGGTCCGAAATCTACTACGAGGATCATTTTGACGGAGAAAACAACTTCAACCGGGGCGTCATTGAAGACGGGCGCTTCGTGTGGACGTACACGGGCGGCGAGGAGGCCGTGGCCATGACCGGGCGGCCTGTCACGAGGTACACGGCCAAGATGCCGACGAACTTCCAGTTCACGCCCTATCTCCGCGTCAACGCGCCGGAAGAGGGTGCGCTGATTCGGATGTATACGGACAAGCTGAACGTGGACTGCGTTATGGCGGAGTACATCACCAAAGCGGGGCCGCAGGCGTACGAATCGCTGGGGTGGATGAACGGCGACCAGCTGATCTTTGACGTGCCGGCGGAAGTCGAAGTGGAAGCGCTGGGCTACCGGCGTTCCGGGTACGCGGCCACCTTTGACGGATCCTTCACGTCGGATGATGAATTCATGAACGTCCTGTGGCGCAAAGCGCGGGATACCTTGTATGTGACGATGCGCGACGGCTTTATGGACTGCCCGGACCGCGAACGGGCGCAGTGGTGGGGCGACGCGGTGAATGAGATGCAGATGGCGTTTTATTCGCTCTCCCCCGATGCGGGATTATTGGTAAAAAAAGGAATCAACAACGTACTGGGGTATGTGCGCGACGGCGTGATCCCCACGGTGGCGCCGATCAACACAAGCTGGTTCGAACTGCCGGCGCAGTCTATGGCCGGTATCATGAGCTTCTACCTGTATTATGAATATACGGGCGACGACAGCCACTTCGCGCGGGCGTACCCCGCGGCCCACACCTACCTGCTGACAAAGTTCAACATGGGCACGGACGGCGTGGTTCAGCACCGGGGCGGCAGCTGGGACTGGAGCGACTGGGGCAGCCACTCCGACCAGAAACTGATCACAAACGCCTGGTACTATGTGGCGCTTGACCGCACGCTGAAGATGGCGGAGAGACTTGGCATCGACATGGAGGCCGACGCGACAGTGCAGGCGCTGCGGGCGCGGAAGCGCTCGATCGAGGAACGCTTCGACACGGTGTTTTGGAACGGCGGCGGCTTTTACCGCACACCCGGCGTGGGGGTAACGGACGACCGGGGCAACGCGCTGGCGGTGTTCGCCGGGCTGGCCTCGGCGGACAAGTACCCCGCACTGCGCAACGTGCTGATGACCGTACAGAACGCGAGCCCGTACATGGAAAAATATGTGCTGGAGGCGCTGTACCTGATGGGTTATGAGGACAGCGCGATAGAGCGGATGAAGAGCCGCTACGCGGACATGGTGGAGAGCCACTATTCCACGTTGTGGGAGTTCTGGGACCCGGACAGCGGCACGCAGAACCACGCGTGGACGGGCGGCCCGCTCACGATGCTCAGCGGCTACGCCGCGGGCGTGCGGCCGCTGACGCCCGGTTATGAGACGTTTACGGTGGCGCCGCAGCTCGGCGGCATCCGGAACCTCAGCGTGGTGGTGCCCACGGTGCGCGGCGAGATCGCGGCATCGGCGGACACCGCGCCGGACGGCGCGGCGTGGGTGCGCACAACGGTGCCGGCGGGCACGACGGCGGTGGTCGGCGTCCCGCTGACCGGCGGACGGCGCGCCACGACGGTATATTATGAAGGCGAGGCCGTCTGGGAGAACGGACGGGATGTGCCGAACGGGGCCGGCCTCACGAGCACAGGGTCCGACGACAAGTTTGTGTATTTTACCGCGACGTCGGACATCACACTGACCGCGACGCGCGGTGAAGTACAACGCCTCACGGTGGATCTGGACGACGGACAGAACATGCGGCTCTTTGTGGACGACGTGGAACAGGTGACGCCGTACCAGGCCCTGTACCTGAAGGGCGAGAGCGTGCAGATCCGGTTCGAGTCCCGCTATGCCGGCGAATACGGCGTGGTGGCCGTCGACGGCGCCGACTTCGGCGACGAGACGCAGATGAGCTACACGGTGCGGATGGACCGTGACCACGCGCTGCTGGCGCGCACCGAGTGGATCGGCCCGGTCAATCTGGCCCGCGGGAAGGTGCCCGTCGAAGCCGACAACGCGATGACGGGAGCCGGTGACGGCAGCTGGGGCTCAAACAATCTGGTGGACGGCGAGCGCGTCAGCCGGGCCGGAAAGGGCGGATTTACGACGCGGGAATATTTCAGCCAACGCGACATCTCCGAAAATCCGCATAAGATCACGATCGATCTTGGCACCGTGAAGAACATAGACAGGGTGTATCTCTACCCGCGGTCCGACGCGATGACGGAACAGGGCGGTTACCCGAACTATCCGCAGGATTTCACAATCCAGGTGAGTGTGGACGGCGTCAGCTACACGACGGTCAAAACAGTGACGGATGAGCCGGCGCCGACAGCGGCGCAGGGCCGCGGCGAATATCTCTTCGACGTCACGCCGGCGCGGTATGTGCGTGTTGTGACGACAATGCTGGGTCTGCCCGCGGCGGATGAGGGCCGCGATTCCCAAGGGCGCGTGCGCAACCGGCTGCAGCTCGCCGAGGTCGAGGTATACGGGCGGTCGGACTTCACGTTTGACGTGGCGGCCGACAAGGCGGCCCGGACTGTGACGGTCACGGGGTCCGGTTTTGAGCCGGGCGAACGGGTGCTGCTGCGCACCGGTTACAACTACGCGCCGACGGCGCAGGAAAACGACTACCGCGCGTATGTCACGGCGGACGGCGAAGGGCGTGTGAACGTCACGCTGCCGGCGGAGGCGACGGCGGATCTGCCGTGGCTGGGCGGGCACCGTTACCACGTGTCGCTGGGCGGCGTGACAAAGTCCGCGCCGATTCCGGCCACCGAGGTGCGGGCGCACTCGTCGGCGCGCATCTCGGTGCGCATCAAGGGCAAAGCCCCGCTGAACCTGCGTGTGGAGGCCCTGCCGGAGGACGCGTACACCGTGACGTCCTCGAACGCCGCCATCGCGACGGCGGATCGGGTCAACGGCACCTGGGTGGTCACCGGCAAAAGGGCCGGCACGGCGCTCATCGCGGTGCGCGTGTCGGAGGAATTCGGCGGCGCCACCCATATCGTGACGGTTGCCGTCAGCTGACGGCAACGAGAAAATCTTTCCCCCTTCCCCTGACAGCAAGCCGCGCTGCCGGCAGTTTCACACTCCTGATTTTCATTTTGTCTTTTGACAAGGAGGCATTTTAGAAGGCCCTCTCCAACCGTCCTCCGAAACTGCCTCCGCCATACCGCCGCGGGCGGGTCGAAAATTTCACGACAACATAAGAGCCCGGGACCGGCTGTCACGCAAGTGCGCAGCCGGTCCCGGGCTCTTTGCCGCGGAGAAAAAAAGATGAAAAAATTTACACAATCAACATTGCACACAGAGAGCATCTTGTGCTCCACACAAGGAATTGCTGTCTTTTGCACGTCAAAAGGTATACCTTTTCGGCATACAAACAACGCGGCACTCCTTGCAATGTCAATTTCACTATATTACAAAACTTTTTCAAAGTCAATAGACAATTTTATGCGACTTTCGAAAAATCACTGACTATTCCCACTCGTTTTACATATTTTTACAGTTAAAAATTGTAAAAATATGATCAAATGCGCTGCCTTGTTAACCTATACTTTTCCGAGTCGAGGTCGGGGGTCGCGGCGCCGTGGTGTGGTTGATTGTGGACAAAGTCAGGGGTTATATTTTGTGAAAAGATACCATTTGATCGTTTTGTGCGGCTGCGTTTGCCTGGCGTTGGCCGCGTGCGGCGGTTCGTCGGAGCCAAATCCGTCGGGCGCGCCGGAACAGGAACCCACGCCCGGGATTACGAAGGACTCTGTGGCTTTTTATGTGGGAGAGGAACCGGTCCTCTATGCCGAATTCAACTTTCATGTCGTGGCGGGGATCGATACATATTATAAGAGCGAAGAGGGGCAGGCGAGCGGATTTGATCCCAATCTGCCGTTGTCCGAACAATTTTACGGCGACTCGGAGATTACGATGGAAGCGATGTTCACGGAGAACACGACAAAAAACTTGCAAAGCATAGTCGCTATGTATCTCGAGTCAAAAGCCAACGGATACAGTATGGGTGAACCGGAGAAAGAGAGCATCGACGCCTTTTTCGAAAGTCTAAACGCGTATATCGAACAGGCGGGCGTCACAGAAGAGGAGGCGTATGTGAGTCGGTATGGAGTTGAGATGTCACACGAGGAGGTGTATGCCATTCTGGAGCGAAGTGCAGTCGGCAAGGCCTACGAGAGTTTCGTGCGCGAAAACATGACATTCACCGACCAAGAGTTGGCGGCGTTTTATGAGGAGCATGAGAACGAAGTCATACTCCCCGATTGCAATGAGGTTTCCCTGCGGCTCATCAATTTTGCCAACCGGCAAAGTGCGTTGGACGTTTTAGACAAGTTTGAAAATGGGGACAAGTCTGAGGAATCGTTTATCAGTTTGGTTAAGCAATATTCCACAGATGAGCAGGACATTGAGTACGGAGGTCTGTACACCAATCTGTCGCCGCAGAATTACAGCGTCGAGTCGTTTGACGAAGTGGAGTCTTGGGTGTTTGACGTCGTGCGTGAACCGGGCGATTACGGTCTTCTCGACACAGAAAACGGATATGAATTGGTGTATTTTGTGGCAAAAGGAGACCCTCTATGGAAGACATGGAGCCGTTATGCAAAAGAGAATTTGGACATCCAAGGCATCATAGATAAATATCCGATTTCTTATCCGGATATGCAGGAATGACCGGCGCCGACAACATCGGCCGTACAGAAAAAGAATGAAGAGGGGATATATGAATATGAAAAGGATTTTTACTAAGTTTGCCGCCGTCTTGGTTGCCGTCATGATGGTCGGTTTGTTTTTACCCACGGCGAGCGCGGTCGCGCTCACCTATTCTCTGAGCCCCGCCACCGTCAATTTGGACGCAAACCGGAGCGGGCGTTTTCAGATCACCGTTCAGCCGATCGAGAACGCGGCGTTCGGCGGTGTCGATTTTGCGGTGTCCCTGCCGGCGGATGTGACGATCACCGACGTTTCCTACAGTGTCTCCTCCGGAGTGATCGGACCTCCCGGTGAGAGGAAGGACGGACTTACATATTTTGGAATATCAAACCTTATGGTGAATGCGTACACCGCTCCGATGGTCTGTACGGTCAACATCCGATATGCCGGCGCAGGTACGGGGCCGCTTGAGATTGCCATCTCTGAAATCCGGCTGACCACCTATACCGGAGAGACCGGCCCGGGAGGCCTTGACACGCAGACCGTTTTGCCTCTCGGCGGGGATAAAGTCGCTGTTGTGCCTCCGTCGGCGGGCCCCGGCGGCGATGAGCAACCCGCCGTCACCGGCGTGACGGTGGCGCCCGGTTCGGCCAGCGTCACAAGGGGAACGACCCGGCAGTTTACGGCGACCGTGACAGCGGTAAACGGCGCGGCGGAGACGGTGACGTGGCAGGTATCCGGCAGCGCCAACGCGGGGACAACGATCGACGCAACCGGTCTGTTGACCGTGGCGGCCGGTGAGACGGCCGGCACGCTGCAAGTTACGGCGACGTCCACGTTCGACGGCACCAAGCAGGCCACGGCCGCCGTGACCGTTGTGCCCGCCGGCGGGTCCACCTATAACCCACCGTCCCCACCCCAAAGTACCCCGGTGGTCGAGACGCCCGATGAGGAAACGCCGCTCGCGGAGATCTTCCCGTTCACGGATGTGAGCGAAGACGATTGGTTCTACGGCGACGTGTACGCCATGTGGGAAAACAATCTGATGAACGGTACGTCGCCCACGCTGTTCAGCCCCAACCGTACCCTGACGCGCGGCATGGTGGTCACCGTGCTGTACCGCGCGGAGGGCAGCCCCGGGGTGGCCGGCTTGGACAACCCGTTCCCCGATGTGTCCGCGGGGCAATATTACACCGACGCGGTGCTGTGGGCGGCGGAGCATGAGATCGTGCGCGGGTATCCGGGCGGCGGATTTGGCCCGGATGACAACATCACGCGGGAACAGATGGCGGCCATTCTTTACAGATATGAACAGTACGCCGAACAGATACCATCCGACATTTCCGAGGCGCGCGCGTTTGCCGACGGGGACGGCATCGGCGACTACGCAAAGGAGGCCGTTGCCAAGCTGGTCACGCAGGGCATCATCTCCGGCAAGCCGAACAACAGGTTCGACCCGCG
>JAIRTA010000092.1 GCA_031255175.1 Oscillospiraceae bacterium | reverse complement strand
GTGTGAGCACTCAAAAATCTTCACAGGTCTCTTGCCATGCCCGATCAGATTGTAACACCCCCCATGTAAAGCCCAAAAGCAACGCTCTGTAAAAGATACGTAAAATGCGCTTCCCTCCCCCAGCGCGCAAAAAAAGCCCGCGCCCCCTCAACAAGGGGCACGGGCCGTGGTGTCATTTGGTTTTGGATCAGCCGGGCAGTTCCGCCTGCGCGAAGGGCTGGTGGATGTCCACGCGCATGCGCTGCTGCTGGATGCGGAAGAGGGTGTTCAGCAATCCCTCTTTGTCGAGCCTGCTGTCGAACAGGAATTTGAGGCCGCAGAGGTACTTAAACTCCGCGTCGCTCTCGCGGCGCGTGGTCCAGCGGGTCTCGGCCGTGTAGCTGATGGGCTCCTCGACGCCGGGGATCAACATCCGGATCTTGACGCGCCCGTACTCGCGCAGCGGCGTGTCGATGCATATGGCGGCACCGCCGCCGCTCACATCGTGGGTCAGGCCGTAGATCTCCTGGGTGACCGTCGTTCCGTCCGCGCCCGTCTCCTCCCAGACGATCATCGCGTCCACAAGCAGGTCCAGACGGAAGTCCTCGCGCCGCTGGGTGCGCAGGATGTCGGTCACGCGCTCCATGTCGATGTAAAACATGTCTTCGCGCTTAAAACGGTCGCGCACGATTCCCTGGAAATCGTAGCGCATCTTGTTGCGGTAATAGGAAAAGAAGAGCGCGCGCCCCACACCCAGCGGATAGAGATTGCCGCGATACATGGGGGCGTCGATGATGAACCGCCCGTTTTCCGTGTCGTGCTCAAACACAGAGGCAAGCTGGAAATCCTGACCGACTCCGGCCGACCCGTCAAGCGTGATCGTGAGCTTTGTCCCTGTCTTTATGTTTGTGGGGGCGCCGACCGGACATCTGTTTCGATCCATACAAGCGTTCATCCTCTCCGTGCATATCAGTTCAAAAAGTCCTTCAGTTTTTTGGAGCGGCTCGGGTGGCGGAGCTTGCGCAGCGCCTTGGCCTCGATCTGCCGGATGCGCTCGCGCGTCACGTTAAACTCCCGGCCCACCTCTTCCAGCGTGCGGGTGCGTCCGTCTTCGATCCCAAAGCGCAGGCGCAGCACTTTTTCTTCCCGCTGCGTCAGCGTGCCCAACACATCGACGATCTGCTCTTTGAGCAGCATAAAAGAGGCGGCTTCGGCCGGCTCCGAGGCGTCCTCGTCCGGGATAAAATCGCCCAGATGGCTGTCCTCCTCCTCGCCGATCGGCGTCTCGAGGGAGACGGGTTCCTGCGCGATCTTCATGATCTCCCGCACTTTTTCCACCGGCATCCCCATCTCCGCGGCGATCTCCTCCGGAGACGGGTCGTGACCCAGCTCTTGCAGGAGCTGGCGGGAGACGCGAATGACCTTGTTGATGGTCTCCACCATGTGCACCGGTATGCGGATGGTACGCGCCTGGTCGGCGATGGCGCGCGTGATGGCCTGCCGGATCCACCAGGTGGCGTAGGTGGAAAATTTGTACCCTTTAGTATAATCGAACTTTTCCACGGCTTTGATAAGCCCCAGATTGCCTTCTTGGATCAAATCTAAAAATAACATGCCGCGGCCGACATACCGCTTGGCAATGCTGACGACAAGGCGCAGGTTGGCCTCGGCCAGCCGTTTTTTGGCGCGGTCGTCCCCCTCCCACATCTGACAGGCGAGCGTGACCTCCTCGTCGGAGGAGAGGAGCGGCACCTTCCCGATCTCTTTGAGGTACATGCGGACGGGGTCGTCGATGTTGAAACTCTCGGCCAGCACCTCCGGGTCCGCCAGCTCCTCGGGCGGGATCTCCTCGATCTCGTCGATCTCCAGCGCGATGTCCTCGGGCAGCCTCTCCGGATCTTCTTCGACGGCCAGCTCAATGCTCAGGCTCTCCAGCGTGTCGTAGAGCTTGTCGATCTGCTCCGAGTCGAAGTCCAGTTCTTCGAGCGCGCCCATGAGTTCTTTGTCTGTCAGCTTCCCTTTCTTCTTGCCGAGCTCAATGAGCTCTTTGATCACGGCTTTTTTCTCCTCATTGGTGGCCATTGTGGATCCTCCATAACCCCGGAACGCAAGGGCGCTCCGATTCTTTTTTACGGCTCTTCCCGCCGCTTTCCGGCCCGGCCGTTTGCGGCCTCCGGCGCCAGGCTTATGAGATCTGACTCTCGTACTTGGCCTTTTGCAGCACCAGCAGGGGGTCCTTCCCCGCCGGTTCGGCCCGGCGCAGCGCGCTCTCCTCCCCTATGACGGCGGCGCAGTCGCGCAACGCCCGCGCGCCGTAGGCAGACGACGCCGGCCGGCTCGCGAGGCGGGCAAAATGGGACATTTCATCCGGTGTGAGATCGCCGTCGAGGGCATACGACGCGCGCCCCTCGCGGTACCGCTCGCATAAGATCGTAAAGACGCGCCCGAGCAGGGGAACGGAGAAGTCGTCCGCCGTGACAAGGCCGGCCGCCTCCTCCAGCAGAGAGGGGTCGTGAAAGAGCATACGGACCACCTCTTCTTCGGCGCTGGCCGAGCGCGGGTTTTCGTAGCGCATCTCGCGGGCGCGCGGCTGGATCGTCCGGTCCGGCCGGCTCGCGCGGCGGGCCAGTTCACGGTCCGCCCGGCGCGCCTGCCTGGCCCGCTCCCGCTTTACGTCGGCGGTCAGCGCCTCAAACGACACCCGGCACATCTCGGCGGCGCGGCGGGTGTAGACGTCCCGCTCGGCGGCGCCCGGCAGAGAGGCCAGCAGCGCCGCGGCCTCGCGGCAGAACCCCAGCCGCCCCTCGTCGTTTGTCAAGTCAAAGCGCGCCGCCAGCGTACTCAAGCGGTACTCCGTCTGTGTCTCCGACCCGGCCAGCAGCGCGGCCAGCGCCTCCCGCCCATAGCGGCGGAGGAACTCATCCGGGTCTTTCGCGTCCCGCAGGCGAAGCACTTTGACAGACACGCCGGACCGCCCCAGCATCTCGATCGCGCGGCGCGCCGCACTCTGGCCGGCGTTGTCCATGTCGTAGGCGAGCACCACTTCTTTGGTATACCGGGCAAGCAGCAGCGCCTGCGCATCGGTCAGCGCGGTGCCCAGTGAGGCCACGGCGCAGTCGAACCCCGCCTGGTGCAGGGAGATGACGTCCATATATCCTTCCGCCAAGATCAAGCGGCCCTGCTTGGTATTTTTGGCCGTGTTCAGCGCAAAAAGATGGCGGTTTTTCGCAAACACCGGTGTGTCCGGGCTGTTGAGATACTTGGGCGCCGACCCGTCCAGCACGCGGCCGCCAAAGCCGACCACCTGCCGGCGCAGATCGACGATGGGAAATATAAGCCGGCCGCGGAACCTGTCGTACAGGCCGCCCGTCTTGTTGCGCACCACAAGCCCGGCCTCCAGCAGATCGGCCTTCTCGAAACCGGCCTCCGTCATCGTCCGGATGAGCCCGTCCCAACTGTCGGGCGCGTACCCGAGCCCAAAGCGGGTGACGGCGCCCTGCGAGAGCCCGCGCGCCCGGCAATAGGCCCGTCCGGCCTCCCCGGCGGGAGACAGCAGCGTCTCGTGAAAGTAGCGGGCCGCCGCGCGGTTCAGCCGGTAGACGGCGTCGCGCCGCCGGCGCGCGTCCCGGTCGGCGTTCTCCTCCGGCACGGGCAGGCCGGCCCGGTCGGCCAGGAAATGCACCGCGTCCGCAAAGTCCAGATTCTCCGCGCGCATGACAAATTGCAGCGCGCCGCCGCCGGCGCCGCAGCCAAAGCAGTAAAAGAGCTGCTTGTCTGGAGAGACGGAAAACGACGGCGTCTTTTCGCCGTGAAACGGGCAGAGCCCCTTGTAATCGCTCCCCTGCCGCTTCAGCGGCACGTAGCGCGAAACGAGCTCCACCATGTCGGTGCGGGCGAAAAGTTCATCTAAAAACGTGTCCGGAAAGGCCATCTTATCACCACCGTCACGACGCCGCCGCCGGCCTGTCGCCGGCGGTATATGTATATATTTACCATAAAGGAATTTTGCTATGCAAAATGGGCTAAACGGGCGTCTGCCAGCCTTTCGGCACAAAAATCTCCTCAAATCGGGCCACGGCAAAGCGGTCCGTCATGCCGGCGATGTAGTCGCACACCACCCGCTCCCGCCCCTCGGCCTCGACGGCCGCGCGCATGTCGGGCGGCAGTTCGTCCGGGCGGCGGACATAATGCTCGAAGAGCTTTTGTAAAAAATCGCGCGCCTTGGTCTCCTCGCTCTTTGCCACCGGGTTTTTGTAGACCCTCTCAAACAAAAAAGCCCGCAGCGTGCGCATCGCCTCTTCGAGCGGCGGCGAAAAACCGATCTCCCGCTCCCGGCTGTGCGCGACGAGGTCGCTCACAAAGGCGTTGATGCGCGTCGAGAGCGTGTCGCCGAGCAGCCGGCGCAGCGGACGCGGGATGTCTTCCAGCGTGAGGATGCCGGCGCGCACCGCGTCGTCGATGTCCGCGCTGAGGTAGGCGATGCGGTCGGCCTTGTGGACAAGCCGGCCCTCCGGCGTTTGGGCCCGGACAGGGCCGGAGTGGTGGGCGATGCCGTCGCGCACCTCTTCCGTCAGGTTGAGGCCCCGCCCGCCGTGTTCCAAGCGGTCCACGACGCGCAGGCTCTGCGCGTAATGGGTAAAACCGCCCGGCATCAAAGTCGCCAGCGCCGCCTCGCCGGCGTGGCCGAACGGGGTGTGCCCCAGGTCGTGCCCGAGGCCGATGGCCTCGCAGAGGTCCTCGTTGAGGCGCAGGGCGCGGGCCGCCGTGCGGGCCACGCGCGTGACCTCCAGCGTGTGGGTCATGCGGGTGCGGTAGTGGTCCCCCTCCGGGTTCAAAAAAACCTGCGTCTTGTGCATCAGCCGGCGGAAGGCCTTGGCGTGTACAATGCGGTCCGTGTCCCGCTGAAAGTCCGTGCGCAACGGGCAGGGCTCCTCCGGCCGCGCGCGCCCCCGGCTCTCCGCCGCGCGCGCGGCGCCGGCGGCAAGCCGCTCTGTCTCCCATCTCTCGACAGACTCACGAACCGTCATAGACTCCCCCCCGAACCGGAGATACGCGTTTGTGTTTGTATAAATTTTGTATAATACTTTCGGGTTTTCATACGGTCTCCCCCAGGGCGCGAAAGGCCTCCTCGCCCGCCGCCGGCGTGACGCGCCCGGCCGTGAGATCCGTGATCCGTTCGACAAAAGCCCCGGCCAGCGGGGCCGGCATCCAGAGCGCGACCGAGACGTCGGCGGCGTAGTCAAGAGACTCCTCCACGCCGCCGGCGGCGGTGATCTCCCGGCGCACCGGTGTGAGCAGCGGGTAGGGGCACGAGAGCGTCAGCCGCGTCCAGCGCTGCATTGTGGCCAAACCCGCCGCGTCCAGCGCCTCCCGGGCCGCGCGGGCGTACGCCCGCACCAAGCCGCCCGTACCCAGCAGCACGCCCCCAAAATAGCGGGTGACCACGCAGATCGCGTCGTACACGCCGGCGTGGCGCAGCACGTCCAACACAGGCAGGCCCGCCGTGCCCTGCGGCTCCCCGTCGTCTGAGTACCGCGTGAGGTTCCCCTCACGCAGGAGGTACGCGTACACGTTGTGGGTCGCGTCCCAATGCCCGGCGCGGATCTCCTGCAAAAAGGCGAGCGCCTCGGCCTCATCGCGCACGGGGCGCACCCGCCCGATGAAACGGGATCGGCGCTCCGCAAACACGGCTTCACCCGGCCCGCGCGGGACCCGGTAGGCCTCGTCGCTCATGTGTCTTTGCGCAGCAGTGTGACGACCTCCCCAATGTACATGTGGTGGAAATCCCCGTCCGGGTAATGGTCGTCCACGAGCGTTGTCTCGAGGAAGCGTTCCCGTTTGAAACGCCCCTCGTAGAGCTTGCGGCAGACAACGGCCAGCTTTGCCTCGGCGAAGAGCGGCACGTCTTGCGGGCCGTTTTCGATGGTCAGATGCGCCTCCGCCGCCTTGTCGACGTCGCGGCCGCTTTTGGTCCCGCACAGGTTCAGCGCGGCGCGGCCGGATTCGTCGAAAAAGGAGAGGCTGAAGTGGCCGGCCTTTTCAACAAACTCGCGTGTGTAACGCTGCGGGCGGATGTAGACGGTGGCGACGGGCCGGCCCCACAAGACGCCGAACCCGCCCCAACTTGCGGTCATCATGTTGCACCGCGCGTCGGCGCGGGCGGCGATAAGCATCCACTCATCGCCGATGAGAGTGAAGGGATTGATGGAAAAATCGGACTGCGCAACAGGCGTCCATAACATATTGTGTTCCTCCTTTTGTATCGATGGTTTCGGCACCGGACTAAATCGCCCCTGCGCGACAAACCCACGCCAAAGGGCGTGGGTTTGTCCGATCCTCATCATCCGAGGCCGAATTTCTTGTTGAAACGGTCCACACGGCCGCCCGTATCCACCAGCTTCTGCTTTCCGGTGTAAAAGGGGTGACACTTTGAGCAAATTTCCACGCGAATGTTTTGCTTCGTGGAGCCCGTTTCAAATGTCTCGCCGCAGGCGCAGCGGACGGTTGTCGTCTCATAGTGGGGGTGTATCCCTTGTTTCATGGCGGTTTCCTTCCCTCACGTCCGTCTCTGACCCACTACATCTGGTATAAAACACTAGATATAGTGGTACATACCACGAGATATAGTATGGTGCGGCTTGCCGGCACACACCTGACGCCCACACCGCCGCACCATACGGGCCGGCCGGCGGAAAGGCGGATATTATTGTACCACACCTTTCGCCGCCGCGCAAGCCCTTTGTCGAAAATTTTACAACAAACTCTCGTCCGCCGTCCGGCGTTTACTGATAGACGCGCACATAGTCAACGTACATATCCCCAACGGACGTGTCCGCCGGCGTGCGGTATCCGTCGAAGGCGCCGCCGACGGCGAGGTTGAGGATCAGGTAGAACGACTGGTCCAGCGGCTTCGGCTGTTGCACCCGCGCGCCGTTTTGCGTCGTGTACCATGTGTTGATCTCCTGGTAGCGGATGCCGTCTACGAAATATTCTATGCGGTCGGGGTACCATTCGATCGCGTAGGTGTGCCAGTCGCCGACGCTGAACCCCGGGATGACGGTGTCGACCGGGGTGTTGTCAACCATATCGGCGGCGCCCGCGCGCAGAGTCGTGTAGCGGTTGCGTCCCGGGCTCATGTTGCCGCCCTGCGCCCAGGCCCCGCCGTAGTGGAGCGCGCTGCTGATGGTGTTGCTCTGGCGGCTCTTGTTCTCCAAAATATCCACTTCGCCGGAGGTGGCCCATCCGCCGTAGACGCTGTCGCTCGGCATCATCCAAAATGCCGGCCAGAACCCCTGGTCGTTTGTGGGGAGCTTGACGCGGGCTTCGATCCGCCCGTATTTCACCGAGAAGCGTCCCTGGGTCGTGAGCTTGCTGGAGGCCCATGTGCCCCTCGGCAGGCCCCTCTCGCGGACGGCTTGGATCCTGAGCGCGGAGTTGTCCTCCGAACCGGCAATCCCCTCGTCGGTTTTGTTGATCTGCGCGTTCTCCGGCCTGTAGTAAGAGACCTGGTCATTGCCTCCGCCGTTGTCGTCGGGCGGGATCACCCATTTCCCCGCGTCGATGCCCGCGCCGTCGAATTCATCGTTCCAAATGAGGCTGACCTCCGTCGGCGCGGCCTCTTCGCACACCGGCGTCTGCGCCGCCGCGGCATCCCACAGGAACGCCTTCACAACGACCGCGCCGGCGGGGACGTCCACCGTCACAGATCTGCTTTCGAACGTGGCCGAATCCAACCCGAACACGTCGGCCGGGCTTTGCTGCGTCAGCCGCAGCGGCTTCTCGTCCGGCACGGCAAGGGCGCCCGATCCGGAGACGCTCAGAAGCCGTCCGTCGGCCGCGTACGAAGCCGCAACAACCCGGACGTTGTCCAGTTTGATCGTCTCGTCGCTGAGGTAGGCCGTCGCCGTCGCCGTCGCGCCGTTTCTGTCGATCCGCAAAACGCGTGACCAGTTTGCCACAAGCGCCGTATTGGAGGCGACAACCATGTCGGCGTTGTAGAACGTCGGCATCAGACAGGCGTTGCCGGCCGAAACCGTCGTTCTCCCGTCGTAGGTGACCCAGCCGTTAAAGACAAACCCCGGGCGGCTCGGCGGCTCGGGCAGGGCGCCCACCGCTTCGCCTGTCAGGACTGTTCTGGCGGGCGGGTTGGCCGGCGCACCCAGATAGTTGTAGTCGAACGTGACGGTGCGCTCGCTCGGTCCGGGGTCGACGCTGCCGGGTTCCGCGATAACCAGTTTGAACTTTCCGGTGTCTCCCACGCCGCCGGCCACGGTGGTGAGGTCTCCGCTCGCGGTCACATCCGCGTATTGGATGCCGTCAAACGAGTTGACCCGTTTGATCTTGATCGTGTTGTCGTCTTGAATCTCAAATTGCAGGACTTCCCACCCGTCGGAGGCGACCTCCGCCTCGGGGGTGCGCGGCCTGACTTTTCTGTCGCCGTAGGCCGTGCCCTCCAGGTTGACAAACAGGCCGTTTTTCGCCTTCAAGAGGACGCTGTCGAAGCGATAAGACACCTCAAACAGGGCGTATTCGTTGACTTCGTCAAGATTGGCCGCCATCGTAAGCTGGCCGTTGTCGACGGGCGGTCCGAACGTGTTGGGCTCCGCGCCGACGATCTTTCCGTTTCTGACGGCGACCAGGTAAATCGTGTCGCCGTCTTTGGGCAGGAGCATCTCTCCGCCGACAACGCGGATCGAACCCTTTACACTGGATTCGACGCCGTCTATCGTGACGACGACCTCGTACGTGCCCGCTTTGAGCGCATCCTCCGCGACCGGGATTGTCACCGTCGCGCCGGTGTCGCCGGGAACGCTCACGAACGAGTCCTCAAAGCCTTTGATGCCCACTTTCACCTGCACGTCTTCGAGGTACCTGCCGGCCACCGTCACTCTGAAATCTGTGGCATCGCCCTCGTTGACCTGTGACGGGGACACCTCCACGCCGGTGATCACGGGGGTGGGGGTAACCTCTCCCAACGGAACCAGCTGGAATTTCCCGGTGTCTCCCACGGTGTTCTGCACCGTCGAGAGGTTGCCGTTTGCCGCCACGTTGACGTACCAGGTGCCGTCTGTGCCGATTCTCTTGATCTTCACGGTGCCGTCGTCCTGGTCCTCAAAGATCAAGGCCTCCCAACCCGTGGCCGTCGGCGCGGCCGGCACTGTGGTTCTCGGTCTGACCATTTGACCGCCCCAGGAGGCTCCTTCCATTGTGATGAGATAGCCGTTCAACATTTGAAGCTGGACCCTGTCGGGCACCAGGCGGAGTATCTCAAACTGGGCGTAATCGTTGGGCTCATCGAGGTCCGCCACCATAGTGGTCATGCCCCCGGGGTTGTTGAACGTGGCGGCGTCCGCGCCGACGATCTTGTTGTTCCTCACGGCGATGAGGTAGTAGAATGCCTTTTCGACGTCAACCCTGAGCGAGGCCTTTGTGTTGGACTCGACCCCGTTGAGCGTCATCACGACGTCGTATGTGCCGATGGGAAGCAGATCTTCCGCGATGTGCAGACTCACCTCCGCACCGGTGTTGCCCGGAACGTTTACAAACGTCCCCGGGTAGCCCTTGACACCCACCGTGACGGCTGCGTCCGCGAGATTTCTGCCCGTCACGGTCACTTTGACGTCCGCCGCTTTGCCCACGGTAATCTGCAAGGGGGACACGGCAATGGCCGTGAGCCTGGGGTCGGGGCTTATCTCTTCGGCAAAGGCGAGGGTGCGCATAACCGTGCGCATGACTGTTCTTATATTGGCCTTCAGGGCATCGCGCGAGACCTGGTTGATCGACCCGTCCGCGTCGTCCATTTTGACGTTGCACCCGGCGGCAATCTGGGCGGCCGACGTGGCTCTGCCGTTCCACCAGTCTGTCATGACCATGCCGTCGAAGCCCCACTCGTTCCGCAAAATGTCGGTCAGCAACTCGTAAGACGCCTCGGTAAAGGAACCGTTCAGCCTGTTGTACGAGGTCATGACACAGCCGGGGGCGGACTCCTTAACCGCGATTTCAAAGCCCTTGAGGTAGATCTCCCGAAGGGCGCGCTCGGACACCTGCGAGTTGGTGTAATAGCGATTGGTCTCTTGGTTGTTGGCGGCAAAGTGTTTGACGGTCACCAAACCGCCCTCGCTCTGCACGCCCCTGGTGACGGCCGCCGCGCTCTTGCCCGACACCAGCGGGTCCTCCGAATAATACTCGAAGTTGCGGCCGTTGCGCGGGTGGCGGTGAATGTTCATACCGGGCGCGAGCCATATGTCAACCTTGTTCAGTTTCATCTCGGCCCCCACCGCGGCGCCGACTTCTTCCATGAGCTCTTCATTCCATGTGCAGGCCACCAGCGTCCCGATGGGGAAGCTGGTAGAGACCACGGTCCGGTTGCCGATTTGACCGATCCTCAGGCCGGCGGGGCCGTCGGCCGTGTTTGCCTCCGGGATGCCGTACTTGGCCATCTTGCCGATGGCGCCGGTCCCGTCCGTGAGGATAGAACTGCCCTGATGCCTGGACATCACGCGCAATTCGGCGTCCGTCATCTGCTCCACGAAGTCGTATATGTACCCCGGCTGCCGGTAGACGTCCTCGAGCATAATCGTGCCGTCGCCCGTCCACGGCACCGGTGTGACAGACGCCGCGGGGCCCGGGTTCGGGTTTGGAACGCCAGGCGTCGGGGCGCCGCCCGCCGGCGTCCAGCCGGTCGACTGGTACGTCCCGGCGACCGGGTCGATGATGCGGTTGAACGCGGTGGGCGGCGTCAGCCGCTTGGACAGCTGTTCCACCACGCGGAGGCCCGTCTGCGTGTACTTGCCGGCCGCGGCGCTCTTTGTCGCCGTCTTGATGGAATTGCCGATGTGGATGTTATAGTCGCCGGCCTCCATCACATAGGCGGAGATCGCGCCGGTCTTGCCGACGTCGTCGTAAGACGCCATGCTGCCGATGGGGAAGCGCATGGCGACGGTTTCGCTCGCCCCGACCTCCAGCAGCGAGGTCTTGGCAAAGGCCGCCAGCTCAAACGCGGGCTTGTTCAGCACGCCCGCGGGCGCGGAATAGTAGACCTGCAACACCTCTTTGCCGGGGTGCGGGCCGTTGTTTGTCACTTTGGCTTCGGCAACCAGCTCGTCGCCGTCCACCCTCACGGTCTTGTCTGTGACAACGAAATTGGAATAGGACAGCCCGTAGCCAAATTCGTATTTTACCTTTTCGTAGTTGGGGTCCGCCGTCACGAAGTAGCGGTACCCGACGTATATGTCGTCGGTGTATTGCGGATTTGCTTGCGCGAACGTCGCCGACGACAGATAGTCATTGACGTTGCGGGCAAAGGTGTCCACCAGTTTGCCCGACGGGTTGACCACCCCGCAAAGTATGTCGGCCAGCGCGTTGCCGCCCTCCATACCCGGGTACCAGGCGAACAGCACCGCGCTGATGTTCGCGTAATTTTCCGTCCATGTCATGTCGATCGCGTTGCCCGCGTTCATCACCACAATCACCTTGTCGAAGGCGGCGTTTACCCTTTGCATCGTTGTGGTTTCGGCCGCGGAGAGCAGATACCCCCCGGCGCCGGCGGACAGATCGGAGGCCTCCGCGGCCCAGCGGCGGATGACCACGATCGCCACGTCGTTGACCTCCGCGGCGGCGTTCACCGCGGCGGCGCTCGGCTCGACGCCGCCGTCTGTGACCGACTGGAGCTTGCCTTCGTTCTTCCTGTTGTTCAGCCCCGCCAGAAGGTCCACGACATAAGGCGCCGTGACCTCGCCGGAACCGCCGCCGTATGTAATGAAGCCGTCTTTGCCAAAGCCGTCGTTGGGATACGCGTTGCCGTTCATGTGCCGTGAATGCCCGAATACGGCGACCTTGGCGGTGGATGCGAGGGGAAGGGTTCCATCATTTTCCAAAAGCACCATGCCCTCTGAGGCAGCCCGGCGCGATATGCCGGCACTGTCGGGGATGGCGATGGCCGATGCGGTGATGGGGAAGCCTACCATTGAACTCGAGAGCAGCGCGACCATGAGTACCAGTGCTATCACTCTTCGCTTCATTGCCAAAACACTCCTTCTCCGATTCGTAAGTTTGTACCTTTCGCTTTCTCTGCGCCGAGGCAGAGTTATTTTAGCATCATCCCTTATAAAGATCAAGGGGTAAAATACCAAAATGGTATACTATATCCATCACCCCGCCTCCGCACAGCATTTTCTCCCGGCGCAGTACCCGCCCCTACAGGACGGTTTGATGTCCCCGACCTCTGCGATTTTTGCGGGTGATATTCAACGCAGCGAAGGGGCGGCCCATCAAGCCGCCCCTTCGCTGCGTTGTGCTTTGTGCTTTGTTCTTTATTCTTTGCGCTTTTACCCGACGCTCACCGTCACGAGATGGACAAGGTCGCTGCCGTCGAGGGCGCGCAGTGTGATGATCGTGGTGCCGGCTCTGAGGGCCGTGACCATGCCGGTCTCGTCCACCTTGGCGATGTTGGGGTTCGCGGAGGCGAATGCGTAGGTCTCGCTGTCGACCGAGAAGTTCAGCTTGGCCCTGCCCTTGATGCGCAGGGAGACGCGGGCCGAGGAGTGCGCCTTGACAAGTGTCGCGTAGATCCGGTCGGACTGGATCTCACCATCCACGGACGCGTAGTAGCTATGCCCGCCCAGCCAGGGCCGATCCTGCGTGACGGTCCCGGGCAGCGTGAAGTTGAGGAGACCGCGCTTGTCTGTCCGGACCTCGGCGGTGTAATCGCTCTCTTCGCCCGGCGCGGCGTTGTAACGCACCGCCAGAGAGACCGACGCGTCCGGCTCATAGCCGGAGCCCGTGACCGTCACGGTCCGGCTCGCCTTGTCCGCCGTGACCGCGAAGCTGCCGTGGTATTCGTCGATGACGGGTACGTCGTCCGCCCCGATCACGTCGCCCAGCATCTTGCTGTAGATCGCGTTGGAGGCGTAACGATAGTCGTCCTTCTGGTGCATTTTGTTGACCAGTGTGTTGGCGAAGAGCGTGAGGTCATAGGTGTTGTCGCCGACGGTCTGTTTGTACTCCAGCGCGACCACCGCGCCCAGGTAGGGCGTGAGGTTTGTCTGGCGGATGAAGCCGCCGAACGGCGTGTCGGTGGTGTTGCGGATCAGCACGCGGGCCCCTTCGGGAACCGAACCGAAGAAGTTGCCGCCAAAGCCGTACATGATGTTGTCGCCGACGGCGCGGTAGCTGTCGGTGACCGGGCTCTCGCCGATATATTCGACGGTCGTCAGGCAGTCGGTGGTGCTGCCGCCGCTCACGGTGCCAAACAGCGCGGCGATCGACGCGCCGCCGATGCTGAGCGTGAACGACCGGGCCGTCATGATCACTGCCGGCACGCCGGCGGTGATGGCGGTGGTGACGGCGGGGCGCTCATAGGCCTGCGTATTTGCGTTCGCGACGATCACGTCCGCCTCGGCGGCGTCGCGGGTCACGGTGAAGCCCATCTCGTCGATAAACGCCTGCTTGCTGTAGTTGTAGCCGTATGCGCTCGTGAGGTTGCGGTGGATGTATCCGCTCGCGTTGTCGGCCGGGCGGCCCGTCAGATAGACGGTGGGTTTTTCGATCTTGCGCGCGGCCGGCAGTTCCTCCACGCCGTACGCCTGCAAAACCTCCGTGTCGCGCACTTCGAGGAAGTCCTCGTAAGAGACGAGGAAGTTGGTCTTGTACGGGCCCTCGGTGATGTAGCCGACCGTCTTGCCCTGGTCGAGCAGGATGTTTACGGCCTTCACCGCCGCGACGCTGTTGTTCGCGAGCACCACGGCGTTGCCGGCCTCCCCGTCGTACCAGCTCTTGCCGCCGCCGGGCTCTGTCACCTGCACGAGTTTGCCGTTCAGCGCGCCCGGCACGCGGATTTCGTAGCAGTCGAAGCCGCGGGTCTTGTCAAACGATGTGGTCGGCTCGGAATAGAGCGTCGGCCAGGTGGTAATCAGGACGCTGTCGTACAGCGTGCCGTTGGCCACGTTGCGCTTGGCCTGACGCATGTTGACGACCAGACTGCCGGCCTTGTATGTCTTCCCGCTCACGGTGACGTCCTCCGTCAGTTCGGAGAGCAGGACGTTGTTGCGCAGGAAGAAATCTTTGATGTGATAGGCCTCGGAGAGGTTCCTCTGGTTGGCGTCGTCCAGCGGGATGACGTAGTATTCCGGGAAGAAGTTGTTGTTCTCCGGGTGGCGCGGACGGTACACGTCCGCCTCCGCGCCGGGGACGTCGGCGGCGTTCACATACCACGGGCGGACCGAATCGGGGTCCTCATTCTCCACGCCGCGTTTGAATCCCATGAGGAGATTTTCCACATAGATGTCTTTATTTTCGGCCACCTGTGTGGTGTGGCCCATCATGCCGTATTCCATCGCCTTCTTGCCCTCCTCGTTTGAGGCGGGCACCTCGACGGTGTAGGCCACCGTGCCGTGGAGCATCGAATACTGCGGGGTGTAGTTGGTCGACATATCGTCCCACGGCGACGGCCAGCTCAGCGCGCCGGTGGTGGCGTTTTCAATCAGGTAATCGCGCAGCGGCATCTGGTAGCTGTTGTAGCGCGTGTTGTTCACAACGGCGGCCGAGCCGAACGCCTCGCCGCCCTTCACCGCCATCTCGGCGAAGAGGTCGTACTCCACATTGGGCTCGTGCGGGGGCGAGCAGGGCTCGACCTGGAAGTTCGTCACAAAGCCGTGGAACTCGATGTAGGCCACGGGGTTCCAGTCGGAGATCATGTCGGTCATGTTGATCGTCTCGGCCTGCGTCTGGAACAGGTTGTCGCGGTTTAAGTCGACGCCGCCGCCGCCCTGCCGCGTGTTGTGTGTCCGGCCGTCCACATTTTCTTCCGGCACGATGATGAAGAACACGTCGTCTAAGATCGCGTCCGAATCGAACGTTTTGCTCTCGATGTTGTAGTAGCTCTCCAACCTGTCCCTGGCGATGACGCCGGAACTGTCATTGGAGTCCGACGGGGTGATGCCGCCCCTGAACGTCGTCCACTCTTCGATCAGCGAAGAGGTGGCTCTTTTTCCGCTGCCGCCGTATCCGCTCCTGCCGGTCATGGCGCGCTGTGCCGTGAGCCGCGCCTTGCCTTCGTCGGTGAGGCTCTCGATGTTGTCGTACGACACCGGCGTCTCGTAGCCCTCGATGACGTCCCACACAAAGTCCATCGGCGCGTCCGCGCCGTTTGTCTCGTCGGCGTGGATGTTGCTGTAGAGCACCGGCACGCGGATCTTGTCTTCGTTCTCTTCGTAGTACGCAAGCGCCGCGGTGGGGTTTTCGATCGACAGCGCCAGGAATGACTTCCAATTATTTACATCTTCCGCAGTCTCCGCCAGCACGATGTAGGGCATGTCGATGCCGAAGGTGCTTTGGCCCATGCTGTACACCTCGGCGTACAACCCTGTCTCCTCGGCGGCGAGCTTCGCTTCCAGCAGTTCCTCGGCAAACTCCTCGGTGGTGCGGTAGGAGTCGTACGCGTTGACGCGAACGCTCGTCTGCCCGAGCACCGCGCCGTCCGCGCCCCGGGCAATCAGGTCGAAGTCGCCCGTGTAGTCGAGCATGTCGCCACGGGCGTTGTTGATGCTGATACTGTTAAAGAACGTGGTGCTGGCAAACGTCAGCTTCAGCGCCGGGAGACCGTCGGCCTCCGCCGCCGCGGTCGCGACATTGTTGAAGACCGCCCGCGTGCCAACCCGCCAACCCGCCAGGGTATTGCCCAGGTACTGCGTCGGGTACAGTTCCGGGTCCCGTATGCCCGCCTCGCGGGTCAGCGACCAGGTGACGCCGGCCTCCGCCAGCGCCGCGGCGTCTGTGCCCGCCGGCAGCGTGAGAACGGCCTCAAATGTCCTGGCATCTGTCATGGAAATTTTATCCATTCCTCCGTCACCGCTCACGTTTCTGAACGTGAGCGCGGAGACAGGCAGCGGCGCGGATTCCGCCGCCGCGGCGGCCGGCTGGCAGAGCATCGCCACCAGCGCGAGTACCAGCATGAGGTTCCAGATGCGTTTGCGCGTGTTTTTCGATTGCAGCTTCATAGTAAATGGCCCCCTTCTTCTTTCTTTTTCCCTGTTTCGTACTTGTCTGTCGCGTACTTGGCACGGTTCCCCCGCCCCGGGTGGGGGAAGCCGAAAAACCACCGGATAAGGCCCGCCCCGCGGCCCTCCCGCCGCGGGCTATGTAAACATCACGCTTTATATAGGTAGACATGCAGCAATATATAGTGTATGTGGCGCATAATAATCACTATATATGGTTCGGCGCGAAGATTTTCGGGTCTTCGCACGGTCTCACCGGGGAAGCGGGTTACAGGATCTTGCGCAGGAACTGGGCGATGCGCTCGCGCCGCGGCGTGGTGAAAAACACCTCCGGCGCGGCTTCCTCGACGATCCGCCCCTCATCCATGAAGACGATGCGGCTGCCCACTTCGCGGGCGAAGCCCATCTCATGGGTGACGATCACCATTGTCATCCCCTCGCGCGCCAGGTCCCGCATCACCTCCAGCACCTCCCCGACCATCTCCGGGTCGAGCGCGGAGGTCGGCTCGTCAAACAGCATGACGTCCGGATTCATGGCCAGCGCGCGGACAATGGCCACCCGCTGTTTCTGCCCGCCCGACAGCATGGCGGGGTATTCGTGCGCCTTTTCGGCGAGGCCCACCCGCGTCAGCAGGCGCATGGCATCCGCCTCGGCCTCCGCCCGGCTCTTCTTCAGCAGGGCGATCGGCGCGGCGGTCATATTTTTCAAAATGGTCATATGAGGGAAGAGATTGAAATGCTGAAACACCATCCCCATCTTCTGCCGGTGGATGTTGATGTTCACCGACAGATCGGCCAGGTTCACGCCGTTGAAGTAGACCGCGCCGGCGGTCGGATCCTCCAGCATGTTCAGCGCGCGCAGGAAGGTGGACTTCCCGGAGCCGGACGGGCCGATGATGACGACCACCTCGCCCCTGTGGATGTCGATGTTGACCTCGCTCAGCGCCGTCAAGTCGCCGAACCGCTTTTCCAGATCTTTCACCCGTATGAGAATGTTTTCACTTTGCATGCTCTCATTTTGGGGGTTTCGGTCGTCAATGGTCACTGGCGCGCAGCCTCCTTTCCAGCCTGGTCACAAGGTGGGACAGGAAGATAACCACGGTCAGGTAGACCAGCGCGACCACTATCAGCGGCATAAACGCCATATAGGTGACGCTGCGGATGATGTCCCCGCCCTTGGCCAAGTCCTCCAGGGCAATGTACCCGGACACGGACGTCTCCTTCAGCAGCACGATGATCTCGTTGCCGAGAGACGGCAGCACATTTTTGAACGCCTGCGGAAGAATGACGCGCACCATAGTCTGCGCGTAGGAGAACCCCAGGCTGCGCCCCGCCTCCATCTGGCCCCGCTCGATCGACATAATGCCGGACCGGACGATCTCGGCCACATAGGCGCCGGAATTGATGCCGAACGCGATGACCGCGACCAGCACCTTGCTGATATTCACCGCACCGAAGACGACAAAATAGATGATCATGAGCTGCACGACGACCGGCGTCCCGCGGATCACCGTCAGGTACAGTTTGGCGATGCCGTTGAACAGATTCAACACCGCGCGCGGCACGGGCTTCAGCCCGGTCATCTTGTCGTGCGTCGAACGGACAATGGCGATCAGAAAACCCAGCACCAACCCAAGCAGCGCCGCCAGCAGCGTTATGAGCAGCGTAAGACCGAGCCCCCGGGCGAGCAGCGTCCAGCGGTCGTCCACAATGAAGACCCGCTCGAACGAATTTTGCAGTGTGCCCCAAAACGCCTCCATCTCGTTCTCCCCTTTTGCCGTCCGGAAAAATGCAATGGGGCATAGACACCGCCCTTCGCCGGGTGTTCACGCCCCATTGCGCCGCGTATCGAACTCGCCCGCCGGGTATCTCCGACCCCCGGCCGGGCCATGATCATTTGTTGCGGACGATGACCACCTGGGTCGCCGTGGTGTACGACATGCTGAAGTCCACGCTCAACCGGCGCTCCTCGGTGTCTGTGAGAGCGGCGATGCCGACGTCGGCCTTCCCTGTCTGCACCGCCGTGATGACGGAGTCGAAGTTCATGTTTTCGATCTGGAGCGTGAGGCCCAGCCTGTCGCAGAGCGCCCGCGCCATGTCCACATCCAGCCCGACGATCTGGTCGCCCTCAAAATATTCATACGGCGGAAACTCCGCGTTTGTGGCCATAGTGAGCACGCCCGAGCGGGTGATGCCCTCCGGGGACGTATACGGCGTCCGGCCCGCGTTTTCGCCGATGTAGTTGTCTACAATGCCGGCCAGCGTGCCGTCGGCGACCAGTTCGGCGAGCGCGCCGTCGATCTGATCTTTCAGCTCGGTGCTGCCCTGCGCCAGGGCGATTGCATATTCTTCCAGTTCGAACGGGTCTTCCAGGATCCGCAGATCGCTGTTTTGCTGTACGTAGACTTTGGCCGGCTCGTTGTCGATCAGCACGCAGTCGATCTTGCCCTGCTTGAGCGCGAGCACGGCGTCGGCGCCCTTGTTGTAACGCTCAACCGTGGCGCCCTCGACGTCGCTGGCGTAGATGTCACCCGTGGTGCCGAGCTGCACGCCGATGTGCTTGCCTTCCAGATCGTCGAGACTGAAGACCGTATTTGCGGGGACGGAACTCGCACAGCCGGCCAGCACCGCCGTCAGCGCCGCGGCCGCGGCCAAACACATCAGGATCTTTCTCTTTTTCATACTCTTCCCTCATATTCATCGTGATCTGCGGGGCAGCTCTCGCGCGGTGCCCGGCCCCCGCGTTCGCCGGCATGGGGGGTGCATCTCTATGCGCCCTCCACAAAGCACACAAGTCCCGCGCACGCCGCGGGCAACCGTTTGGGTGTTTCGCCCCAGACTGGGGTTTCACCACGTAATTTATTAAATCACATTTCCGGTTTTTTCGCAAGGGGGTAACGTGCATTTTTCGTATTTTTATTCACTGTTCGGCGGGCGGAGAGGCCGCCGGCCCGCGTGAGATCCGCATAGGCCGCCGGCGGGGGGCGTATAAACTATATTAGGAGCGCCCCGCAAGGAGCGACATGCAAAAAGGAGGACTCCCCATGTATTGGACCATCAGCGGAAAACGCGCCCTCTCCGTGGCCGGCGCGGGCCTGATCCTGCTCACGGCGACTTTCTGGTCCCTGTCGAGAACCGGCGCGCGCGCGCCGGCCTCCGCGGACGGCGGCGACTGGGGCCTGCACTTCCCCAAAGAGGGCCGCCCCCCCACGGGCAACGCGACCGCCGACTTCCTGGCCGGGTACGGCGCCGTCTACCTGGGCGACACAAACCGGCCCCGGCTCTACCTCACCTTCGACGCGGGCTACGAAAACGGATATACGGCGTCTATCTTAGACACGCTGAAAAAGCACGGCGTTCCGGCCGCCTTCTTCCTCGTGGGGCATTATGTCGAATCGGCGCCCGACCTGACGCGGCGGATGCGCGAGGAGGGGCACATCGTCGGCAACCACACCTACCACCACCCCAACATGACCGCCCTCACCGACAAAGCCGCCTTTGCGGAAGAACTCACCGCGCTGGAGACGCGCTACAAAGAGGTCACCGGCTATGAGCTCTCCCGCTTCTACCGGCCGCCCCAGGGCAAATTCAGCGAGCAAAATCTGGCGCTGGCCCAGGAACTCGGCTACCGGACCGTCTTTTGGAGCCTCGCCTATGTGGACTGGCGCCAGGACCGTCAACCCACGCACGAGGAGGCCTTCGGCAAACTGCTGCCGCGTACGCACCCCGGCGCGATCATACTGCTGCACACCACCTCAAAGACCAACGCGGAGATCCTCGACGCGCTGCTGACGAAGTGGACGGAGATGGGCTACAGCTTCGGCACGCTGGACGAACTGTGAGCGCCGGGGACCCCAAGCGCCGCGACGCACAAAAAGGGCGCTTTCGGCGCGGCCGCAAGCCGTACCGAAAGCGCCTCTTTGCGCGTCTCCCTACGTCAAAATGAGTTCAGCCAGACAATCTTCCACAATGTCACGCACGGAAATCGGTGTGACGTTGTGACGCATCAGCCGCGCGAGCAGCTCCTCGATGGTCTCCCGGGATGTGGTCAGCCCGTGGATCTCCTCCCTGGACTGCGCCTCTCCGGACTGCAACGCGACACACAACCCATACTCTTCGCAGAGAACGGAATTGTCGCCTCTTTTGATCTCGTCAACCACAATGTCATATTGCAGTTGACCGTCCAGCATTTCCGCCTGTATGCGGCAGCTTCCAAATGAAACTTTCATGGCAAGAACCTCAAATCTTCCTCCAAGTCTATCCATACCGCCCCTGGGAAATTTCCGGCGTCCCAGGGCCTACGCACCGACCGGGGTTTGCCCATGCCGCAACTCGGTAATGCAACGCCTCCTTTCCGCATAGCTATCCCACTATATTACAATTTATATCACATCTCTATTAAAGCACACTTTTGCCAATTTTTCCAGTGTTTCCATATTATTACAACTTCTTTCGTCGCCTATATGTGGTATTTCTTTTTTTTAAGAATACCACAATTTCGACGGTGCTGTCATAATATATTGAATGCATGGGGATTTATTCCAAAATTCGTCATTGTGCACAACGATTTTTGCCGGTTTTTGTGCTATATATTGGAAATTTTGCCGTTTTCGCATGGCCGTACGCGGCCGCGCCCGGCGGCGGCGCGCAATCACTCCACTTCAGACGGCAGCGCGGCGAAGAGATCGGCCCATTTGCCGTCCGGGCGGTAGAAGACGGGCGGGTACCCCAGCGGCGCGGAGACCGTACACTCGCCGCCGGCGTGTACCTGTTTGGTCCATATGTGCATCCAGTGGCCCGCCGGGAGCAGCAGCGTCCGCGAACGCCGGCCCCGCCGGAGCACCGGCGACACCAGCAACTCCTCGCCCAACATGTAGCTGTGGTGAACCCGGCGCAGCTTGTCGTCGTCCGGAAACACCATCCACATCGGCCGCATCACCGGCAGCCCGTCGTGGGCGTTTTCCCGGATCAGCGCCCGCATATAGGGCGCGAGCGCCGCGTGTACGCGCGTCATCCGGGCAAAGACCGACAGCGTCTCCGCGTCCGAATCGAACTCCGGCTGCGCCCCGCCCAGGTCCGCCATCCGCATGATCGGCGTGAACGCCGCGTATTCCGTCCAGCGCAGCAGCAGCTCCTTTGTGCGGCGCGCGGCGAAGGACACGTTGCCCCCCACGTCGGACAGGCTGAGGCCGATCCCGCCGCAGGCCAGTGTGAGGGCGGCGTCCAGCGCCGAGGGCAGGCCGTCTTCCGCCCCCCAACCGGTGTTGTGGTCGCCCGTGGACGCCAGCATCGTCTGCCCGCCCATAGCGCCGTACCCGGATCGGGTGAAGAAGACCGCGTCCGCCGTGCGCCCGGCCTCCCGCACGGCCTCCCGGTTGAGCCTGGCCCACAGCACGGGCCAGCGGTTGTGCATCCGGTTGGGGCTCTCGCGGTTGGCCAGCACGGCCCGGACCGGGAGAAAATACCCCATGTCGGCCATGTAGCCGCCAAAGCCGAATTGCAGGATGTTGTGTTTGATGATCTCCTTGTACCAGGCGCGGGCATCGGGATTTGTGAGGTCGAGATGCCCGGCCATAAAACCGCCCATGTCGTTGATGAGATTGCCGTTTTCCGGTTTGCGCACCAAAAATCCGTTCTGCGACGCCTCGGCGAACAACCGCCCCTCGATGGAGAGATGCGGGTTTATGTAGGCGAGCGTGTGGATCCCGCGGGCGGTGAACTCCCCGATCATCTTGTCAAGCTTGGGGTAGAGCTCCCTGTTCCACACCCAGTCGAAAAACACCTGCCCGCGCCGCCCCGACTCCCGCAGGCCCGACCAGTCGCGGATACAGAGCGCCGACACCCGCGCGCCGGCCGCCAGCGCCCGTTCCAGCCTCTCGGCCATCCGCGCCGCGCCGCCCTGCGTTTCGATCCACGCGCCCTCCGCGCACCACTGCGGCAAAACGGGCTGGCGCCCCAGCAGCCGGGTGAGCCGTTCCATGAGCGCCGGCACGCCGTCGGCCGCACCGACGATCACAGCCGCCGGCAGGTCCCAGAGCTCCACGCGGTGGCAGCGCGGGGAGCGAAAATCCAACACGCCGTAAACAGGGGCGTCGATGTGAACAAAGAGGCCGTCCTGCGTCACAAAGGTGGGCTGCGGGTGGTATGTGGCGTGGCGGCCGCTGCCCCGGCGAAACGGCAGGTGCGCGCTCTCGCGCCCGATCCGCCGCTCGTGCACCCACAGCGGGAGCCTGTGCCCCCGCAAGTCCAGCAGCCCGTACTGAGCGCCCCCGCCGTAGACGCAGTGGCCCGGCGTCGCCGGGAAGTGGAGCCACAGCCGGTTGAGTCCGGTGGTGGAGCGCTGGGGCGTCAGCACCAGGTTGCCGTCCGTCTCCGACAGATGAAACGTGAGCGACAGATCGCCGCCCCAGAATCGGATGGAGGAACGGGCGGCGTCGTGGTGCGCGTTCGTCAGCATCGTGCGCCGGCTCAGCCGGTCGGAGATGCGCCAGTGGCCGCCGTGGGCGCGGAACTCTCCGGCGCCCTGCCCGGCGATGACAAACGGGCTGTCCGGCGTATGCATCAGCACCGGACGCTCCCCCATATATACAGTCAAGGCGTCGCCTTGGGTTTCCACACGCAACATAAAAAAACTCCTTGCAGACAGATCCGCCGGCCCGGCCTTCGGCAGACGCGCGCCCGGCACCCGAACCATCTGCGGCCCAAGTGCCAAATTGTGGTTTACATGCCAAAAGTCCCGGCCCTCGTCGGGCATACGCCGGCCATATCGATTGTATCACGGATTTCCGGCTCTCACAAGAGACCCTGAAAATTCCCGCCGGCCCGGCTCTCTCTGTTCATAGTTTCTTCTAAAACTGTTCAAAAAGACTTCTTTATTTTGTCACGACACCGTCATAAATATCCCGTATGATGAAGTCGTCAACCGGAAATGCTAACGCTTATGACGGACAACACGAATGCAAAGGAGTGATGATGCCCGTGTACGAACAGAAGGAGCAAAACATTCTGGGTATGGGCCCGGAACCCGCGCCGGCGCCCTTCATGCCGGTGCAGCCGACGGAGTTCCCGGCGGCGGAATCTAAGCCGGTACATCCGCCGGTACATCCGATGGAGATGGAATCTGCGGCAGCATCCTTTATGCCGGCACAGCCGGCGGAGTTCCCGGCGGCGGAATCCGCCCCGGCCCGGCCCGCGGCGCCGGCCGACGCCCCCGCGGGGTCGTTTTATCCCTATTACGCCGCTTACCCCAACGCCCCGTCGTCTTATTCCCCCTATCCCTACCATCCGTATGAACCGCAGCACCCCTACGCCTTCGGGCCCGCCCCGGAGAGCTGGCGCCCCGAGGCGCCGCCCGCCCACGCGGGGCACGACGTGTGGGGGCCGGAGGTTCCCGCCTTCTGCCCGCCGCCCGCCGCCCACACGGCCCCGGACGGCGCGCCCCAGGACAGCAAAGCCAAACACGGCAAGGCCCGGCCGAGGGCCCGCCTCTTCCCCATCGTGGCGCTGTGCCTGATCTTTACGCTGATCGGCGGCGCCGTCGGCGGCACGCTGGGCGTGAGCCTGCTGCCCCGTCTGCAACCGCCCGCCGCCGTGACGGACACGCCGACGCCCGCTGAGGCCGTCATCGCGGACGGTACGGCGGGAGCGGGAAGCGCGGGAGACGACAGCGCGCTGCTGCCCGTTGCCTCTCAGCCCGGCGCCTCGCTGACCATGCGGCAGATCTATGAGAAATGCAACCCCTCCGTCGTCGCCATCGCCACCGAGACCACCGTGCGCAATGTGTTCGGGCAGACGGTGACCCAACCGGCGGCCGGCTCCGGGTTCATCGTCTCCGCGGACGGCCGCATCGTCACAAACAACCACGTGATCGAAAGCGCAAGCTCCGTCAGTGTGACGCTGCACAACGGCAAGAGTTACAAGGCCACCGTCGTGGGGCGCGACGCCGAGACGGATCTGGCCGCCCTGAAGATCGACGCCACCGGCCTCACCCCGCTCGTTTGGGGCGATTCCAAATCTCTGAAGGTGGGCGACCCGGCCATTGCCATCGGGAACCCGCTGGGTGAACTGGCCAATACGATGACAAGCGGCATCATCAGCGCGCTGGACCGCGCCATCAACATCGACGGCACGCCCCGGAACATGCTGCAAACCGACGCCTCCATCAGCCCCGGCAATTCCGGCGGACCGCTGATCAACGAACACGGCCAGACGGTGGGCATCATCACCGCCAAGAGCACCGGCAGCGGTGTGGAGGGCCTCGGTTTCGCCATCCCGGCGGCCGACGCGCGGCCCATCATCGACGACCTCTTCAAGAACGGCCGCGTCACGGGCCGTCCCCAGCTCGGCATCACCGTGCAGCGGATCGAGGGTTCTGTGGCGCAGTCCTACCGGGTGGAACCGGGCATGTACGTCATCTCCGTCGAAGCCGGCTCCTGCGCCGATAAGGCCGGGCTGCGCGCCGGCGACCGGATCTTGGAATTCGGCGGTGTGGCGGTGAGCACCCCCGACGAACTCAACGCGCAAAAGAACAAATACAAGGCCGGCGCCACCGTCAAGATCAAGATCTCCCGCAACGGCGAGACTCTGACCCCGGACGTCGTACTCGACGAAAAGGCGGAGCTCCCCAATCTCGCGGCGGAGGCGCAACCCCGGACGCCGGGCGGCTTCTTCTGGCCCGAAAATTCAGACGGGCTCTGATCTCTCCCTCTCAATTTTCCTTTCGATTCCCTCTCTCCTTGCCTTCTCTCTATTTCAAGCTCGATTTTCCCTCCTTCTACTTTACTCCACTGACTTCCGCACCCAGGCAAGGCCCTCCCCCAAAAAGGGGGAGGGCCTTGCCGCA
>JAIRTA010000078.1 GCA_031255175.1 Oscillospiraceae bacterium | reverse complement strand
GGGCGGATTTTGTTGCCGCGCCGCCGCCGCGCGTCAGCGCGGCGGCAGGACGGTGAGAGGGTCGAGGTGCGCGTCGCCTTGGTGGATCTCCAGGTGCAGGTGGAAGGTTTCGGAGATCTCGGCGGCGGCGGATTCGCCCACGGCGCCTATGGTGTCGCCGGCTTTGAGCGCTTGCCCCTTGTTGACGGCCGGCGTGGGGGCGAGGTTTGCGTACAGGCTGCGCATATCGCGCCCGTGGGAGACCACCACGACGGTACCCAGCAGCGAGTCCTCGTAGATGTCCTCCACCGTGCCGTCACAAATGGCCGTGACCTTCGCGGCGGCGGCGGTCGCGATGTCGATGCCGCTGTGGGTGCGCCAGTCGCCCAGGGTTTTGTTGTAGACGAGCGCGTCCTCGCTGTGCCGGGTGATCACCGCGCCCGCCGCCGGCCATACGTAGACCGGCGCCTTCGGTGTCGGCGCGGCTGTGGGTGTGGGTTCGGCCGCGTCGTCCGACGGCTCGGGGGTCGTCTCGGCCGCGGGCCGCTGAGACGGCGGAACAATGGCCGTGCCGCCGACGGCCAGCGCGTCGTCATTTGTGCCGCCGACCGGCGCCGGCCGGCCGGTCTCACGGGGCGCCGCCGGTGTGGGGGGGGTGGTTTCCCAGGAGATCACCGGCGCCGGAATGTCCCAGTCCAGGGGCGCGCCGCCCAGGTCCAGGTCCGTCGGACGCCCGTCCGCCGCATCACCCGACGCGTCGTCCGGGCCGCCGGAAAGCAGTACGAGGCCGGACAGACCGACGGACACGACGCACATAGCCAGGATGACGTAAAACCCCTTGCCTGTGAAGAAGTCCAAAATAGGATGTTTCTTTTTCATGTGTGTTCCCTCCGGTGTTGGCGATGTCATGTATGGTTCAGGCGCCAAGATACATCCGACACCTGAACGCCGCAGACCGGGACACTCCGCATGAGGACCCGTCTCCACGACATAGTATCGCCGAGCGGAGGGAAATTTATACAGGAGGCCGCGCCAAAAGATGGTTTGATATCCGCGCCGAACGCGAGGTTGCGAGAGACGCGCCGCGGATTCTCTCAGTTATCCCCCGGCGGGCCGTCGGCGTCCGGCTGCGCCAGCCCCGCCATGAAGCCGTCCAGCTCAGCCGTATGTATGTCGCTGCCGATCACCGTATCCTCGTCGATCAGCAGGACGGCGTACACCTCAAAGGCCTCTTGCGGGTGGTTGAGAACGCTGTACCGGTAGCGCATGACGCGCTTGCCTTTGTGGCGGCTCAAGTCGAAGCCCTGCGAGAGCTGAATCTCGTTGTAGCGCTGCAAAACGGAATCGAACTCATCCGGAATGCGCACCTCCTGGGTCTCCAGCGGCTGCGGATCTACGAGCCAGCCGAAGGATTCCAGGTAGGCGACGCGGTCGTCATTGTCGCGGACACCGCGCGCCGCCGGCGTCGGTTCAGCCGCCTCCCGGGAGCTTGCCCCGGCGCGCGCCACCAGCAGGATGATCCCGCACAGCAGCACGCCCACCAGGGCCACGGCGGTCACCAGCCCTCGTTTTGTCAGCCTTGTGGTGAAGACAAACATCGAGCGTCCCCCTCCCAATCCAGTTGGTATCTATGCTAATATATGGAAAACAGGAGAAAATAATGCGAGTTTTGGGCCTGTGTGTGACTGCGAAAAAAAACGGAGACAGAGATAGTAAAAATTGCTTTTTTGGCGAGATTGTGATATGTTAAGTGTGATACCGGAGCCCCCGTGGGGCCCGGAGTATATTGACGAGGGGGATGGCCATGAAAATACAGGCGTCCGCTGAAAACTATTTGGAGACGATCTATGTACTGAAGAGGAGAATCGGAGCCGTCCGCTCCATCGATGTCGTGAACGAACTCGGCTATTCCAAGCCGAGCATCAGTGTGGCCATGAAGAATCTGCGGGAGAACGGCTGCATCGAGATGGACTCCGACGGCTACATCCGGCTGACCGAAAGGGGTTCCGCGGTGGCGGAGAAGATGTATGAGAGGCACACCCTGTTTTTCCGATGGCTGGTGTCCCTGGGTGTCGATGAGAAGATCGCGGGCGAGGACGCCTGCCGCATCGAACACGTCATCAGCGAAGAGAGCTTCGCGGCCATCAAGCGGCACACCGGAGACCTGGGCGCGGACTTGCCGTATCCATTATAACGCGGGCAGGGCCTCCCGCGCAAGGGCAGAGGTGCGCCCGGCGCCCGGTCCGCGCGGGGTGCAAATGAACGAAAATGGCCGGCAGCGGCGCGGGGTAAAGCGCAAAGAAGTACAGATTGTTGTCTCATCGCCTCCGATCTTAAGATCGGAGGCGGTTTTTATTGTGAAGATTATCTAAAAAAAGACATCAAAATATGCACTAAGCACATCAAAAAAATATAAAGACGTAAAATTGTGATTGCATTATGATAGAAGAATAACATATGCGTGGGAATGGGGGTTAGGCGCCCCTCCGCGTCGCGTTCTATATTTTCGCTCAATGAAGAGGAGGACGATGCAAATGGTTGGAAATTTTAGAGGCGTTTTCAGCGCACGCCGCACAGTGTCCGTCATGATCGCTGTGGTCATGATTCTTGGGGCGGTCTCGTTCCAGGTGTCGGCGGCGCCGGTTGCGGACAGACCGGCGTCGGAGTTCACCTATCACGGCCTGCTGGCGCAGGCGTTTCGCACCACCGGCAGCGGCACCAATGTCGCCTTTACACCGACGTCTTACGGGTATTATGTGGACAACGAAATCAACTTCGGCACGATGGAGACTGTCCTCCAGGCCCGGTGCGGGGTGAACGACCGCGCGGGTATGCGCTGGACAGGCTGGATCGTCCCGCCCGAGACGGGCGTCTATGAATTTCGCTGCTACTCCGACAACGGCTCACGCCTGTGGATAGGCAGCGATGGGAACACATCCGACGGCGGAGTCGATACCGCCGGCGCCGTCATCAACTACTGGAACAGCGGCTCGTGGTGGGATCAATCCTCGACCCCGACGTCGTGGAGCGGCGGCGTTTCGCTGACCGCCGGCAGGGCTTACTATTTCAGGCTGGACTATTTTGAATACGAGGGCGGCAGCAACATACGCCTTGTCTGGAGAAACGACCAGGGCATGGGCGAGAGATTGGTGCCGGCGTCGGCGTTTTATCTGCCGGAGGCGTACACGGGTCCGCGGTTGAGCGGGATGGACGTCAGCGGCGCCCAGTTGGATCTCGACGTAGGCGACACCGGCGGGTCCATCGTCTTAAGCGGCGCCGGCCTGGACGGCGTCACCGCCCGCCTGGTGACGTCGAGCGGCAAAGATGTATCCCCGCTGACGATCACCGGCAATACCGGCGCCTCCGTCACCATCGCGGTGCCTCCCGGGCTCGACGCCGGCATGTATACGATATTGGTCGCGGGCGGCAGCTTTGAGGTGCCCGCGCCGGAGGAGTTTTTCGTCTCGGTGGCCGGCGGGCAGTTGACGGAGCGTCCGGAGCATCCGCGCCCGGACTGGAAGCGCGAGCAATGGCTGAACCTCAACGGCTGGTGGGATTTCAACTACGACCCCGCCGGGGACGGTTTGAGGGAAGGCTGGCAGGCAGACCATGACTTCACGCAGAAGATTAACGTGCCGTTCGGTTGGACGACCGAACTGAGCGGCGTCACAAACACCGGCTACCGCGGCGAGGCGTGGTACCGGAAAACATTTGTCGTCGACGAGAGCTGGACCGCGGGCGGCAAGCAGGTTTACGTCTATTTCGGCGCGGTTGACAACTGGGCCCGCGTGTTTGTCAACGGCCATGAGGTCCAGCTCGACGCGCCGCAGTATTATTTCGGCGAATACATAAAGGGCCACCGCGGCGGCTATACGCCGATTGAGTTCAATCTCACCGAATATCTCAAAGAGCCGGGCGAGGAAAACGAACTGGTCGTCTGGGTGGAGGACAAGGCGGTGTACGGCCAGCACGGCTATGTCGCCCTCGTGGGCAAGCAGGGCCGCGAAGCGCCGTGCGGGTACAACCAGACCGGCGGCATATGGCAGTCGGTTATCCTCGAGTCGCGCGGACAGACCTCTCTGGGTTACGTGCACGCCAACCCGAAAGTGAACAGCGGCGCGGCGGACGGCAGCGTGGTTCTCGACGTGGAGATCAACAACAAGTACGGCGCCGCCCAGGATGTCACCGTGGACTTTGCCTTTACGCCCAAGAAGTACAACGCGGCGACAAACACGGACGACGTAACCGGAGATCCCATCGCCGGCTCCGTCACGATCACCGGCGTCCCGGCGGGTGAGATCGCCGAATACAGGGGAGCGCTGACAATACCGATCCCCAACCAGAAACTTTGGGACGATGTGGACCCCAACCTGTATTACGGAACGGCCACGCTGAAAGTCGGCGGCCGGGTCGTGGACACCGTGAGCCTGTATTTCGGCCAGCGCGAGGTGGACATCAGGGTTCACGGCCAGGACGCGAACAACCGGGATTATTCATACATCAACATCAACGGCAGACCCGTCTATCTGTCGGGGCTGCTCGACCAGGGCTTCTGGATCGAGGGCCTTTATACGGCCGCGTCGGAGGAAGCGCTGCGGTACGACATCGAATCTATGAAGGACCGCGGCTTCAACATGATCCGCAAACACTTGAAGGTTGAAGATCCGATTGAGTACACATGGGCGGACAAACTGGGGTTTTTCGTCTGGCAGGACATTCCGCACGCCAACGCCATGATGGTCAACCAATATACGGGCAATGACACATACGCCCCCGGACGCGACATATATCTCGACTGTCTGGACGGTACGCTGCGCCGCGACTACAACCGCCCCTCCGTCATCGCCATCATGCTCTTCAACGAGACGTGGGGTATCAATAGGAACTCGGGCGCGGCGGCGGCCAACACCCACCCCGCCAAACTTGCCGAGGCGCATGAGTATTATTACAACACGACCTCCACCAGAACCCTGGCGGCCGGCACCGGCATCAACGCCCAAAATGAGAACAACTGGCTCGCCGCTCTCTACTTCCACGTAAAAGAGGTCCATCCGGGCAAGATCGTGGAGGATATGAGCCCCTGCAACAACGATCATCTCAATCCCACCGACATCAATACGTGGCACGACTACTCCAAAGGCTACACCAGCGTCAACAACGTCGTCACCGGCCGCGAGAACAACGCGTATCCCGGCTCGACAAACAATTACCGCAACGGTTTTACGCAGACGGGCCAGCCCGTGCTGAACAGCGAGTACGGCAGTGTGGGCTACGGAGACTGGGATTACGACATATCGTGGTGCTTTAAGTATTATACGGACATCCTGCGCCAGCAGGTGAAGCACCAGGGCTACGTATACACCGAGCCGCACGACATCGAAAATGAGCGCAACGGCCTTCTCACGTGGGAGCGCTACGACAAGATCATGGGGTATGAGGATGTCGCCTGGGGCGGCGACATGAGCATAGCCGACCTCAACCAGCCCGATTACGTGGGGATCGACGGCAACCCCAACACGACCGCGGCCCCGGGGGCGACGTATTCGCGCAACGTTGTCGCCATGAACTGGAGCGGCAACGACTACCCGGGCGCGACGCTCAAGTGGCGTTTCGACGCGACGGACGTGTTTGGCAACAACATAACGACCGGTTCGTCCGGATCTCTGGCCATCGACTACACGCCCTATGTGCAGAGAAAGCAGGCCATCTCATTCCAGCTGCCCTATGTGCGCTGCGTGGGTACGCTCACCGTCTGGATCGAAGACAGCGCCGGGCGCAAGATTGCCAAAAATTTCCAAAATATCCTCGTCAGGCCGGCCGGTTCCAGTTTTTCGGCCGAAATGCTGGATGAGACGTCCTACATCCTGCGTCAGCCGGCGTCGGCGTCCAACACGTTTACAAACACAAGCGGCAGCGGGCAGGCGGTGTACAACTTCGCCGTGCCGGCGGACTTCGATCCGGCCGATCTGAAGCATGTCCGCCTGTTCGCGGAGATCTCGTCGATCAAGCCCGCCACCGCGGTTCAGGACAGATATATCCCCACAACCCACTCCGACGGCTCACAGACCGCCAAGGGGTACGAGGCGCCCTCCGATCTGACCGTGTACGTAAACGGGCACGAGGTCGAAACCCTGTTCATCCCCGACAACCCGCGTGACACACGCGGCACCCAGGCGCTGGGCGCGTTTGTGAGCGGCGCCAGCGCCGGCAACTTCGGCTACCTGGTAAACCTCAACTTGTCCGACGCGCTCATCAATGCGCTGAAGGCCGAATTGGCGGCCGATAAGACGCTTTCCGTCACATACGGCGTCAAGAGCGACGCCGAAAACAAAAACGGTCTGCGCGTTTACAACGAGACAAACGGGCGCTGGGCCGTCATGCCGACCCTCATGATCAATCCGGCGGACGAGTACGCCGTCGGCCACTACGCGACGGCCGGCACAAACTACGCCGTCGAGACGGCCCTGTCGCCGGGGCAGTCGTTCACCGTGCGCGGCGGCGTGTATACCGTCGCCTACGAAGAGGGCCGGATTGTCCTCAAGCAAGGCGCCGTGACGCTCGGCGCGGCGGACGCGGCCGGCCTCGACGTCGCGGTGCGCGTGCGCCTGTTCGACACCAAGATCACGCTGTGGGTCGGCGATGACCCCGACCCGGCTGCCGCCGTCTACGACGGGACGCCGGCCGTGAGCGGAGACATCAGCGGCAGCGGCCTCGCGTTTACCGTCTCCCCCGAGACGTACGAACTGACCGGTGCCGGTATGCCCGAACCCCAGAACGACGTGCAGATTGTAAACAGCTTTAACAACGGCGCGAACCCGAGCGGCTATACGACTTACGCGGGCGGCACATCCAGCACCTGGACGTTTGCCGGCGCCGCAAACAACGCCACGTTCACGGCGAGCACCGGCGGCAAGTTCATCGTCGCGAACTCGGAGTTCTCGGACGGTGTGGCCGAAGCGGACGTGACCATGACGTCCACCGGCGGCAACTGCGGCCTGCTGGTGCGCAGTTCCAATTACAGAGCCGGCGTGGACAGTCTCAACGGCTATTATTTCGGAATCGAGCGAAGCGGCAATACTTCCTACTTGACGATAGGCCGGATGGACCAGAACTGGAACGAGCTGCAAAGGACGTCTCTGGGCAGTTCCACCGCGTTCCCCCTGACCAACACCAAGCGCCGCCTGACCGTGGTGATGACAGGCCCGCGTATGCAGTTCTACATAGACGGCACGCTGCGGGCAACGATCTACGACACCACGTATCTGTCCGGCTCGGTCGGGTTCAGGACATACAACGCGGCCGGAAACATCGACAATTTGGTTGTCTCCAGCGCGCCGCGCTATAGCAACCAATTCTCGGCGACGAGCCCCGGCAGCGACGCCGCCATCGCAAACTTCACAAGCCACGCGTCGACGACGAATAACGTGTGGAGCATCGGTGGCAACCGCCTGGCCGCGTCCGGCGCCGGCACGGCCCTGGTTGGCAACTACGGCTGGAGCGATTATGAGTTCACCGCGTCGGTGCGCCCGACGTCGGGCACGACGACCGCGGGCCTGGTCGTGCGCGGCCACCTCAACGCGGGCGCGGAAAACGGCTACATCATCGCCCTCAACCGGTCCGCCGACACCGAGGGCAAGATTCAACTGCTGCGGGCGAGCAAGGGTTCCGCGACCGTGCTGGCGGAGAAGGATTTCACGTTCGCCGCCGGCAACGCGACCGACTATCCGCTGATCGTGCGCGTTGTCAACAACACGATCCGCGTATACGCCAACACCGACGGGTCGACGGAACCGCCCAATACGGTCAGGCCGCTCATGACGTTCGTTGACAACGTGTACCCCACGGGCATGGCCGGCGTCATCAGCCTGGAAGGCACGGCGGATTTCGACAACTTACACGTCAAAGACCGGTTCGTCTGGCAGGAGGATTTCAACGACGGGACACTGTCCGGCTGGAAGGAATACGGAAACGGCACGGCGTCTGTCTCCGGGGGCGAACTCACGCTTGTACAAAACAACAACGGGTACAAGATCACCGACGGTTACGCCACGTGGGAGAATTATACGATTAAGGCGGACGTCAAGCTTCTCACCAGGGCGGGCAAATCCAACGGCGGGTTTACGTATCTGTCGACGGATTTCGGCTCCGGCCAGGACGATCTGCGGGGCTATGTCACGGGCATCAATTACAACCCGAGCGAAAACCCGCCGGCGAACGAGCACACGGGCGTGGAGACCGGCGCCATTCACTGGGGCTGGACGGCGCTGACGAACACAACGGCCGGGCAGGTCACGTTCGACCCGAATGAGTGGCACCCGATGGAAATCACGGTGACGAGCACCGGGTCCGACACAACCACGATCCGGGCGACGGTGGACGGCCAGCTGTGCTACAGCTATACCGCGCCGGCCAACCGGGACTTCCGTTACGGGCAGATAGCGGTGCGTGTGTTCAATTCAGACATAAAAGTGCGCAACCTGCGCGTCATACCGAACGGCGAGACGGAACCGGCCGCCGGCGAATTCTCGATCGCCGGCCACATACGGGCCGACGCGCCCGGCGGCGCCGACATGTCCGGCCTGACCGTCGCGTGCTATGACTTCGCGGATACGGAGTTCTCGGCGCCGTTGGGTACGGCCGGCGTCTCGGCCGACGGCAGCTATGTCTTCGGCGAAAAGATGCCCGGCGGAAAATACACGGTGCGCGTCACCGACCCGAGCGGCCTCTTCGAAACAGCCGCCGTCTTGGTCGATTTGGTGAAGGACGTCTCGGACGTGGACATCGCGCTCGGCGTCGCCAAAGACCTGGTCCTCACCAAAGCCTCCGACGGTTCGCTGTCGGCTCACGTCGTGATCGACACGGCCGCCGGTGACGACGCCGGCGCCTGCATACTGATCGCCCTCTACGACGCGGACAACAGGATGGTGGGCGTCGTGAGTGAAACGGAAGCGACCGTTGTCAACGGGACGTTCAAACGGCTCGACGTCTCGGTGCGTGACGTGCCCGTGGGCGCCGTCACCGCGGCGGCGTTTGTCTGGAGCAGCCAATATGTGCCGCTGCGCGATTCGGTGGCGGAAAATCTCTGACGCGGCCGCAAACCCGGAGCGGCCACAAAAGTAAAAATGCCGAAGCAAAAACGCTGACGTAAAACGCTGAGGCAAAAAACACGGCAAATAACCCCCAAAGCATTCATAGGATGTTTTGGGGGTTATTTTGTCGGCGGAGCGCGCCGGCCCGCGCCCGCGGCGCCGCGGGCGCGGGGACCCCGTCGGGCGCGCGAAAACGCCGCCGTGCGGTCGCGCTATGTTAAAATAAAGACATATAGGGGTCAAATTATTGTAAAGACAACACAAATGCGAGGAGATATAATGAAAAGGGAAGCGGATTCTACTGTTTTCGCCTTCCAAAATTATTCTACATTTTATGTAAGGAGAGGAATGTTTCAGATGAAAAAGAGAGCGTTGATTTGTGTTGTGGCGGCCTGCATGATGTTGTTGGTCGCGGCCTGCGGGACATCGCAGCCCTCCGGCCAGGGGTCTGAGTCCACCAACGACAAGCTGGTGGTGGGCTTCGCGCAGATCGGTCAGGAATCCGGCTGGCGCGACGCGGAGACCGCGTCGATACAGTTCTACGCCGGGCAGAACCTGGACACCATCGACCTGAAATTCGCGGACGCGCAGCAAAAACAAGAGAATCAGATCAAAGCCATCAAGTCCTTTATTGAAATGGGCGTAGACGTCATAGGGGTGGCGCCGGTTGTCGAGACCGGGTGGGACGCCGTCTTCACCGAGGCCAAAGACGCCGGCATCCCGATCGTGCTGGTGGACCGCAGGGCGGATGTGGATGAGAGCCTGTACGCGACCTTCATCGGCTCCGACTTCATTGAAGAGGGCAAGAACGCCGCCATTGAGATGAGCGTGCTGCTGGGCGGCTCGGGCAAGATCGTGCAGTTGGAGGGGACCGTGGGCGCCTCCGCCGCCAATGACCGCAAGAAGGGCTTCGAAGATGAGATCGCGGCCAATCACCCGGGGATCGAGATTGTCGCGTCGCAGACGGGCGACTTCACGCGTGCCAAGGGCAAAGAGGTGATGGAGTCCTTCCTCAAAACATACGGCAACGAGATCAAGGGCATATACGGCCACAACGACGACATGGCGCTGGGCGCCATAGAGGCCATCAAAGAAGCCGGACTCAAGCCCGGTTCTGACGTGGCGGTGGTTTCCGTCGACGGCGTGCGCGGCATTTTTGAGGCGATGGCGGCCGGCGAGGCCAATGTCACCATCGAGTGCAACCCGCTGTTGGGACCGCAATTTTTCGAGGCCTGCCAGACGTTGAAAAACGGCGGCACGGTGGAAAAGTGGATCAAATCTGACGAGGGGATCTACCGCGCCGACACGGCGGCGGCCGACCTGCCGAACAGAAAGTATTGATCAAGCGCCGCGGGGCGCGTGTCTCCCGGGTTCCGCGCTCCGCGCGGCGTAACGCAGAGAGAGTTTGTCCGCCCCACGGAACGTCGTTTCGTGGGGCGGACATCGGGAACCCCGCCGGGCCCGGCGGAGAATCCTATGAGATAAAGAGGTCTTGTGATGGACACGCAGGAAAAGTTGCTCGAAATGGAACATATTACCAAAAAATTTCCCGGCGTCGTCGCGTTGCGCGATGTGCAGTTTGCGTTGCGGCGCGGGGAGATCCACGCGCTGCTCGGCGAAAACGGCGCGGGGAAGTCCACGCTGATCAAAGTGCTGACGGGCGTTTTTGAGCGGGACGGGGGAGATATTTTTCTGGAGGGGCGCGCCGTATCGCCCCAGTCGCCCCAGGCGGCCCAAAACATGGGGATCAGCACGGTGTACCAAGAGGTAAATCTCTGCCCGAACCTGAGTGTGGCGGAGAACGTGTACATCGGGCGCGAACCCGGGTCCGCGGGGCGGATCGACTGGAAGACGATCAACCGGAAGGCGGCGGAGCTGCTGAGCCGCTTCGACCTGCATATTGACGTCACGCAGAATCTGGACCGCTATTCCGTGGCGGTGCAGCAGATGGTGGCCATTGCCCGCGCGGTCGATATCTCCGCGAAGGTTCTGATTTTGGACGAGCCGACATCCAGCCTGACGGCCGTTGAGGTGCGGAAACTGTTTGAGATCATGCGGATGCTGAAGGCGCGGGGGATGGGGATCATCTTCGTCACGCATTTTCTGGACCAGGTCTACGAGGTTTCCGACACCATCACCGTCTTGCGCGGGGGCGAATATGTGTGTTCCAGCCCCACGGCGGAGCTGCCGAAGATGCAGCTCGTGGCCCGGATGATCGGCAAAGAATATGAGGATCTGGAGAGCCGGCCGTCGTCGTCGCTGGCCGACCGCGGGAAAAGAGATCTGTTTTTGCGGCTGCAAGGCGCCGCGTCCGCGCAGATTTCGCATGTGGACATAGACATTCAAAAGGGAGAAGTGCTGGGTTTTTCCGGGCTGCTCGGTTCCGGACGGAGCGAGATCGCGCGGTTGATTTTCGGCGTGGACCCCATTGTGACGGGCGGCCTCGAGATCGGCGGCCGCAAGACGGCCGTGAAGGAGCCGATCACCGCGATGCGCGCCGGCATCGGGTTCTGCCCGGAAAACAGGAAGAGCGAGGGCATTGTGGGAGAACTGTCGGTGCGGGAAAACATCATGCTGGCCTTGCAGGCCAAGCAGGGGATGCTGCGGGCCATGTCGCGCCGGCAATCTGAAAAATTGGCGGACGAGTACATCGAGGCGCTGTCCATCAAAACGCCCTCGCGGGAGCAGTCCATCCACAACCTGTCCGGCGGCAACCAGCAGAAGGTGATCTTGGCGCGGTGGCTCGCCACGGCCCCGGATTTGCTGATGCTGGACGAGCCGACGCGCGGCATAGACATCGGCACCAAGGCGGAGATCCAAAAACTGGTCACCAAGCTTGCGGGCGAGGGCATGTCGCTTGTGTTTATCTCGTCGGAGGTCGATGAGATGGTCCGCTGCTGCGGGCGCATGGTCATCCTGCGGGACAAAAAACTGGTGGGAGAACTCACGGGCGAAGAGATATCGGAGGATATGATCGTCAAATATATGGCGGGAGGGGAACAGTTTGAGCCAAAAACTGAGACAATTCAGTAAAAATCAGATCTTTTGGCCGCTTATGGTGCTGCTGGCCATCCTGCTTGCGAACGGCATCGTATCCGGCGGCTCGTTTTTCGAGATGCGGATCGTGGACGGGCATCTGTACGGCAGACTGATCGACATCTTGCGAAACGGCAGTAAACTGATGGTGTTGGCCATCGGCATCACTATGGCGCTGGCCACCGGGGGTACGGACATCTCCGTCGGTTCGGTCATGGCCATCTCCGGCGCGGTGGCGTGCAGCATTGTGGACGGGAGACTCCTGCCGGGCGCCTCCGGCAACGTGGCGGTCGCCGTCGTCCTCGCGCTCCTGGCGGGTGTTTTGTGCGGCCTGTGGAACGGCGTGCTGATCGCCAAAGTGAAGATACAGCCGATTGTGGCCACCATGATCCTGATGGTGGCCGGGCGCGGCATCGCGCAGCTCATCACAGAAGGAAAGATTGTCACGATCAATTCCGACGCGTATTATTTCATCAACGGGGGGTATATTTTGGGGCTGCCCTTCCCCCTGTTTATCGTGGCCTTCGCGTTTGTTTTGGTCATGCTGTTTACGCGAAAGACGGCCTTCGGCCTGTTTATTGAGGCGATCGGCGTCAACAGCGTGTCGAGCCGCTTCACCGGCATCAAAGTAGATCGCATCAAGCTGATGATCTACACGTTTTCCGGGCTGATGGCGGCCGTGGCCGGGCTCATCGAGAGCGCCGGCATCAAGGGCGCGGACTGCAACAACGCCGGCCTTTTGATCGAGCTGGACGCCATTCTCTCCGTGGCCATTGGGGGTACGTCCCTGTTCGGAGGCCGTTTTTCAATACCGGCCAGCGTCATCGGCGCGCTCATCATACAGAGCATTTCGACGTCGGTGCTGGCTATGGGCGTGGCGCCCGAGGTTACGCTTGTGGTTAAATCCCTGATCGTGGTCGTCATCTGCCTGGTGCAATCGAAAAAATTCAAAGAGACGATCGCCGGAAAATTCTCCCGAAGGGCGGTGAAGGAAGCATGAGCGGCGCGATACAAAAAAAACCCGGAAACAGAAACATCTCGCTGTTGATCACCACCCTGCTTTTTTTCGTGCTGTTTGGGGCGGGTTCGCTGGCTTACGACCGGTTTTTCTCGCTGTCTACGTTCTTAAACCTGTTTAACGACAACGCGTATCTCATCATTGTCGCGATAGGCGTGACATTTGTGCTCCTGACGGGGGGCATCGACATCTCCGTCGCGTCCACGCTGGCGTTTACCTGTGTGTTTTCGGCCCACTTGCTGCGCCTGGGCGTGCCGCCGGTGGTTGTGATCCCGCTTGTGCTCCTCATCGGGCTCGGCGTGGGGCTTCTGATGGGGTATTTGATCCAGACGTTTCATTTGCAGCCCTTCATTGTCACGCTGGCCGGGCAGTTTTTCATGCGCGGGTTCTGCGCGGTGATCAGCACAAATTCTATCCCCATCACAGATACGTTTTATAAATACATGGCCCTGGGCAAGGTGAGCATAGGCAAGGGGAAGCTGTATTATTACGTGTTCTTCGCGCTGGTTGTCCTCGCGGCCGCGTACTATACGCTGCGGTTCACGAGGTTTGGCCGCGGTGTGTACGCCGTCGGGGGCAGCGAACAGAGCGCCGTGCTGATGGGGCTGCCCGTTACCAGGATCAAGATCGCGGTGTACGCGATCTCGGGTTTTTGCGCGGCCCTGGCCGGTGTGGTGTTCAGTTTTTATACGCTGGCCGGGTATTCTCTGCAAAATATGGGGCTCGAGATGGACGCCATTTCGTCGGCGGTCATCGGGGGAACGCTGCTCTCCGGCGGTGTGGGCTCGGTGATCGGCACGACCTTCGGCGCGCTGATCCAGGGCGTGATCCAAACCATTGTGACGTATCAAAATCTGAATACATGGTGGACGAAAGTCACAATCGCGGCGCTTTTGTGCGTCTTTATCGTCATCCAGCGGGGAATCGCGCTCAGGGCGGAACGGCGCAAGTCCGGCTGACGAAGACCGACGGATACGCCGGATTTTTACAAAGGAGGAAGAAACATAAGGTGGACAAAAATACAATGCCTGTGATATAATATACTGGCTATTTTTACCATTTCTCAGGCGGCCTTTTCATACGGATAAAAGTTTCAAGTGAGATGAGAACGGGGAACGCCGGTCATGAAACGATTGAGTAAGGCATTTTTGAATATCAAGTTTCGCAACAAGGTGATGATGTTCTGTATTTTGGTGGCCCTCATCCCCTTTATCATTTTTGCGGTGGTCGTCGGCAGTGTGTTCATCGGGCAGGTACGCACCATGACCATGGATCACACCGCCCAGTTGATTGGGCAGGTGCAAAATTCCCTGGACGTGTATATCAGCGGCATAGAGGAGATCGCCGATTACATCACGGTGGTGGCCCTGCGCTATGAGGCGCTCAGCGTGTCCGCCCGGGACACCCGGTGGCTGGGTATGCAGGTGATGCTGGACAGAGACCTGGAGGACCTCGCAAACTCCCGCCCGAAGGAGATCGCGGGCATTTTGATTGCGTTTGAGGACGACAGGTACGTGGGGACCGGCATGTCACGCATCTCGCGGGACCCGTTCACCGACGAAAACTGGTACCGGGAGGCGTGCGCGGAACCGGGGAAGATGGTGCTGATCTCCAACGCGACCGGGCGCAACATCGTCACCAACAAAGATTACAGCGCCGACGACGTGTTTTCGCTGGCCAAGGCCATTGTGGACCCCGACACCGGAGAGACAAAGGGCGTCGTGCTGCTGGATGTGCGCCACGAGATCATCCAGGAGTCCATCAACCGCGTCAGCATCGGAAAGCAGGGCTTTGTGTTTGTGTTGGACGGCAGGGACAACATGGTGTACGCGCCGGTGAACGACATTGTTTTCCGCGTGAACCCGGCTTGGCTCAGCGGCAACGGAAACCGGCCGGTCACGGCCAGGATCAAAAACGGCAGCTACCACATTCGCTGCGACAACAGCGAATATACGGGCTGGAAGACGGTGGGCGTCTTCTCGTTTGACGAGATCATGGGCAGCGTCAACACCATCTATTATATTTTGATGTTCTTCATAGTGGGCACCGCGGGCATCGTGGCGGCCATGTCGTTTCAGATCGCCAAGTCGGTCACAAAACCGGTTCACAAGTTGAGAAGCTTGATGCAGGAGGCGGAGTCCGGCGACCTGTCCGTTCGTTTCAACAGCCGGTACAACGACGAGATCGGAGACCTTGGCGTCAGCTTCAACCACATGCTGGACCGCATCCGCCAGCTGATTCAAAAAGTATATGAGGAACAGCAGAGCAAGCGGGAGGCCGAACTCAAGAGCCTTCAGGAGCAGATCAAACCGCATTTTCTCTACAACACGCTGGACACCATCACCTGGATGGCGCGCAATTACGACGCCCGGGACATCGTTCTCCTCGTCGACGCGATGACCAATATGTTTCGCATCGGGCTCAGCGGCGGCACGGACGTGATCTCGCTGGAGGAGGAGATCAAGCATGTTTCCAACTATTTGTACATTCAGGGGATCCGATACAAAGACAAACTGAAATGTTCCATTCAAATAGACCCGGCGTTGTACAACTACCAGGTTCCAAAGTTGATTTTGCAGCCTCTCGCCGAAAACGCCATCTATCACGGCATCAAGCAAAAGCGCGGCGGAGGCACCATCACAATCGAGGGAGGGCTGCGCGGCGACAACGATCTGTGGCTCTCTGTCAAAGACAACGGCGCCGGCATCGAGGCGGAGCATCTGCAATATCTGAACGAATGCCTGAGAGAGGTTCACAGACAGGAGACCAAAGAGGGGTTCGGCCTTTTTTACATTCAAAAAAGGCTGGTGCTGAGTTATGGGGAGGACTATGGGCTGGAGCTGGGCAGTGTGAAGGGGGAGGGCACCGTCGCCACGGTGACCATACCTCTGCGGGAGAGGAAATGACGAGCTTAAACAATTGGGGGGGACGTACTTTGGGGTACAAGGCGCTGATTGCGGACGACGAGGAGATGATTCGTGAAGGCCTTGTAAAAATGCTGTCCGGTGACGCCGCGCTTCGGATCGTCGCGCAGGCGGAGGACGGGGAAACGGCGATAGAACTGGCCAAAGAGCATCTGCCGGATATACTCTTTGTGGACGTTGATATGCCGTTTTTGAATGGGCTGGAGTTCATCGAGAAGCTGTCCGATTTTTTGAGCGGCGCGGTGATCATCATCATCACCGGGTACGATGATTTCAGGTACATACAGAGGGCGCTGCGTCTGGGCGTCTTCGACTATCTGCTAAAACCGATCATGGAGAACGCGCTGTTCGACACGGTGAACCGCGCCAAGGCGTGGTTGTGCCAAAACCACAAGGAAGTCAAATATCTGGAGTGGGCGAAGCTGCAGATTGAGAAAAACCGCCAGGCGCTGACGACGTCGTTCTTTTCCGGGTGGCTGGACGGGCACTACAGCGAACCGGAAATAGACCAGCAGATCGAATATTTGAATTTGCGGGTGCCGACCCCCTGCGGGGTGACGGTGGTGCACATCTCGTCCAAAGAGTCGCTGACGCTGCTGGAGCAGGGCTGGAACGAAGATCTTCTCTATTACGCCGCCGAAAATATCGCGCTGGAGCTGTTTTCCTGCTTCGAGCCCGTCTCCTCATACCGAAACGACGGGGGAGACCTGGTGCTGCTGTCCGCCTGTGAGCCGCGCCGGCAGTGGGAAGAGGCCGGGAAGAGCCTCTCGGAGGCGCTCCAAAAGCACCTGCCGGTGCAAGTCGAGCGGATGCAGGTGGTGTGTGATTCCAGAAAAGAGATGCCGGAAATCTACCTGACCTCTATGGAGAAGTTTCAAACGGCCATGCAGTGCTCGTCTCTGGTGACGGAGACCAAGCGCTATATCGAAAGGCACTACGGAGACATGCAGCTGTCTCTGCAGGCGGCGGCGGCCAGCCAGCACGTCTCGCCGGAGCATTTGAGCCGCATGTTCCGCCACGAAACAGGCGTCACCTTTGTGGACTACGTCACGCAGACGCGCATTCGCAAAGCGGTGGAGCTGCTGCTCGGCAGCGATTTGAAGATATACAGCATCGCGGAGCAGACCGGGTATTCCACGCAACACTATTTTTCCGTCGCGTTCAAACGCGCGCTGGGCGTTTCGCCCCTCGAATACCGCAAAGGGCACGTCTGAGCCCGCTTTTTCGCGAAAAGAAACACAGAGGTTCTCATCGCGCTATACAACATCGCGCTATACAATATATAGTATATATACACTATATATTGTGGTTACAACTTCAAAAATATGATTTTCACACAGTCTGGACGGGGTGACGGAGAGATGGCAAGGGCGCTGTTTCGTTCGCTGAGTAAGAGGCCGGCCGGTATGCTGGCGGCGCTGGTATTTTTGGCCGCGCTGCTGGTCGGGTGCGCGGCGTCCGACACATTGCCGCCCGTCACGTATGTGATCGGCATCTCGCAGGCAAATATGCGGGAGCCCTGGCGTTTGGTTCTGACGCGAGAGTTGCAGGAGGAAGCGGCCAAACACCCGGAGATCCGCCTGGTGTTTGTGGACGCGACCCAGGACAGCGACAAGCAGATCAAAGACATCGAGCGCCTGCTTGGGTACGGCATCGACTTGCTGATCGTTTCGCCCTGCGACGCCAAACAGCTGACGCCGATCATCAGCGAGGTGTACCAGGACATTCCGGTGATCGTGCTGGACCGCGTGGTCGAGGGGTACGACTACACCCTGTTCATAGGGCCGGACAACGAGTCGATCGGCAAACAGGCGGGGGAGGCCATCGTCAATATGGCCGGAGGGCAGGCGTTCTCCGTGCTGGAACTGCGAGGCGGCGCCAATTCCCAGGCCAGCGTGTCGCGAAGCCGCGGCCTGGAGGGCGTATTCGCGCGCCACCCCCACATCCGCACGCAGGTTGTCGTTGTGGAAAACGAGACCCGCGACGCCGCGGAGGATATTGTGGCGTCGCTCGACGGCCAACTGGCGGATGTGGACGTGATCTTCGCCCACAACGATTATATGGCTCTCGGGGCCCACCGCGCCATACGAAACGGGCCGAACGCCGCAAAGAAGATCATCGGGGTGGATGGCTTCGCGGGGCAAGACGGCGGGCTGGAACTGATTCGCAAGGGCGTGATAGACGAGACCATCACCAGCCCGACCGGAGGGCGCGAGGCGATACAGTTTTCTCTGGACATATTGAAACGCGTCAGCGGCGTGCCCAAGCAGGTGATCTTGCGGAGCCACAACATAACGGAGGCCAATATAGAAAGCTATGAGCGAAGCCTGGACAAAGCGCCGCGCGCGCTCACCGGGCCGGTCCGCGTCGGGTACGCCCAAGTGGGTACGGAGAGCGGATGGAGGATTGCCAACAACAGCTCGATCCGCGAGGCGGCCATAGATTTCAATGTGGAACTGACGATGATAGACGCCAACCAGGTCCAGGGAAAGCAGATCGAAGCGGTGCGCACATTTATAGAGCAAGAGATGGATGTCATTGTGATATCGCCCGTCATAGACAGCGGCTGGGAGCCGGTCCTGCGGGAGGCCAAACGCGCGGGCATTCCGGTGCTCCTGTCCGACCGCAACATCAGCACGGGGGACGACGACCTCTTTTTGACGTACATCGGCGCGGATTTTATCGAAGAGGGGCGGCGCGCGATGCGGTGGGTGGAGGCGAATGTGTCGCCCGACAAACATCCGGTGCGCATTCTCGAACTCATGGGGACCATCGGGGCGACGCCGACGATAGAGAGAAAAGCCGGGTTTGAGGCGGTGCTGGCCGAAAACGGCAGCTACAGCATTGTCGAGTCGATTTCGGGCGACTACACGATCGAGGGAGGCCGTCGGGTGGTGGAGAACTATCTGCGGTGGAACGCCTGGGACATCGACGTGATTTTCGCGCACAACGACGACATGGCCCTGGGGGCCATACAGGCACTGGAATCGGCGGGGATCAGACCGGGCGAAGACGTCAAAATCGTATCGGTAGACGGGACAAAACGGGCGATAAAAGCCATTATAGACGGCAAACTCAACTGTGTGGTGGAATGCAATCCATTCTTAGGGCCGCAGCTTATGAAGGCCGTGACCGATCTGATGTCGGGCAAAGAACTGCCGTTGCGCATCATCACAGACGAAAAGGTATTCACCCGGGAAAACGCGGAAGAAGAACTGCCGGGGAGAAGCTACTGAGTATCTTGCGCCACCCAAATATTTACAAATCTCCGGCCTTTTTTTCGCCATACCGCGTTGGCGGAACCCGCTGGTACAACAAGTATCAACGGAACCCGCCGCCTTATCTGACGGAAAAAATCCACGCCGCTTTATGACAAGATTTAGATGACGCAAGATAGTAGTGCCCCAAAACACAACGTTATAATTATCACAAAGTCAAAAAAGAGCCTGCCGCCGCGGGGGCGGAGGCCAAGCCGCATAATTTTTTCATTTGCCCCTTGACATCTCGTGTCTATTAAGATAAAATAATGTTTATCAAGATAGACATCGGAGGGGACGGATATGGCTGGGGGCTTGAAGTTGTTTGACGCGGAATACCGCTTTGCCTGCATCGTGTGGGAGAACGAACCTGTGCCGTCCGGCAGACTCGCCGAGCTGTGCCTGGAAAAGTTGGGCTGGAAGCGTACGACGGTATACACCGTACTGCGGAAACTGGTCGGGCGCGGCATACTGAAACATGAGCACACGATGGTCACGGCCATCGCGAAGAAAGAGGATGTGCAGGGGTACGAGAGCGCGGCGGTCGTTGACCGGGCCTTTGGCGGCTCGCTTCCAAGTTTTGTAAGCGCCTTTCTGAAGACGAAAAAGCTCACGCCGGAAGAAGCGGCCGAGATGCAAAGGCTGATCGACGCATACACGGAAACCCCTGACGGGACCGCCCCGCGGGGCGGCGTGGAGGGTTGAGCATGGACAGCGTGTTTTTGACCGTTTTGAATATGAGTATGCCGGCGGCGTTCGTCATTGCCGTCGTACTCGCGGCGCGGTTTGCCCTGCGCCGCTTCCGCGCGCCGCGCGCCATCAGCTATCTGCTCTGGGTGGTGGTGCTGTTCAACCTGCTCTGTCCGTTCAAGCCGGAGAGCGCGCTGAGCCTGATGCCCAAGAGCCTGCCGGCCGCATCGGAAGAGATAACGCGCGGGTTCGGCGTTCCGGCCGTCGGCAGTCCGCCGGGCCGCCAAGAGGCGGAGCACCCCCCGGGCGAAGTCCCCGCGGAAGTCCCGGCGGAGATGCCGCCCGGGCGGATTCTCCCGGGTATTTGGGCGGCGGGCGCCGCCGCCATGCTCCTCTGCGGCGCCGTTGCTCTCCTCCGGCTAAAACGGCGTGTCGCTCTGGCGGTGCGCGTCGAGGGCAATGTCTATGAGACGGACAGGATCGATTCACCGTTTGTCCTCGGGTTCGTAAAGCCTCGCATATACATGCCGGCGGGGGTAGACCGGCCGCAATACAGGTATATCATCGCCCACGAGCGCACCCACATCAAGAGGGGCGATTCCGTCGCCGCCGCCGTCGCGTTTGTTGCACTTGCCCTCCACTGGTTCAACCCTCTCGTGTGGGCGGCGTATTGCCTGATGCTGCGCGACATGGAGAGCTCCTGCGACGAGGCCGTCCTGCGGGACGCCGGCGAGGACATCCGCCGCGCCTATTCTTCGGCGCTGCTCTCCGTCGCCGGCGTCCGTCGGGGCTTGCCCGTTCCCCTCGCGTTTGGGGAGCAGAGCGTAAAAGAAAGGGTGAAAAATGTGCTGAATTTCAAAAAACCCAGCCGGATTGTCGTCGCGGCCGCCGCCGCGCTGGCACTCGCGCTGACAGTGGGCTTCGCGGTGAATCACGAAAGCGGCGCCGCCCCCGCGGAGCGGGAGCCGGTGTACGACCGGGGGCAAGCGCCTCAGGCCGAGATTTCGGTCGAGACATACCCGGACAAGTATACGCCCGCCCTATCCAGCGTTCCCGGAATCCATCTCGACGTCGGCGGGCAGACGGAGGCCGCGTCAAGTCTCACATATGAGGCGAGCAGCGGGACGTTTGAATTGTGGGAGGGCGGCAAGGTCACCGTTTTGGGCAATCCCGCAAACAGGCCGATCACCGAATCCCGCTCGATTTATTGGTCGCCGGATCTCACCACAAAGAGCGGCGACACGGTGGCGGTGTCCTTTGCGGACGACGGCGGCGAAACCCTCGCGCAGGTGACGATGAACGTCGGCGTGCAAGACGTTTGGTATTCGCTGACCTTGACGGGCGAACAGCCGTCACCGCCGGAGGACGGCCCCGATGAGGGCGGCGACGGGGATGTACTCACGGTGGTGCTCATCGACCCGGACGAACAGGCGGCCGCCGCCGAAGACCGGCCGAGTGGCGACGCCGTGCGGGATGATATTCTCGCGTTGGTTGAGGCGTTCGGGGGGCAGCTTCAAAACGTGCGGCTGCTCGCGCCGGAGGCGGAAGTCAAAACGGGCATACGGGAAGCCTACAGCCGTTTTGTCTCTCCGGAGCTTTTGCAAAAGTGGATGGACGACCCGGAAAACGCCCCGGGGCGCGCCCTCTCAAGTCCGTGGCCCGACAGGATCGAAGTTTCCACCGTGCGGGAGATTGCGGGCGGTTATCAAATCGATGGCAAGGTCATCGAGATCACCAGCACGGAGATCGGCACCGGGAAGGCCGCGGCCTCGCGCGGCGTGACGCTGACCGTCAAACAGAGCGGCGCGGACGATGCCCGCGGTGGGTTTGTCATCGACGATGCCGTTTTTGGAGACTATACCCGCGAGTGACGGCAAAATCTCACGGCATTCGGGGGTTCTTTACGGAGAAAGGCATTGATGGCGCGGGTGATCTCGCCCTCATCGGCTTGCTCCGGCGCGGCAAGGTCGGCCAGCTCTTCGAGTGCAAGCGCCACCTCGCCCCCGCCGCGCTTTTGCGCGTGTGACGCCTCATAGCGGTCGAGCGCGAGGTTGCGCGTGATCCTGCCCAAAAACGCGGTCAGCTTGGCGGGACACGCCGGCGGTATGGCGTTCCAGGCCCGAAACCACGTCTCGTTGACGCACTCGTCCGCGTCCTCCCTGTTGCGCAGTATGTTGACGGCTATCCTCCGGCAGTAGCCGCCGAACTTTTTCGACACCTCGGCCAGAGCGTCCTCCGACCGCTGCCGGAACAATGCGATGATTGTTTTGTCGTCCATGCGTCTACCTCCATCAAACGGAAAAATTCCCGTCTCACTTATAAAGACGGGAAATTTTTATGTGGGTTGCGTGATGGAACGGGTTGGATGTCAAGAGCCGCGCCGGCGGCCGTCAGTTCGCAACGGTCGACAGCCGGTTGTTGGCCTGCCCGAGCAGCCTGAAGAGGGATTGGTAGAGGAGCGGATAGTCGCGGGTGAGCTGGTCTTGAGAGAGCGCGGGGCATTCCACGTCGCGCGGGAGGTCGCGCAGCAGGGTAGCGAGGCGTGCCTCCAGCAGCGCCCGGTCGGCGCCGGCCAGCAGGGAGAAATGTTCGGGAGGCGCCGAAAAGAGCAGTTCGGCGTGCTCGCCGCACCGGTCGTAGAGGTGCCGGAAGAGGACATAGACGGCGTTGCCCAGGTAGTCGGCCGCCGTCTCGGTGAGTGTATTCTGGCCAAACTGCCCCAACAGCTCGAAGAGCAGGCTGACCGAGTTGATGAGAAGTTTCTTGTGCAGCAAGGCGGCCACGCCGCCCTTCAGCCGGTTGTCCTTGTCGGCGGAGGCGTCGTGCAGCGTTTCGGCGTCCGGTTCGGCGCCGTCGCGCAGCATCGAGCGCCCCAGCAGGAAGTCGGCCGACACATCGTAGTAGTCGCACGCGCGCACGACAAAGGCGAGACCGGGCTTGCGCGCGCCCTTCTCGTAGTGGGAGAGAAGCGCCTGGGAGATACCGAGCTCTGAGGCCGCCAACCGTTGGCTCACGCCCTTCTCCCGGCGCAGCAGCACCAAGACGCGCGAGAAATTCTCAGACATAAGCAAAATCTCCTCCTGTCGGCACTTGCCCGGCCTGTGCGCGGGACAAGACCCAAAATGGGGCGCGAACACATAAGGGCCAGAAACGAGATTTCTATACAGATAGTATACATCACCGCGCGCGAATTGTAAAGAATTTACGCGAAAACCGCCACAATGCGGCGCACACGGCCCGCATGAGGGAACGGGGCGCCGCAAACATGGCAGGATATCCAATAAATGGAATTCTCCTGTGATGGATTGAGGCATAATAATAGGGCACATCAAGCGCCGCGCCGCGCTCCCATGTTGCCCTGGTTATGCCGTAAAAACAGTATCAGCGCAAGATTGGAATATTGTGCTGTTTAGCGAGCCGTTTTCGCCATTGACAGTGACATTTATGTCATCATTCGGCCACATG
>JAIRTA010000066.1 GCA_031255175.1 Oscillospiraceae bacterium | reverse complement strand
CAGGAACTGGAGAACAGGATCCACAGGCTGCGCGCGGCCCTCGACGCGCGGGACGGCGCGTGGGACATCGCCCTGGTTGCCGACAAGGTAAACCAGTATTATTTGACGGGCACGATGCAGGACGGGCTGTTCCTGCTGAAACGGGACGGCTCCTATGCGTACTTCGCGCGCAAAAGCTTCCCGCGCGCGCGGCAGGAGTCGCCGCTGCCACACATATACCCGATGAAAAGCTATCGTGAGGTCGCGCAACACCTGGGTCCGGCGCCGCTGCGGGCCTATCTTGAGACGGAGGTTGTCACCTGCGCCATGCGCGAGCGTCTCCAAAAATACCTTCCCCTGCGCGAGATCGCCGCCCTGGACAGGGTGATCGGCGCGGTCAGGGCCGTGAAGAGCCCCTACGAGCTCTCCTGCATGGAGGCCTCCGGGCGGGCGCACGCGTACTTGCTGGAAACAGTGGCGCCGGGCCTCCTGCGCGAGGGCATGAGCGAGGCGGAGCTGGCCGTGGAACTGTACGGGGCCATGATCGCGCTCGGGCACCACGGCGTGACGCGCTTCGCGCGGTTTCAGACCGACGTGGCCCTCGGCCAGGTGGCCTTCGGCGAAAACGCGATCTGCCCCTCGAACTTTTACGGCCCCGGCGGGATCAAAGGCCTCTGCCCCGCCGCGCCGCTTTTGGGGGACAGCGCCCGGCGCCTCCGAAAGGGCGACATCGTATACCTGGACGTCGGCTTTGGCGTGCAGGGCTACCACACGGACCGGTCGCAGGCCTATTGCTTCGGCGCGGCGCCCTCAAGCGAGGCGCTGCGCCTGCACCGCGCCTGCCTGGCGCTCCAAAAGCAGACTGCCGCGCTCCTCACGCCGGGGGCGATCCCGCATGAGATCTACGCCGCCGTGACGGCGAACCTCGGCGCGGAATTTCAGGAAAATTTCATGGGTGTGGGCGACGACTGCCTGAAGTTCCTGGGGCACGGCGTCGGCCTCTATGTGGACGAAACCCCGACGCTGGCGCCGGGTTTTCGCGAGCCGCTGCAAGAGAATATGACGCTCGCCGTCGAGCCGAAGAAGAGCGTGCCGGGCGTCGGTCTGCTGGGCGGCGAGGACACGTACCTCGTCACGCCCGACGGGGGGCGCTGCCTCACAGGGGGCGAAAAGGACATTTTGGTGGTGTAGGGCTACTCGTCGTCGTCGCTTTCGAGCCCGAAATTCCGGCCGATCTGCGCGACTTGGGCGGCGGCGCCGGCGTCGATCGCGCCGCTCTCCGTCTCGATCAGGCAGCCGCCGTACCCCACGGTGGGGTCGTTGACCACATCGGCCGTGAGGCTCCCGGTGGGCGTGTGCATCGTCACCTCCCGGGCCTTGAAGAAACGCACGTATTCGCTCGGGTTGACCCGCAGCGTCACATGGGTCTCCGCCTTGACGCCGGCCAGCGCGGTGCGCAGCATCGACAAAAACGCGCTCTCGTTGTGGTCCAGCTCGTAACCCAGGATCTTTTTCGCAACTTCCAACGAGAGTTTGAGGATGCGCGTCTCCATCTGCTCCAGCGAGGCGGCGCGCTCCGCCTCGGCCTGTTTTACAATGTCGTCGGCGTCGGTCTGCGCGCGGTTGAGCAGGGCAAACACCTCGTCCCGCGCGGCCTCCAGCCCCTTCTTAAACCCGTCCTCCTGCGCGGAGGCCCGCAGCGACGCGGCGGCGCGTTCCGCCTCGGCCACAAGGGCGGCGGCCTCCCGGCGGGCGTCCTGCAAAAGCAGCGTCACTTCCTCCTGCGCGGCGGCGATCAGTTCGTCGTAAGCCGTCTGCACGTCCGTCTCCGCCGCGCCGCTCTCCGGCGACGCGTCGGAATGCTCGGCGGCCACGGCGGCGGGCGGCGGCGCCAAAAACACCTGCGCGGCCTTGATGACCCTATACAATGACCTCGTCCTCCGATCCGCGGGATACGATGATCTCGCCGGCATCTTGCAGCCTGCGGATGATGGTGACGATCTTCTGCTGGGCCTCTTCCACGTCGCGCACGCGCACCGGGCCCATAAATTCCATGTCCTCGCGGATCATATCTTGCAGGCGCTTCGACATATTTTCGAAGATCATGCGGCTGACTTCGGGCGTGGCGTTTTTGAGGGCCACGGTGAGGTCGGCGTTTTCCACCTCTTTGAGCACCCGCTGCACCGCCCGCCTGTCGAGCTTCGCGATGTCTTCAAACACAAACATCTTGCGGCGGATCTCATCGACGAGTTCGCTGTCTTTGACCTCCAGCGCCTCCAGCACATGGCGTTCGGTGCCGCGGTCGGCGGCGTTTAAGATATCGACGATAGACTGAATGCCCCCCACCACCGTGAAGTCCTCGATGCCCATTGAGGAGAGTTTTTTGTCCAGCACGCGCTCGATCTCATGCACGTATTCGGGCGAAGTCCTGTCCATCGTGGCGATGCGCGCGACCACTTCCGTCTGTTTTTCGATGGGCAGCTTCGCAAGCACGTTGGCCGACATCACGGGGTCGAGATAGGACAAGATCAGCGCGATTGTCTGCGGATGTTCGTTTTGCACGAAGTTCAGCAGCTGGTTCGGATCGGCCCGGCGGACAAAATCGAACGGCCGCACCTGCAGCGACGAGGTGAGCCGGTTGATGATCGTCAGCGCCTTGTCCGCCCCGATGGCCCGCTCCAGCACCTCGCGGGCGTAGTCGATGCCGCCCTCCGAGATATAATTTTGCGCGAGACACTGCTCGTAAAACTCGCCGATGATCGCCTCTTTGGTCTCCGAGTCCACGCGGCGCACATTGGTGATGTCCAGCGTGAGCTGCTCGATCTCGTCGTCGCGCAGATGCTTAAAGATCTTGGCGGAGTGCTCTTTCCCCAGGGCGATCAGCAAAACAGCGGCTTTTTCTTTTCCAGAAAGCTCCATTGCCACCATGTTACGATTCCCCTCCTCACACGCGTTCCCATTTTAGACGGCCCGTTTTTCTCATCGTTTGCGCCCTTTGGGTTCCTCGTTGATCCAATTGCGCAGCAGATTGGCCACGGCGTCCGGATTTTGTTCGATGAATTCCTCCACGCGTTCGCGCGTGGGCGTCTTGGTGACAACGATCGGTTCGCCCGGCGGCGCGGCAGAGGCCGTGGCCAGTTTGACGAGTTCGCCGTATTCGGCCGTCTCCCGCGCGCTCTCCTCGGCGGCCGCCACGGCGGCGCTGGCCAGGGCCTCCGCCTCCGCCCGGTCCGTCTTGCTCAGCCGGAGGATCCGCGTCACGATGACGAGGAAGCACACGGCGATCAGCACATACAGCCCCACCACTTTGATGAGATCGAAAAGCTCCGTGCGGCGGCGTTCGCTCGCAAACCGCTCCTCCACCTCGCTTGTGAGGCTCACGCCGTCAAACTTGCGAAATTCCACCGAGATCCGGTCATATTCTTCCGGGCTCAGGCCGACGACGCCGCCCACAAGGTTCTTTACGGCGTCGACCGAGTTGTTTTCGCTGGAGAGTCCGTCCAGGTTGATCACCACCGAAAACGAGAGATCCTGTATCGTGCCCCGCGCGTGTACGATGCTTTCGCGCGTCTCGTTGACCTCGCGGTTTACCTCTCTCGTGATCTTGCTGTATTCGCTGAGGCTCTCTTCCGTGACCTCCGGGTAGATCGGCGCCGCGCCGTTTGAGTCGATGCCCGGGTCCCCGCCCGTGCCCTGCATACCGTGGGCCCGCTCCGTGACCTCCCGCAGGCTGACGTCGATGCCGACGTCGTCCACCACCGGCGCGAAGGAGACGGACTCCGTCGAGTGTTCGTCAAAATCCAGCGTCACTTTGCCGGACACCAACACGTTTTGCGCGCCGAAGACCGGGGAAAGCAGGGCCTGGATGCCCTGAATGAAGTCGTTGCGCACGGCGGCCTCGCGCTCGTAGTCCGTGCTCACAAGCGACAAATCCGCCCCGCCCCGCCGGTTCAGGCGGCGCAGATATTGGTCTGTGATGAACACATGCTCCGGGTCCAGCCCCTCGACGCTGGCGGCCACATAGGACTCTATGGCCGACACGTTTTCGTCGCTGAGGCTGGTGTTTTCTTGCAGCGTCAGCATGATCGACGCCGTGGTCGGCACCACCTGAGACGACAGCACGACACGGCTGTTGTCCTGCCGGGAGATCTCCACCCGGGCAAATTTGATGCCCGGGACCCCCTGGCCCAGCGTGGTTCCGAGCCTCTCTTGCAAGTCCAGGAGCGCGTACAGACGCTTTTCGGCGTCGGTGGCCCCAAAGCCGCCGCCGCGGCTCAGCAGCTCATAGGTGTACCCGCTCTTTGGGTACCCCTCCCGGGCCAGGTCCATCGCGAGCTGGTCCACCTTGTCGCTCGGCACCAGGATCGTGCCGGCGCCCTCCGCTCTGGTCTTGACCCCCATGTCGGAGAGCAGTTCCAGCACCTCACCGGCCTGGCTCGGCTCCATGTCGCGGTACAATACGGCGTACTGCGTGCGCGTGAGCAAAATGAGCGCGGCAATTATGACGGCGAGCGACACACCCACGATGGTCAAAAAGCGGGTGCGGTCTCTCTTTTCCGTCTTCTCCCACAGCTGTGTCAGCTGTGTCCGCAGGCGTTGTAAGACTTGTGGCAATGTGATTCAACCCCTCTGAATCCCCGTCTCTATGTTCAGGCGCGGGCCGCGCCCACAACCAAAATTCCTGTTTTTCAGGCCGCCGGCGGCGGGAGTTACCCCCCCGGACGGCGCGGCGCCGTCAGATCTGCATACGCATGATCTCCTGGTAGGCCTCGATGATCTTGTTGCGGATCTGCAGCGTCAGGTTGAGCGCGATCTCCGCCTCCTGCGCCGCGATTGTCGCCGTGTGAATGTCCGACACCGTGTCAAGCAGGGTGCCGAAGCCCGTCTGTTTGTCCGCGGCGTCCGTGGCCACGACAGACGAGAGCGCCCTGCCCAAAAAATCAGAGAACGTCGCCTGGGTCATTGTCTCCGCCGGTTCGGACAGCGGCGCGGGCCGCGGGATCGAAAAACCGGAAATACGGCCGACTTCCATACCTTTCTCCTCCTAAAGCGGGCGTGGCCCGCAACCGGGATTCTTATTTTACGGCCGCTTCGCGGCCATAAAAATACCAAAATATGACAAATACACCGCCTGCCGGTCAGCGCCCGATTTGCAGCGCGCGGTTCGCGATGGCCTTGTAGTTGCTGATGGCGGTGACGCTGGCGTCGTAGGCGCGGGTGGCGGAGAGAAAGTCCACCATCTCCCGCTCCATGTCTACGTTCGGCAGGCTCACATATCCGTTTTCGTCGGCGTCCGGGTGCTGCGGGTCATACACGACCCGAAACGGCGTCTGCGTGTCTTCCCGCGTCGCCACGACGCGCACCCCGCCGCCGGCCGCAAGCCGGCTCTCCGCCGACCGCAGCAAATCGGAGAACTCATACATCGGGCGCTCCCGCACCAGGACATACTTGCGCCGGTAGGTGCCGCCGTCGGCCGTGCGGGTGGTCAGGGCGTTCGCGATGTTCTCCCCCGCGATGTCCATCCGGTACCGTTCGGCGGTCAGCGCGGACGCGCTGATGTCCATAGCTCTGAACAGATTCAAACCAAACATCCTCTCTCAAAGCGGGTCTCACGCCCGGCGGACGCGGGGCCGTCTCCGCAAATTCGCGCGGGGGCCGCCGGCTCAGTTGCCCTCGCGGATGGCCATTTTCAGCCGCGCGAGTTCCGCGTTCATCTTGACGGTCAGCATGTCGTACTTGATTGTGTTTTTGGCTAACTCCACATTCTCCTGGTCGATATCGACGTTGTTCCCGTCCATGCGCATCGTGTAGTGGTCGTTCGTCACGACAGACGGCGTGACGTCCCGCGGGTCCGCCGCGTCGCCAAACGCGATGTGCCGGTCCCGCGTGCGGCGGGCCGCAAACCCGTCTCTCTCCGACAGCGCCGCCGTCAGCGCGCCCTCAAACTCCACACGCCGGCTCTTGTAGTACGGCGTATTGGCGTTGGCGATGTTCTGCGCGATGACCTCCTGCCGCAGCCATGAGGCGTCCAGCCCCCGCGCCAGCGTGTCGACTTGGCGAAATATCTTTCCAAACACAGCCTCACCCGACTTTTCCATTTTTAACCAATTTTCTTTCGCTTCGTCCCGGAGGGCGCAAATCTGAATCATTTATGTTATCGAAAGAACCGGACCGCAAGATTAGGGCGTCGGGTGGGCGTCAGGCGAAGAAGTTGTCCGTCAGCAGCGCGCCGCGCCCCATGCCCGCAAGGGCCGCCTCGATTTTTTTCAGGTAGTTTTGGGTCTCCGCCGGCAGCCGCGCCGCCTGGGCCGGGTCGCCCGCGTCGGTCACGTTCCGGACCTTCAGGCCGTTCGCGCCGCAGTTGTAGGCGGCCAGCGCCGTGCGCACGTCCCCGTCGAACCGGATGATCTGGCCGAGCAGACAGCGTATGCCGCCGTCGATGTTTTGCGCCGGGTCCAGCGCGTTTTGCACGCCCAGCGCCTCGGCCGTCTCCGGCATGAGCTGCATCAGCCCCATCGCGCCCGCGGAAGAGATGAGGCCGGGGTCGAAGCCCGACTCGACCTGTATCAGCGCGCGGACCAGCGCGGGGTCCACGCCGTACGACTCGGCGGCGGACACGATCAGGCTCTCATACGGGTACGTCCCGGCCGCGCGCTCCGGTACGGCCGCGATGTCCGCGCCGTTCGCAAGGCCCGCAAGATCCGTGGGATCCGTGGGGTCTGTAAGGTCTGTAAGATCCGTGAGATCCGATTCCTCCGCCGCGGGGGTCTCGGCGGCGCGCGCGACGGCCTGAGAAAACAGTTCGGGGAAGGCGACCCCCGTCTCCTGGGTGATCTCCTCCATCCGCGCCGACAGCCGCGCGCCGATCTCCTCCATCCGCATCCGGACAAATTGCATTGAAAAATCAGACAATGCAGGCACCTCCCGCCGTAGTTTTGGAATTTCCTTGAATCCTCTTCACCGCATTATGACCGATTGGGAAAATAATTGTTGCTCATCAGCATGGGGCGCTTGATCACTTCCACAACGCCGCTGCCCACATAGGCAAACAGCGTCCGGCTCACCTGGCCGCCCGTGTCCACGTCCGAGTGGAACAACGCGAGGCGGCGCAGCGCCTCCTTGACGCCCAGGAGATTCTTTTCTCCGATGCGGAAAAAGTCGTTGTGGCCGCGCGCGTCGATGCCGCCGTAGAGGGAGATCAGCAGTTCCTCCCGCCGCACGCCGAAGCGGCGCGCCATCTGCTGCAACAAAAACTCGGGGCCTATATCCGCGTAGCGGCTGGGCAAGTCTCCGGCGGAGAGCGCGCGGGACACCGGCAGCTGGATGTGCGCCATCCCCATACACGGCCGGCGGCTGCTGTAATAGACAAGCCCCACGCAGGTCGACAGGGCAAAAGTCTTGATCACATCGTCGGGATTGTCCGACACCGCCCAGCCGCCTATGCTCACAATGTGTTCCATGCTTCCGCCCACGCCTCTCTGTCCCTATTCCCCGGCTCCCACGCGCCCGTCTTCGGTTTTACCCCCGGCGGAAGGTCTTTATATAGTCCGTCAGAAGGTGCGCGATCTGTTCGAGGCTGGCCTGCCGGACAACGGCGCCCATTTCAAAGGCCTTGCGCGGCATCCCGTAGACAACGCAGCTGTGTTCGTCCTGCCCGAGGGTGTACGCGCCGCGGCGGCGCATCTCCAACAGGCCCCGCGCCCCGTCGGCCCCCATGCCCGTCAGGATAACGCCCACGGCGCCTGCGCCGGCGCAGGCCGCCACGGAAGAAAAAAGCACGTCCACCGACGGGCGGTGCCCGCTGACCTTTTCGCCCGGGGCGCACTGCACTATGTAGCCGCCGCCCGCCTGGGCCTTCACCCTCGTCTGCATGTCTCCGGGGGCAATGAGCACAAGCCCCTGCCGGACCTCGTCGCCGTCCCGCGCCTCCCGGACATGCATACGGCATTCGCGGTCCATGCTCTCCGCGTACATGCGCGTGAAATCCGGCGGCATGTGCTGTACGATGACCATGCCGGGGAAGTCGGCCGGCAGTTGGCGCAGGATCTGCGCCGTGCTCTGCGTACCCCCGGTGGACGCGCCCAGCGCCACGAGACCGCCGAACTGATGCCCCCCGATGCTTCCCACCGCGTGCCCGGCCCCGTCGCCCGCCATCGCGCGCCGGCGCCGGGCCAGCGTGCTGTAGTCGGCGATCTTGACCTTTTGAATCACATCGCCGCAGAATCGGTTCAGGTCCGCGGTGGTGGAGAGATTCGGCTTGTGCAGGAAACAGAGAGCGCCCGCCCGGATCATCTCGCTTTCGTGCCGGGCGTCGGCGCCCATCGCGATCACCGGCATCGGCTGTTTTTGCAGCAGGACACGCAACGCGCCCGTGCCGCCCGGCAAAAACAGCGCGCTCTCGATCACCAATACGTCCGGTTTCAGGAGCAACAGGCGTCCCTGCCCCTCGTACGGATGTGAGGTTTCACCCACTACCGAAAGCGCCTGGTCCCGCGCCATCCGTTGCGCGAGCGCCGTGCGGAGCGTGATGGAATCCTCCATTAAGAACACCCGGATCGTCCGATCCATGGAATTTCCCCCTCTGCGATCACCGGCGGCGAACACGGGGGCGCCGGGCGCTTGTCTCTGTATCTCTTGGATCATTTCTGCTTCGGTTTCATAAAGATAGACGGCTGCACAAAGTCAAACAGGGTCTCCCCCTTGGGGATGGTCTCCGACAGGCCGATGAACAGGTGGCCGCCAGGCTCCAATATCTGGTAAAATCGCCGCAGCAGCGCGTCGCGCGTCGGTTGGTTGAAGTAGATCATCACATTGCGGCAGAAGATCACATGGAACTTTCGCCGGAAGGGCAGGTGCGTCTCCATCAGGTTGAAGGAGCGGAAGATGACCTCGTTTTGTATGGCCTCGCTGACCTTGTACCGGTTCGGCCCCACTTTGCGAAAATACTTTGTCTTCCACGCGGGCGGCACATTGTCGAGCCGTTCTTCGCCGTAGACGCCCTCCCGGGCCTGGGCCAGCACCACGGGGGATATGTCGGTGGCCAGGATCTTCGTGTCCCACCCCGACTTGCCGAGACCGAAGTGCTCGTCGATGACCATAGCCGTGGTGTACGGCTCCTCGCCCGACGAGCAGCCGGCGCTCCAGATGCGCAGGTCCCTGTCGCGCAGCAGCTTTTCCGCCTGCGGCAGGATGGTTTCCCGCAGAAAGTTGTAGTGCTGCTCCTCCCGCATAAAATACGTGTAGTTCGTGGTCAGGCGGGTCACCAGCATCTTGGCCTCCTCGCCGCTCTTGTCGTTCACCACGCACTCGATGTATTCGTTCAGCGAAGAAAAGCCCTTGTTGTTGATGACGTTCCAGAGCCGCCCCTCCACGAGGGAGAGCTTTTGCTCCAGGTTGATCCCATAGCGCTCCCGCATATAGTTCACGAGCCGAATGAACTCGTCGTGCTTGATCTTTTCCATCCCGACGCGATTCGCCTCCCGTCCTCATGCTCCCACAGCCCCCGGCCGGCAGCATCGTATTATAATATCGTACGCAACAGGGGAAAAATGAACCGACATTTGCCAACTTGCCGCCGTCCCCGCCGCCCTCAGACGCAAATGACCCACTATATCTTGTGGTTTCCACAAGATATAGTGGGTCCGATTGATTTACTTATTTTCCCACATCTCGCTCCCGACAAGCCCCGCGGCGAACCGCAAAACGCGGAGTGCCCACAGCATAAAGAAGCATGAAGAGATATGAAGAGACATGGAGAAGCATGAAGAGGCGCGGATCAGATCACGGGCGTTTTCTGTTGACGGCGGCCATAGCGGAGGAGGCGGCCGAGGCGTCGACCGCTTTGTTTTCGACCAGGCGGGTCAGCAATGTGACGCCGGCGCCCTTCATGTGCGCGGACAGCGCGTAGTAAGAGAGATACACCACCTGGTCGCGGTAGAAGGGGACGCGCACCAGGGCGACCTCGGCGGCCGAAAAGATCGACGTCTCAACGGCAAAATCGAGGGCGCGTTCCCAGGCGAAGTCGCCGTCCGGCCTGTCGCTGTAGCCCAGCGCACGCAGCAAAAACGTCGTGTACTGCCCCGGCGTCACCGCGCGATCCGGCGAGAAGAGCCCCTTTTCTAAGGACGTGCCGGCGGTGTAGCCGCGGCTGTACGCGTACCCCACGTAGGGGCGCCCCCAGTCCGGCACGTCGCGGAAGGGGCCTGCCCCCTCCTGGTAGGCCAGCGCCGCGCTCTCCTCCCCGAGCAGACGGATCATCATCACAAGCGCCTCCAGCCGGCTGGGCGCCCGTTCCAAGTGGTAGCCCGTCGGGGTCCCGAGGAAGAGCTTCATCGCGTGCAGCGCGTCGGCCAGGTCGGCATACCGGGGCTGGTAGGCGGGCGTCAGCGAATAGTGCCCGTCCACCGCCACGGTGGCGGTGGCGCTCTCAATCCGGAGCCCCGCGCCCGTCCGGTCCGCGACCAGCAGCCGCTGCCCCGCGGGCGCCGCGGCCCCCGGCGCCATCTCCCGCCCGGCGGAGACGTTGACGACCACCGCGCCGGACGGCCCGCTCACCTGCGCGTCGCCGTCTTGCAAAACAAAACCCGTTCCGATGCTGCCCGTCAAAACGTCGCCCCGGCGGCAGATGACCGGCGTGAGATGCGCGGCAAACCCGTAGCGCACGCCGGCGGTCTTCGTGAGATATTCCTCGGCCAGGGCGTCCACAACCGCCGCCCGGTCCACATTCGGCCGCACACTGACCGCCCGTGTCTCCAGCCTTTGCACGGCGTCGTCAAAGAGGGGTTTCCAGGTAACCGCGGCCCTGTCACCCACCTGTTTACTCAACATAGGAGGAAATACTTTTTCTAAATAACTCAGCGTAATCACCGGATCGGACGCCGAACCGGCGCTTCCCCAGGCCGGCGCGAAGCTGCAAAACAGCGCCGCCAACAACGCGACTGTCACACATCGCCGCTTCACAGAGTCCCTCCTCTCCCCCAAGGGTGTCGTCAAAATTGGCGGATCACGGCCGTCACCCGGCCCAGGACGGCGCAGTCGGAGCCGTCGATCGGCTCGTAAGCCGGGTTCTCCGGCAGCAGCCGCACCGCACCGCCGGCGATCTCCAACCGCTTGACGGTCGCCTCGTCGCCGAGGAGCGCCACGACAATCTCCCCTGTGCGGGCGGTGGCCTGCCGGCGCACCACCACGTAGTCGCCGTCTAAAATGCCGGCCCCCACCATAGAATCGCCGCTCACGCACAGCGCGAAAAACTCGCCCCCGTCGCCCGGGTCGTAGGGCAGCGTGCCCAGATCTTGTTCGTACGCCAAGATGGGCCGCCCGGCCGTCACCTCACCGAGGATGGGCACCCCCGGGGCGCTCTCCGGCACACAGATGGCGCGGGTTTTGCGCTCGTCCCGGACGATAAGCCCGGCCTCGTGCAGCCGCTTCAGGTATCCGTGGACCGTGGAAGGCGAACGCAGCCCCACGGCCGCGCCGATCTCCCGCACGGAGGGCGGATACCCCTGCCGCGCGGTGGCGCTGAGGATAAACTGATAGATCTCACTCTGTTTGCTGTCCGAACGGCGCATGGCTCACTCCCCCAGACGGCACCCTATGTGCAATCGGCTGTGTAATCGGCTATACGATACGATTGACTGTGTAACTGGCTATACGATTGGCTGTGTAATCGGCTGTGAATCGGCATGGGAAAGTCATGTTGCGCTTCGCAAACGGCGGCTTTCTTTTGCCTTGATCGCGATTGTGGTTTTATCGTATCACACTCCGGGCAAAAATGCAAACGCTTGTTCTGTTTTTTTGTTTCCGTCTTTATTTTCCCGCGTCCGGCGGCCAAAAAGACCTCTCAGCCGGCCTTGCCGCGGTCGCCCTCCGCGAGGCCGCGCAGGGCGCGGTAACGGGCGGGCGTCACGCCGGCGTACTTTTTGAACACTTTGGTAAAATAGCTCTGGTCCTCAAAACCGACGCGGTCGCAGATGTCCGTGATGGACTCTGTCCCCGACAGCAGCAGCAGCTTGCTTTTCTCAATGCGCAAGCGGTTTAAGTACACGCTGAAGGTGTGCCCCATCGTCTCTTTAAACACTTTGCTGAAGTAGGAGGGCGAGAGATACACCGAGCCGGCCACTTCCTCCAGCGTCAGCTTGTGGGCGTAGTGCTTCTTCATGTAGTCGACCGCTTTGAACATCATATCTTTGTGTTTGATGTCCGTCATGTCGAATACATAGCGCAAAAACCGCGTCATAATGCGCGACAGCCACAGCGACAGCGCCTCCACGGAGTGCAGGCGGTCGATCTCCGAGAGATAGCGGTCGTTTAAGAAAAACACCTGTTCACTGTCGGCGCCGCCGGTCATCGCCGCGCGGGAGAGCAACACAAGGAGCTCCAGCACCCGCGTCCGGACGGTCTCCAATCTGTCGCCCGAGGAGAGGCGGATATGCCCCAGCAGATTGTTGAGCAGCCGCCGGGCGGTGTCCCTGTCGCCGGCGGAGAGCGCCGTGAGCAGTTCCCGCTCTGTCTCCAGCGGATAAAAATATGTATTGCCTTCCTTTTTTTGGAAATTCTGAATCACCGAGTGGATGTCCTCCTCCTGCCGCCGGGCCTCCTCGGCGTCCCGGCGCTCCTTGGTCAGCCTGGCCGACACATCCCGGGCCGCGCAGGCCAGCAGGTCGGACAGATGGCGCGTGCGCTCGGGGGACGTCGACACAAAACAGGCCAGCAGCTCCCGAAACTCCTCGAGCAGCGAGGCGTCCAGCCCGTTTCGCTCCAGCACGTCGTGTATGATGTAGTCCTCCTTGTCGGCAATGAGCAGCGGGCCGCCCACCAACCCGCCCGCGAGCTGGCCGTCCACCGTGATGGGCGAGGCGAAATGCGTCATGCCGGTGCGGCAGTAGTAGAGATACTGCCCGCCGAAGCGGTCGGCCTGATAGCACCCGTACAGATGCACGCGCCCGCACGCCGGCGACTGCCCCGTGAGCTCGCCCAGGCGCTGACAGAAATCGTAGCGGACGTCGGTGACCCGCTGTTCAAACAAAATTTCCCCGTCGATGTTGATCACCAGACACCCCACGCCCGTCGCCTGCGCGAAAGACTTCGCACAGGCAATGGCATGCGCCGGGTCAAACAGAATCGGCGCGTCGGACCAGGACAAACCATCGCCTCCCTTCAAAGTGTTTAACGGGCGCACCCCCGGGCGCGCCGCCGTCTGACATTTTTATACATTGCGTCATGCTTAAAGACACTCCTGCGAACCGTCGCCCCGGATGAGCAGCAGCTTGTAGGGCTTTCCCGTCTTCAGACAGGTCATGATCACGTGGCGCGTCCCGCGGGAGACGCCGTCCCACAGGATGAGCACATAGTCGGCCTCCCGCACGATCCGGCCGTTGCGCACCAGCGGCGCCGCGCGGTCAAAGAGACGGTAATCCGGGCGGATCACCGTGAGACGCAGCCCCGCCTCCGCCGCGTAGCGCTCCGCCAGCGTGTCCACCCCCACGGCCCCGCCGCTGATGATCTCGCTGCACTCCGCCGGGATGTGCCGGCACAGCAGCGTATACCAGACGTCGCCCAGCCCGCGAGAGCCCACAACGGCCACTCTCACGACGGCGCGCCGCCGAACTCAGCCGCCAGCGCCGCGAGACGGCGCCGAAACGCCTCCGTTTGCGCGGGGACGTCCGGCGCCCCAAAGATCGCGTGCCCGACCACAAAGACGTTGGCCCCCGCCTCCGCCGCCAGGGACAGATTGTCCAGCGTGAGGCCCCCGTCCACCTCCAAGTCGCACGACGGGCGGCAGTCGTCCAGCATCCGGCGCACCGCGCGGATCCTGTCCGGCGTGCCGGGCAGGAAGGACTGCCCGCCAAAACCCGGCTCCACGGACATGACAAGCACCAGGTCGCAGAGCGGCAGATAGGGCGCCAGCACCTCGACGTCCGTGCCGGGGCGCAGCGTGATCCCGGGGCGCACGCCGCGGGAGCGGATCTCCCGCAGCAGCGACTGCAAGACGTCCGGCGCCTCCGATTCCACATGCAGCGTCAGCACGCCGGGGCCCGCCGACAAGAAGTCGTCCAACAGCCGTGACGGCCGCTCCACCATCAAATGTACGTCCAGCGGCCTGGCCGCCGCGCGCGCCAAACTCCGCACCACCGGCGGGCCCAGCGTGAGGTTCGGCACGAAATGTCCGTCCATCACATCGACGTGAATCCAGTCGGCCGCGCCGACCCGCGCCATCTCGGCCGCCAGGTGCGCAAAATCGGCCGAGAGCAGGGAGGGGGAAAGTCGGTAAATCATCGCCGTCGCGCCTCTCGTTCGGTCTGTCCGCCCGGCCCGGAAACAACGCCGCACCGCGCCGGGGCTCCTATTTTCATGAGTATATCACACCCCCCCGCGAAAGTAAACGCGGAAAGAGAAAGTTGTGGACCCGCCG
>JAIRTA010000056.1 GCA_031255175.1 Oscillospiraceae bacterium | reverse complement strand
GAATGTTCTTTTCAAACCATTCGAAAGGCGGCGCGTTTTCCGTCCCCGCGTCCGACGATCCCCCGGAAACCCTCCACGGGCGGCACAGGATCTTTTTGCCGTCAACCGTATATTGGCGTTCCCGCAGCCGGCGCAATCCCGAAACAGTTCCGGATTGGTGCAGATGAAAATCTATGCAGGAGCCGTCTTGTTTGCATTTGCGGGACGAAGTTTTTGCCTCTGCGCACAGTTCCTCCGCGAGCGTATACGCGTCGGAAAACGGATAGTGGTCGTGGAACAGCACGACGCCGGCACAGGCGGTGAGGGCGCTGTCGGCAAACGGTCTCTCGGCGGCGGGCGTCTTTTCGATCTCGCGCAGCAGCCGCGCCGCGAAGTCGAGCGCGAAACGTCCGCCGATGACAAGCGTTGTGTCGTCGCCGTCGCCGATGAGCTCCAGTATGGGCGGCTCGTCACGGAATTTCTTCGCAGGGAAGTCGGCCTTCTGGCCGGCGAGATAGCGCTTGTATTCAGACCGAAACGCCGAAATTGTCCGCGCGCGCGCCGCTTTATAACAGGCATCAATTTTGGCGGAAAGCGCACGGATTTCCGGAACTGCCTGGGCATACGACACAAACGGTGACATAGAGGCTTTTATACGGCGCCCCATATTGTTGCCGTCTGCGTGGATGATCGCAATGAGGCTGTCCGCGCCTTTGTCAAACGCGAGATCGGAAAAATTGTCTATCTCGCTGCCGCGCTCACTTTTGTACACGGCGTATCGTTCGCGTTTCTTCACTTGTGAATCGGACAAAAATTCTTTGAACGCAAAACTGCTCGCGGGCGCCCCCGTTCTGGCGGATTGCTTTGTGATAGGCTGGTTTCCCGCGAATGCCGGGACGTTAAACCCGCCCTTTACAATGGCAAGCCGTTTGCCCAGCCGGTCGAAGTCCTCTTTATATGTGTCCTCGAACTCCGTTTCGATCGCCGCGACGGCAAGGCCGAGCCCCGGAGCGTTTTGGCACATGCGGGTGAGGAACGCCTTGGTAACCGCTTGAAAAAGCGGCTCGTCACGAAACGCCACAAATGCGTTTCCTCCGCCTTGATAGAGAAGTTCGGCGCGGAGCGCGCGATTGAGTGCGCCGCCGCCGCGCCAATCGGCGACAGGCTGGTCCGTTGCCTCGCCGATGACTTCCGGCAGCAGTTTGTCGAAGATATCCGCCACCAGTTTTGAGCCGCCCACGTTTTCCGCGAGCTTATTGGACGCGAAGATGTAGTTTTGTATGCCTGCCGTGTCATATGCCGCGAGAATCCCCATAGCGTTTATCGCTCCTTTCGCATTCTGCCTACTATGTCGAGCCCCCGAGGAGGCAGGTCAAAATTTGCGCGAAGAAAAGTCACAATATGACAATCCCGACCCTTTCTGACGACAGGATAACGCAGAAAAGCCCGGGTGTCAAGCCCATATGTCCCCCAACGCCCCCGTCACGGTCGCTTTCACAGCGGACGCGGGGAAAAAACACCTTCCGGAACGGGCGGACTTGTGATAAAATAACCTGACAGAGACATTGCCGCGCGCGCCGCGGCGGCGCGGAAATTTTTACAATATGGAGGTGGCCGCGCATGGCTGAGCTGGGCGGCAGGAGGAATACGACGTTCTTTGCGTATACACTTTCGGCAAACCGTGAGGATTTCTACGACATCACCGCCCAAGTCCGTAAAGCGGTCGGCAAAAGCGGCGTATCGGACGGCGCCGCCGTGGTTTACTGCCCGCATACGACGGCGGGGATAACGATCAATGAGAACGCCGACCCGGACGTGGTGCGGGATTTGCTCTTCGCGCTCGGCAAGGCGTTTCCGGACCGCCCGGAGTTCCGGCACGCGGAGGGCAACAGCGCGGCGCATCTCAAAGCGAGCGCCGTCGGCTCCGGGGCGACGGTCATCGTAAACGGCGGCAAGCTCGTCCTGGGGACATGGCAGGGCGTCTACTTCTGCGAGTTCGACCCGCCGCGGACAAGGACCTTCTATGTGAAAGTGTTGGAGGGCTGAATTTTATGTGCAAGACAGAAGGAGTTAAATGGATAATATGGACAATTGGAAACGCAATTCCACATTGTTTATCATCGGGCAATTTTTGTCGATGTTCGGATCGATGCTCGTGCAGCACGCGATTACATGGCAAATCACACTCGAGACAAAATCCGGCGTAATCATGACGCTGTTCACCTGCGCCGCGCTCCTGCCGATGGTGATCATCTCACCGTTCGCGGGCGTATGGGCGGACAGGTACAACCGCAAGCATCTGCTTATCATATCCGACGCCTGTATCGCGTTGATCACGCTCGGGTTGGCCGTCGCGTATATTTTGGGATACAAGAACATTTGGCTGATGCTTGTCGTCGCGGCGGCGCGTTCGTTTGGTCAGGGCATACAGCAGCCCGCCGTGAGCGCGATGATCCCGCAGATCGTGCCGCAGGAGAATCTCCAGCGGTTCAACGGCGTACAAAGCTCTATACAGTCGTTCAATATGTTTGTCGCGCCTATGGCGGCGGGCGCGCTTTTGTCTTTTATGCCGATTGAACGGATTTTCTTCATCGACGCCGCGACGGCGGCGGTGGGTATAGGGATTGTTCTGGCCTTTGTAAAGGTGTCCGGCGTACCGCGCAAGGAGGAGATCAAACAGGGCGTGAAAGCGTATTTTTACGAACTGCGCGAAGGGGTGCGGTACATTCATTCACAGTCCTGGCTGAAGCTCATGATCTTGTTCAGCGCGCTCTTCAGCTTCTTCGCCTCGCCCGCGGCGCTGCTCACCCCGCTGCAGACAGCCCGCACGTTCGGCGACGACGTGTGGCGTCTCACGGCGATAGAGATCATATTCTCGCTCGGCGCGGTGGCCGGCGGGATCTTGATTTCCGTATGGGGCGGGTTCAAAAACAAGGCGCACACAATCGTTTTGTCCTGCGCGGCCTTCGGGTTGACGGCGGTGCTGCTCGGCATTGTGCCGAATTTTTGGGTGTACTTGGGCATCATGTTCGCCTGCGGCCTCACCATGCCGATGTTCAACACGCCGAACATGACATTGATGCAAACCAAAATCGAACCGGACAAAATGGGGCGCGTGTTCAGCGTGATGATGATGTTTGCCGGCGTGGCCATGCCGCTCGGGATGGTCGTGTTCGGGCCGCTGGGGGATGCCGTCAGAATTGAGTGGCTGCTGATCGCCTCGGGCGCGGTCATCTTTGTCAGCGGCCTCGCGTTGCTCAGGGCGAAGTCGCTGATAGAAGTCGGCAAGCCGTCGGAGGACGCCGCGGACGGGGCGGATACGGCGGCGAAAACGAACCGGACCCGCGCCGCGGAACCCGGCCGCCGTGAAGAGGAGGCGCCGGGGGCGTCAAAAACCGGAAACCCGTCACGGGTGATCGCCGTCGCGGCGATTGTGCTGGCGGCGGTGTTGGGCGCGGGGCTTGCGGTGAACCATGTCACGGACGGAAGCCTCCTGGACGCGCTCACGCCCCTGTCTATGCGCACTGTTGAAAAAGAGCCGCATTTCGCCGGGACAGTGGCCGAAGTGCGTGACAATGCCATCCTTGTGCGCGTCAACGAGGGCGAAGCCGTGCGCAGGAGCAGCGCCTTGATCCTGGTTTCTCTCGACGTAAAATTGAAAGACAGCGCCACCCAATTCACCGCCGGCGACAAAATCATTGTCTATTACAACGGCGAAATCGCGGAATCCTATCCGGCGCAGATACACACCGTGTATGCCATTGTGCTGACGCGCCCCGGTGCGGTGGCAGACGACGGGACGCAGGCCATGACGCTGGAAGAGGTGCGGATCCTTGCCCAAAAGGGGGAGGCTCTGCGCTTCGAGGACTTCCGGCCCTACCCGGGGACGGACGTCAGCTCAAACCGTGACCGCCATTTGATGCTCTACGGCGTCGAGGGCGGCTACCGTCTGATCGTAGATTCCGCGCGGAGCGGCAGGCCGGACAGAGTGGAGCTTGAAAGCGTTTGGGAGACAGACGGGAGCGGCCTCGACATCCGATATGGGGACATCGACGCGTTTTTGCGCGAACATCCCATAGTGATGCAGGTGAAAACGGGCGCCGTGACGCCGTTCGGGCTGACCGTCACGCTCAAAAATCTCACAGCCGCCGAATATATCTATGGCGAACGGTACGCGATACAGCGCAAAAACGAAGATGGATGGACAGACGTGACGCCTGTCGAAGAGCCCTTCTTCCATGCGGTGGGATACGCATTGCCGGCCTTCGAGAGCAAGGAAAGTACGGTTGACTGGGAATGGCGTTACGGAAAACTTCCCGCCGGCGATTATCGCATCGTAAAAGACGCGTCATTGGTCAGGGCGCCTGGCGACTATGACACGTTTATATTGTACGCGGCGTTCACTGTGGAAGGATGGGAGGCGTATGCACCCGCGTTTGTTCAACCATAGAGCGCCCCTCCCCCGCCCGACGCGCTGCGCCGTGTCTTGATAAAGACTGTCGATGTCCCGGTTGTGATAAACGATAAGAAGCTTCTTGGTTCCGGCTATGCCGGGGCAGGTGTCGTGCTTCCAATTCTGAGGGTTTCGGAGGATGTGTTCTGAAATTTGCCAATATTCATCGTCAATGATTTGAATGCGCAAACGAAATCCCCAACCGCCGCCATCGTTGTAGGGGCGGGCCTTGTGTCCGCCCTGTCCCCGTGCGTGTCCGCGAAAAATTAACGTGATTTGGCATGAAACCACAGGATTTTGGGCGGACACACGGCCCGCCCCTACAGCCCGGGGGTATGGGGAATGAGGGGACAAAACATACAGGGCACGCGATTCTACGCGGAAGAAGACAGGAATCGGAGGTGGTCCATATGACGAACGCCAACCGTGAGAGCCAAACGGACAAAACCCAAAAAGAGACGCTGTTCATCAGCTACACCCAAGCGGACAAAGATTGGGCCGT
>JAIRTA010000015.1 GCA_031255175.1 Oscillospiraceae bacterium | reverse complement strand
GCGCGAAGCCTCCCATAGAGTTTAATACAAAATTGAATGCACAACGCACAATTTTAGCATATGATACAAATATTATAGGCGGAGCCGGTTGGTTTTTTCGTCCAAGAGGATGTCCCGGGGAGATGCTCGTTGTGGCAGCAGGGGGAGTTGTAACACGCAATTGAAGGGAGGGCTGCGAGAAGGTGTGCTGAGAGGTAGTTTTGGCTCCGAACCGGAAAAGGAGGAATGGCCGCCCAAATTTCATTGCGGACGATCATGAGGGAGACCGGTTGCCCGTTCCCTATGGGAGAAAGACGAAGGAAATCTCATATTTATGTAGAGAGGTAAGGATATGAAAGAGATTAAACGCAAGAAAATCATCTCCGGCGTCGTTGCTTTGGCCGTCTTCATGTCGATGTTTGTGGGCACGCTGCCGTTCGGCGCCGCCGCGATGATCGTTGACAACTCAAATGACGAGTTTGCCTGGAACTTTTCGGAACTGGCGGTGGGGACTCCGATCGGCGAAAATATCGCGGCCGAGACGCAAAACACCGCCGGCCAGGGGCAGACATTTTTTACCAACATTGGGTACAGGGCCTTTGCGGCGGTGCACTCGGCGGGTGCTTTCGGCACCAACAACGAGAGCGCCGGCAACATCCTCGCGGACAACCAGAGCACCAAATGGTGTCAGGGCGTCAACGCGAACAGCGCCTGGTTCATCCTGGACGCCGGCGAAAAAGTGAAGACGCCGTATTACGCCATCCGCGGCGCGAACGACGACATGTCTTACGCGTCAACCAGGGTCCTGCACACCTGGACGGTGCAGGGCGGCGACAGCGCGGACGGCCCTTGGACGACGATAAGCGCGCCCACGGCGCAGGGTACCGGCTGGACGGCAAACTATCAGATTCGGATGTTCGATTTCGACAGTGAAGCGATCCCGGCGGAGGGTTTCAGATACTACAGGCTTCAGATCGTCCGCTACGGAAACAGCGCCGGAGGCATGGCCCTCGGCGGGGCAAACAACACCATGCAGTTTTCCTACTTCGGTCTCGTCACCGGCTACGACGTCGTGGGTTCCGACGAGAAGACCGATTACTTGTTGCCGCAGGTCGCCTCCGGTGTCGGGACGACATGGGCGGGAAGCCGCGCCACGATGAACGGGCCGAACGTTGTCACCGTCAACGGCACGGTTGCGGGCGAGGGCGCCGCGGTCGCGGCCAAGAGCTACACCACCATCAAAAGCGGCCTGAACGTCACGGTCCACGCCGACACCAAGTTGGGCTATATGTTCGCGCCTGAGGGCAGGAACGCGACGATCTCAAACAATGTATACGACTACAAATATCACGGCGCCCACATGGCCGTCGACCTCAAATTCTCCGACGGCACCCGCCTGAAGGACATACCCGGCGTCATAGACCAATACGGCATCGGGATGCACCCGACCGCGCAGGGCGAGGGCAAGGTGCTCAAGACCTACCAGTGGAACTATGTGGAAAGCGAGATCGGCAAATTCGCCGCGGGCAAGGTCATCACGGACATCATCCTCGGCTTTGAGATGCCCGACGCGACCCCGGGTTACAAAGCCGCCGGCTCATTTGACGACATCAAGATCTTCAGAGACGGCAGGGATTACATGCAGATCGACCCGGCGGATTTCGTTGACATCAGGCAAGGCGCCAACTCCAGCGGCAACGCGACGGGCGCCCTCATGCCGGCCGTCGCGCGGCCCAACCCGTTCCAATATTGGGTCCCGACGACAACGAGCCGGGCGGACGCCAACAAATACGCGTGGACCAGCACCAGTATGCACGGCGTCACCACGAGCAAGCTGGCCAGCAGGCATATGGGCGAAAGACTGACGTTCCTGTTTATGGCCAATGCCACGACAGACGAGTACACCAACAATAACGTCAACAACGCCGTAAACAACAGCAACGCGGGCTTTACGCATGACAACGAGTTCGCTATATACAACTACCACTACGGCGTCAAGTTCAACGACAACGACGCGAGAGCGCCCGGCGTGACGCTGGAGGTCACGCCAACCACGTACGGCGCCGTGTTCAGATTCACATTCCCGGCCGGCTCCGCCGCCAGGAACGTACTCCTTGCGGCGCCTCACAGCACCACCAACAACTACTCCCGCGTCACGAGCGCCGCGGGCAATACATTCGCCGCCTGGTGCCAAAGAGATGCAAACACCAACAGTTCCACGACAGGCAGCGGGTCGCTGCGGCGCAATTATCTTTACGGTGAGTTCAGCGCGCAGCCCGCGTTCTACACGCCCGCCAACACCTCCATCAATACGCTTGTCAGCTTCCCGGATCTCGCCAACGGGCCGGACGGCTCGACGGTTGTCGAGATGAGGGTCGCCACATCGTTCTTGAGCGAAAACCAGGCCAAAAAGAATTTCGGCATGGACATCGTAGGCATCGACAGAGATGACGACGACGCAACCTGGACGACAGCCGACGGCAAATGGTTTGACGCGGTAAAAGCGGAGGCGAAGGCGGAATGGAACGCGCTCCTCGGAAGCGTCAAGATCGACGACCCGGCCGCGAATTATTGGCAGCTCAGCAATTTCTATTCCAAGCTGGCGCGCGCCAACCTGTATCCGACGCTCCTGGCGGAATACACCGGCGAGGGCGCGCAGGGCGGTTGGCAGTACGCAAGTCCCTACAGGGGGACCAACGCGAATCCCGTCGCTATGGACGGGTATATGATCTATAACGAGGGCTGGTGGGACACGTTCAAGAGCAAATGGCCGCTGCTCGGCTTCTTGAGGCCCGCGGCCACCGCGGATCTCACAGACGGCATCATCCAGCACTACATCGACCAGGACGGCCGCGGCACGTCCAACGGCGCGCCGCAGGCGGCGCTGTTAAACGGACACGCCGTGCCGCGCTGGATCAACCCCGGCGGGAACAACATGATGACCGGAACCAGCTCCGACGCGGTGATCTCCGATATGTTCACGACATACAACGTGGCCTTCGACAAGGTGATGGAAGGGTACTTCTCGTGGATCAAGAGCTCCGCGGTTGTCACGTCGAACGCGGCGTACGGCGGGCGCACCGGCTTGCACGAGGGGATTTTCAAAGGGTATCACCCCTGGGGCACCTCGGCGCCCGCCGGCGGCGGCGGACAGCTCGACACCACCTGGTCTTTGGAGGGCTATATCAATGACGCCGCCCAAGTCCATATGCTCAGGAAAATGGCGGCGGAAGTGGATGCGAACGCTGTCATAGAGGGCCTCAGCGGCGCGTACTGGAAAGACAGATGGCTGGAAGAGGCCGCGTACTACGAAAACCGCGCAAAGAACTATGTCAACCATTTTGACCCGTCTCAGCCGGCCAATTACAACGGCCACGAGTTCACGCCCGGTTGGTTCCTCAACCGGAACAGAGACGGAAGCTTCAGAAAGCAAAATCCGCTCAACTGGGGCGGCGGGTACACCGAAGACAACGCGTGGCCCTACAGAGTGCTGGTGCCGCAAGACGGGCGCGGTCTCGCGAACCTTTTGGGCGGCGCAATGAATCTGCCGGGCCCGCAGGCCCTGCGCGTCGCGTTGGACGAGGGGCTGGGCGCGGAAGGAACCGCTATGGACTACGTGAGCGGCGGCACGAGCAGCGCGACCGGCGGATACGGCGGATGGATCCACGAAGCCTATGAAAAACGCGAAGTAAAACTGGGCCAGTTCGGCATGTCCAACCAGACCGCGTACCATATGCCCTGGATGTACCTGCACAGCGACCAGCCGTGGAAGACGCAGTATGCGACAAGGGTCGCCCTCGCGCGCGCTTACAGCGGCGAGGCAATCGGTTACGGCTACATGGGCGAAGAGGACAACGGGGCGTTTGCTTCGTGGTATGTCTGGGCGGCTCTCGGCCTGTACCCGCTGGATTTGGGCAGCGGCCAGCTCGTGATCGGCTCACCGACGTTCCAAAAGATCACCATCACCAACGACAAAGGCAAAAAGATCACCATCAACGCCCCCGGCAGCAGCTTTGAGAATCTCTATATCCAAAGCATGAAGGTCAACGGCGAGGATTACCGCAAGCTGTACCTCGAGGAAGATCTGCTGAAGCAAGACCTGGTCATCGATTATGTCATGGGGCCGGCGCCGAACGAGACTTGGTTCAACGAGGCGCCCCCGTCGCTGACGGAAGGCGACGGCGCGCCCGAGATTCTGACAGATCTGACCTACGAAGGCATCGCGCTGACAGACGCGGCCATCCCCGCGGACCGGGCCGACGCCGCCGTGTCTGTGACCAACATTGCGTTGGCCGGCAACGAAAGCGCCCGCTACCTGTTTGACGACATGTCGTCAAGCACGGGCAACAACTCGGGGCAGCAGATGAACAAAACAACTTACGACGCCAAGTTTACGGCGAGAACCGCAAGCATCGTGTATTATGATCCCGTGGCGCCCAAGGTCGAGATGTACACGCTCACTTCGTCGAACACAGCCAACACAAATCCGAAGGATTGGACGCTGTCGGCCTCTCACGACGGCGTCGAATGGGTCGAGCTGGACAGGAGAGCCGATGAGATCTTCAACTGGAGAAGGTATACGCGGCCGTTTGTGATCGACGAGGAAAAACAGGGGAAATACAGGTATTACAAGCTGGACATCACAGACGTCTCGGGTACGGAAAACCTCATGCTGGCTGAGGTCGAATTCCTGGCCGACCAAAACGCGCACGCGGACCCCGTCAAAGTGGAAATCTACGGGACAGCCCAGTCGGCGGCGGCCGAATTCAGCTTCAACAACCTCGGCGACAGCTATTCGGTCCACGGGATCACGGCTGTCTACAACGAAAACGGCGTGCTCGCAGAGCTGCAAGCCCATACCATCACCGTGGCGGCCGGCGGGTACACCACCCAGCGGTTCACGATCGGGGCGCTGCCAAGCGGTTATACGGCAAAAGCGTTTTTGTGGGACACGGAAAACAAGCCGCTGTGTGAGCCCGCGTCCTATGTCTCAAGATAAGTAGAACAAAACCGTCATTTCGGCTGTGAACAGCCGGCAAAAGCGCCGTTTTGTAAAAAAGCGGCGCTTTTGCTTGTTTTTTAAATGACAGAAAAAGGAAATTATCGGGCCGCGAGGCGCGCGCCAATTTTTTCCGTCTCTCTTTTTCGGCAAGGTTTAATACAAAATCGAATGCGCGGCTTGAAAGTTTAGCATACGATACAGATAATTGGCCCTTCTTTTCAAACACTTCAAACTTTTCACTTATATGGGAGGTGAGCGGAGGTAAAAGCCCGCGACAGGGCATAACATCCCACGCGTCCGGCGGGGGGAATATGCGCCCGCACGGGCGCAGGCGGAGTCAACCCAACTGAGAAAGAGGAAGGTGAACTAAAAAGATGAACGCTCAAATCCGCAAGCGCATCGGCGCGCTCTTGTTGTGCGTCTCGCTGTGTGTCTCGCTGTGCGTCTCCTTTGGCGCGACAGCCCAGGCCGTCACACTCGACAAGAGTTTCCAATTCTACATGGTTCCCAACAGCCACCTTGACACGTCGTGGCAGTGGCCCTTCCAGTACACCGCGGAGAATCTCCTTCGCACGATGTACTACAACTTCACCCGTTCGCTGGCCGGGAACGAGAACTATGTCTTCTCCACCTCGGCGTCCCAGCACTACCAGTGGGCCAAAGATTACTACAACGAAAACTATTACAGCTCCTCAACGTCCAACAACGACACGCACTACAGGCAGATCTGGAGCCGTATCAAAACGCTCGTCGCCAACGGCCAGCTGGACATCACCGGCGGCCAGACCGTTGAGCCCGACACAAACACGCCGTCCGGCGAGGCGCACATCCGTTCCGTGCTCATCGCCGACCACTTCTTCGAGAGAGAGTTCGGCGCGGACAAAATCCCTGTCACGGGCTTCCTGCCGGACTGCTTCGGCTTCACCGCGCAGTATCCGCAGATCCTGCTGAAGTCGGGCATGAAGTACTTCGTCACCAGTAAGCTGAACTGGAACGACACCAACAGGAGCCGCGACTCCGACCTCTTCTACTGGCGCGCCCTCGACGGAAAGTCCAAGGTCATCTCCTATGTCCTCTCCAAAGACTATCCCTCGACCGACTGGAGCGCCGGCTCGGTGCAGACCGCGTTCGACCGCAACTGGCAGAGCGGCAAGTCGACGAACGTCAAGCGCGCCCTGGGCTTCTTCGGAAGCGGCGACTCCGGCCAGGGCCTTCCGTATTCGGCCAACCCGTCCGGCGGCAACAGCTACGCCGCGCCCGCGACGCTCAACAACTCGGCCGCCGCGACCGTCAAGATGGCGACCTGCACGCAGTTCTTCCAAGATGTGGAAGCCGACATCGCGGCCGGCGCCAACGGCGAGACGCTCCGTTACGTCGACGGCGAGATGTACCTCGAGTACCACCGCGGCACATACACATCGTGGTCGCGCATGAAGCGCTACAACCGCAAGACAGAGATCATGGCGGAAGTGGCGGAAAAAGCCGCGACGGCCGCGTACTACACAGGGTCTGTGGGGGACAACAGCGCCGACAAGATCATGTACGCTTGGGACAAAGTCACCATCAACCAGATGCATGACGTCCTGCCGGGTTCCGCCGCCCCCTACCAGTACTATGTCGCGTTCAACGACCATGAACTGGCGCAGAACCTCCTCACGAGCGTCCAGCGCAACGCCCTCATCGCGCTGGCGTACCGCGCCGACACCCAGGTCTCCGGCAAGCCCGTGTTTGTCTACAACCCGCTCTCGTGGGAGCGCTCCGGCGAGGTGTCCGTCGCCCTTCACTACGACGGCGCTCTCCCGACGGCAGGCATCGTCATCTACGACGGCGACAAAGCCATCTTCCCGTCCGGCATCGTCCGCAGCGAGGCGCAGGGCACGCTGACCGTGACCTTCGCGGCAAACGCCGTGCCGGCCATCGGCTACAAGGTGTTCAACGCGGTCGAAAGCGACGCGGCGGCGCCGGCCTCCGACCTGAAGGCGGACGGCTGGGTGTTCGAAAACGAATATCTCAAGATGACCATCAACCCGGCAACCGGTTACATCGCAAGCCTTATCAACAAAAAGAACGGCGTCGAGTCGTTCGCGCAGGACGTCGGCACCGAAGGCGGCGAGCTGCACGTGTACAACGACACGGGCGGCAGCTCCTGGCCGGCCTGGGATCTGGTCGACTCGCAGATCAACAAAGAGCCCGACACGATCCTGGACGAGGCGCCGCTCTCGATCGAAATCGTCGAGAACAACACCGAAAAAGTCACCGTCAGGGTGGTCAAGGGGTATGACCAGGCCACCGTCACGCAGTATTACACGCTCCGCGCCGGCGAAGACAGCGTGGAGGTCAGGCTGGTGGCCGACTGGTTCGAGTCGAACCGTTTGCTGAAGGTCTCCTTCCCCATCAACGCCTCCGCCGAGATGGCCACCTACGAGACGGCCTACGGCTCGCTGCAACGCCCGACGACCCGTGACAGCTCGTTCAGCCGCGCCCGTTTTGAGGTGCCCGGCCACAAATACCTCGACATCACCGACGTGAGCGGCGCGTACGGCGTCTCCATCATGAACGACGCCAAGTACGGCTTCGACTCTCTGAAGAGGACGATCAACGGCAAAACGTTTGTGCGTTCGCGCATATCCGTCGTCCGCACGCCGCAGTCCGGCCCGCTTTCCGCGCAGGCGTACGGCCCCAGCCCGTCGACCATCGACTCCGGTCCTATGGAATTTGTCTATTCCATTTACCCGCACACCGGCAGCTGGGAAGACGCCAAGTCCGTCAACAAGGGCTTTGAACTCAACTACCCGCTGACGGCCATCGAGGCCCAAAAGAACGCGGGCGTTCTCGGCTCGTCGAAGTCGTTCGCCGCGTCCGACAAGTCCAACGCCATCATCACCGTCTTCAAAAACCAAAACGACAAGCCGGATGATCCCAACACGATGATCCTGCGCCTGTACGAGTCCAGCGGCCGCGACACCGCCGGCGTCACGGTGACACTGCCCGGCCGTGTGCTGACCGCCAAAGAAGTCAACATGATCGAGCACGACTACGACCCGGCGTACATGGCGGCCTACGGCGTGGGCGGCAAAGCCATCACCATCAACGGCGACAAGCTCACGTTCGACCTGGGCAAGTACGAGATCCTCACCATCGAGCTCACGCTGGAGCCGGCCGGCCTGGCGGCCATGCCGGCGATCAGGCAAGAAGCCGTCGCCCTCCCCTATGACCTGCAAGGCACGTCCCCGAACGCGAACCGCCGCGCGGGCTTCTTCCAGGGCAGCGGCACCTCCGCAAGCCCCGGCCTCTCAATGCCGGACAACAACTGGACCTCCGAGATCGACTACCAGGGCATCAAGTTTGACTTGGCGGCGGCCGACGAAAAGAACCTCGTCTCCGCGGCGGGCCAGACCATCGATGTCGGCGGCGTCGAATACAGCAAGCTGTTCCTGGCCGGCGCGGCGGCCGGCACGGCCCCCGTCTCCGGCGATTTCCGCGTAAATTACGTGTCAAGAGCCTATCTCCAAGACGGCGAAAGCGTCGCTTGGGAGGATGCCGTGGGCGAGACGGTTGACGTGTGGTACGATTATTTCACCGACACAAACGAAGAGTGCCGCGTGATCGTCGCCTCCTACGCCGCCGACGGCCGCCTGGCCGGCGTCAAAACGACGGTGGCGACGCCGTCGGAGGGTGAACTGTTCGGCGTCATGCCGGACGTCGCGATCCCCGCCGAAGCCGCCGCCGTGGAGTTCTTCGTCTGGGATTCCGAGACACATGCGCCCGTCGGCCTGGAAAACGCTTCTCAGACAGAGACGATCCGTTTCGACGGCTGGCTCACCGATCTGTCCGGCTGGAACAAAGACGCCTGGATCGACACGAAGCCGTACGTCTACGACACGATCGTGCATGTGAACGACCACTACCACAGCAGCACCGGCACCGGCAACTCGACCGAGGCCATGACGGTGGACAACTACCTGTTCGCCTACTCGATCGACCTCAAGCCCGGCCGCATCGTTGAGAGCATCACCCTGCCGGATCAGAGCGACATCAAGATCGCCGCGATGACGTTTGCGGAGAGCGACGTCAAAGACTTCGGCTGGGTGTACGACTCGTCGTACGAACCGGTTCAGGAGCCGCCCGCCGCGCCGCAGAACGTCGCCGCGACGCCGGTTCACAACGCGACGCAGCAGGGCGCCGACATCCTCGTCACGTGGGACGGCGATCCCGACGTCCTGAAGTACATGGTCTACGCCTCCGTGGATCCCAATTTCGAGCCGAGCTCGGCCACGCTGGTGTCGAACCAAGGCAACAACCCGAGCTATGTGCACCACTCATACGGCAAACTCGAGACCGACGGCCCCGTGGTCTACTACTACCGCGTGGTGGCCATCGGCAGAAACGGGCTGACGTCCGGGCCGTCGTCCCGCTCCAACGGCGCCGAGATCACGTACATCAACTACACGTGGTCGGTCGGCACATCCGAAGCCAGGGTCAACGCCGGCCAGCAGCAGGCAAACGAGCAGGCCTACAAGGCCATCGACCGGAACCTGTGGACAGGCACCGGCGACAAGTGGTGCTCCACATCGGTTGCCAACAACGGCTGGCTCAGGGTCGACCTCACCGGTGAGGCCGGCAAGACGGTGGTGCTCAACCGCTTCATCCTCGTAAACTGTAACATTCTCGAGGGCTACGGCAACACGCGCGATTACAGAATCTACTACAGCGCGATGGACAACCCGGGCGCCGGTACAAAGAACCCCGGCAGCAACTGGAATTTGGCCGTTCAGGTCACGAACAACACCGATACGATCTGCACCCACGACCTCGCCGTACCGGTCGAGGCCCGCTGGGTCATGCTGGTCGTAGACGCCGGCGACGGCGGCGGCGGCACAGTGCGCCAGTACGGCTTCTTCGCCCTCGGCAGACCGGACTACGCGGCCGTCTCGAGCGCGGTGAACCCCAGAGTGACGACCTCCGTCTCGGACGACTCGGACGACGTGACGCTTGAAGCCGGCTACGAGTACTACAACGCCGACGGCAAGACCGAAGGCGCTACGCAGTTCAGATGGTTCAAGACAGTGGACGGCGTGGAGCTGACCATCCCCGGCGCGACCGGCAGGACGCTGCACCAAACGGCGGCGGGACTGGCCGCGGCCTCGTCGTACAAAGTCCAAATCACGGTGTATGACGACGACGGCGCGCAGGGCGGAACCGCCAACGCGGCCCTCAGCACATACATCAACGCGATGCTCGGCGCCGCGGTGCTGAACCAAACGACGCCCAACGGGTCGGCCGCCAGCCTTGTCGACGGCAACACCGGCAGCAAGTGGGACGCGCCGACCAACAGCACGTACGATGGGTACCAAGGTCCGCTGCCGCATATCGCGACGCTTGATATGCGCGAGGAGCAGACCATCCGCAACATCCAGGTGTGGAACGCCAACTCGGCCGCCACGCAGGATTACGACGCCAACCCCCTCATTCCGACAAAGGACTTCGACATCGAGTATGGCACAGATCTGGACAATCTGACAAAGCGGGAAGTGCGCGGCAGCACGGACGCGATCGCGACCATCGACCTCGGAGGCCCGACGGCCGTCCGCTATGTCAAGATAACGGTCATCACGCCGAACTCAGGCGACGCCGAAAACGGATTTGACGTCGCGTACCAGTCCGTCAGAATCCTCGAGCTTCAAGCCAACCGATTCATCCTCGATTAAAGAGCAAGCGTTCAGCCGCCGGCGCGTCCGTCGCGCCGGCGGCTGACCCCCCCATTTCGATGTTTTATTATTGAAAAGAAGGATTACCATTATTATGCATACACCGGAAAAGATGAATCAAGGCGGCGGGGACGGTTTGTCAAAGAAGCAGTTGGCTCTGGCGATCGCGTCCGGGTGCGCGCTTGTTGCCGTGGCCGCCTTTGTCTTGCTCACGCTGCTGAGCGGGACAACCATCGACCAAACGCGGTACGCCCTCGCGTACATGGTCAGCGTCGACCCAAAGAGCGGCGGGCTCGAGGTGGAGATGGACTTCGAGGTTCACAAACTGTCCAAAGACCGCATGATCTACCTTTACGCGGGCCTGGGCGCGCAAATCGTCCGCGCATGCGTGGACGACACCGGCGCGGAGATCGGCTATGAGATCGCAGACGACCTGATTGCCGTCGGCCCGCTGGGCAAAGACATCAAAAGCCTGAAGATTTCTTACTACACAGACGTGGGCGTGACCGAGACGGACAGCGCCTACGAGCGCATCGACACGTTCGGCTGCCTGTTTGACGATCTGTTGTCGTTCAGCGGTGAATACTGCCTGTTGACGCCGTTCCTCGACCCGGACTCGTTCGATTCCGTCCGTCAATACATCAGCGACGTTCTCATTGAGTTCGCCGTCCCGTCCGGCTGGCAGGCCATTGTCCCATACCACGCACCGCTGGACCCGGACACCACAATCAGAACAAACGCCCCAACATGGGAATTTTTCAATACGATCAGCAAATCCGCCTTCAGTTTCGGCTATTTCGAAAGGTTCGATTACGGCGGGACCATCACAGGGGCCGACGTATACATCGACAGCGCCGTCAAAGAGTCGGTCAACCAATACGCCCTCGACGCGCTGTACACGTTCATCAGCCATTTCGAGAAGGTTTTTGGCGAGACGCTCGACGAAGCCCCCATCGTCCTGCTGCGCAGCCACCCCGCAAACGGCGAGGCCATCACCGGCGGCGTGGGGGCGGGCGGCTCGGCTTTCTCAATCAATATCAGCGCCCCCGACGACTTCAAAAGTTTGGCCAACGTCGTGTTTCACACCTTTTTTGACGCGAAAGTCAAGCCGCGCAACCTCCGTTACACGACGTGCGACTGGATCTACCAGGGCCTCGCGAACTACTATGTGGACGAAACCGCCCCGCTTCTGCCCGATTATGTCCGCGAATCGTATGGCATCAACTTGGGCATGACCGGCTCCGAGCGCTACCTCCGCTACCTGTATTTCTCACTGAAAGAACCCGGATTTTTGGCGCTGACGCCAAACGACGAATCGCTGATGTACGACGCGCAGCGCGAATTTTACCACGGCGTCAAGGTGCCGCTGCTCATCGGCGCCATCAACTATTCGATCGAAACGCGCACCGGCGAGGCGGACGGCTTCATCCGCGCGCTTGTCAAGCGCGGCGACGGAGAAAAGCCCGTCGACGTAAGAAAGCTGATGAACGAGATCTGCGGCGCCGACTTCAACGACATAGAGGGCTATCTGTCCGGCCTTGCGCTCATCCCGAACTACGGCGGTTTCAGCGTCGATTACCTGCCGCCCGACGACATTTGCTACGCCCTCGACCAGGACGAGCAGTATTACGCGTATTTGTTCGATGTCAAAAATCTGTTTTATCCGTACATGCCCGTCTTCCTTTTGGAGGAACAGCCCTTCATGGAGGAAGTGGCCGGGCGGGGGCTGCGCTACAACACCGACGAAATTGAGGCCGCGGTGAAGGCGTTTTCGCCGGAATTGAACCGCATACTGCTCCAGTACGCGCTGTGGGCGGACATCGCCGGCATCAAAGACGTCACGACCCCCAATATTATGAGAACCCTTTCGCAGCCGGATATCGTCGAGGCGTATACGGTGCTCTGTGAAGAGATCGGGTACGAGGTCGCCATCACATCGTCGATGAAGGGATAACCGAAGCGCTCCACAAGACAGACAAGCGGTTGAGGAATGATGTCATGCAAACGCAAACGCAGAAAACGCGCCCCGGGAACATACTGACAAAGCTCACGATTGTTTTCATCGCGCTCACCGTGATACTCGCCGTCGCCGCTTGTTTTCTCACGCTCGATCTTCCGCCGCGCTTTGACTACGCGGTGTCCGTCGCCGACGCCGCCGCGCAGACTTTGCGCGTCAAGATGACGGTTTCGACGCCGCTTTTTTGCCGGGACGAGCAAACCGCCGTGTATCTGGGCGACAAAAACATCAATATCCTGTCCGTCGCCGGCGCGCGCGGCGGGGCAAAGGAACTGTCCCTGTCCGAGGACGGCGTCGCCGCCGTGCCCATCGCGCGCGGGAGCAGGACGACGGTCACCTACGAGGCGCAGATCGGCGTGCCGGGGAAGCACGGAAACCGGGGTGCGCTCACGGACAATTACGCAGTGTTCGACGGCGATCAGATCCTGCTTCTCCCCGTCGCGTTCTATATGAACGACGAAGACGACGTCCGCGACGGCATCGGGCGCATCGGGCTTCGCTTTGATTTCCCCGCCGATTGGCAGGCGCTGGCCCCGGCGAAGACCGTGAGAAACCCGCGCTGGATCGACGTCTACAATCTCTCCAAGAACGCGTTTGCCTTTGGCAGGTTCGCCACGGTCTACAGCGGCGGCGGGCTGCGTGTGTATGCGCCCGAGGGCGGCGGGTCCGACGCGGCGGGGTTTCCCGAGCTCTACGCGTACTACAGGGAATTGTTCGGCGGCGCGCCGGAGGCGTTCAACGTGGTCCTCCTTCCGCCGGACAGCCCGGACGGCAAAATCATAGGCGGCGCCGGCACGGGGACGGTCGCGGCGTCTTTCGACCGCGCGTCGCTGCGCGACTGGCAGCTTCTTGCCCACCGGATGTTCCACGCCTTCTATGACACGTTCGCGCCCTACCCCGCCGTCCATACGCCGCCCAACTTGTGGCTGAACGAGGGCCTCGCGACGTACTATGAAAACATGGCGGTGGCCGCGCTGCCGCCCGATATAAAAACCGCCGTCGGCGCGGACACAGACAGGCAGTTCGCGCTTCTTTTCGACCAATTTTTGTACGCGAAGATTCGCGATCCGTACACATACGGCGTCGCGCCGGTCGACGAGGGCGGCATCGAGTCGGAGGCGGTCATCGAGTTTCTCCACTACTATGAGGCGCCGCTCATCGTCAAGGCCTTTGAAGATCTGTCGCAAAAGCGCGGAAACGCGCCCGACGCGCTGCTTCGTTACGTCTTAGACGAAGACGCGTTTGCGACCATCGCGCCGTTCCAGGCGGCGTTTGATCTTTTGGGCGCGGAGGCCGACGCCTTCGCCGGGCGTTATATCTCCGGCGTCGAAATCCCCGATCTTTGGTACTTGGAGCCGCACCAGCCGCCGTCGCCCGAAGAACTCCTGGAGGCGCTCAATTATGTCGAGCTGCATCTGGGCAGCTGGCAGCGGACAAAAGTCGACACGTACCCGATTTTCACGGTCACGCGGGCGGAACTCGACGCGGCCATGAAGCGGCTGGACACAGGCGTCGAGGCCTTTGTCGACGCGGACACGGCGATCGAACTGGCCGGCTACTCCCACGAGCTGTACGCGCTTCTGAACGACTATTACGCCAAGGCCGCTTCGCAAAACATTGCGTTTAGCGACGAAAATCTGCGCTACAAATTAAAATGGTGACATGGGGAGACATTTCTTGGAAAAGAAAACCTGGCGGATGAGAGCAATACGGGCAAGTGTGTACGGCGCCGTCGTGTTGTTGGCGGTCGCCTTGCTTTATGTCGGGTACAAAGCAGCGGTGGCGGGGCTCCCGGCGCCGGATGCCGGCGGCGCTCCGGCGGCGGAGTCCGTTGTCACAAAGATCGTCTCGCGCACCGAGGAGCAGACCGTCTTTGAGGCGGAGGCCCGCGGCGGCGAAACCGTGACCGCCACGCAAGACACAAGCGAACACTACCTGACGGGCGCCCGGGAGGCCGAGGTCGGCGACAGGGTGATCGTGACGCGCACCGGCGACGGATGGGTCTTTGTCGACTACGTTCGCATCTATGGCGTGCTCATCCTGGGCGGTGTGTTCGCGGCGCTGCTCCTGGCTTTCGGCAGGTTCAAAGGCGTCGGCGCGCTCCTGTCGCTGGGCCTCACCGGCGCCGCGGTCTTCGCGGTCTTCCTCCCCGCGTTCCTCTCCGGCAAGAATATTTACGCCTACGCCATCGCGGTCTGCGTCTTTTCGACGGTCTTTACGCTCTCGATCGTCAGCGGCATGAGCCGCAAGACGCTGGCGGCCATCGGCGGCTGTGTCGGCGGCGTGCTCGTCGCCTGTCTGCTGACGCTTCTGATGAACAGCGTTTTGCACATAACCGGCGTGATCAGCGAGGACACAATGTACCTGGCCACACTGCCGACAGGCGCCCCCGTCGATATGAAAGCCGTCGTGTTCGCCGGCACGGCGATAGGCGCCGTCGGGGCGGTCATGGACGTTGCGATGTCCGTGTCGTCCGCGCTGTGGGAACTGAAGCGCAACGCGTCGCACATCCGGTTCGGCGGCCTCTTCAAGTCCGGCATGAACATCGGGCGCGACATCATGGGCACCATGACCAACACGCTTGTGCTCGCGTACATAGGCAATTCACTTTCGATACTGCTGCTTCTGGTCGTCTATATCAACTCTTTTACCGAACTTTTCAACAACGGCTCCGTCATTGTGGAGTTGCTTCAATCCATCGTCGGCAGCTTCGGCATACTCGCCGCCATGCCGCTGACGACGCTGATTTGCGCGCTTTTGTACCAAAACCTCCGCGTGCCGGCGGCGGAAGGGGGCGGCGCGCGTGAATAAAAAGTTGTACGGGATAGTCTGCTATTTCGCGACGCTCCTATTTTCCACAATATTCCTTTTTGTCGGAAACAGGATCGCCTCCGCCGGTATGCCCGATCTGTTTAACAAATACGGCAGCTACGAAACGCTCGTCGCCGAAGTGACCGGGATCCACGATAAGATCAACACAAAGCAGATGTTCGAGGCGAAGATCATCAAGGGCGCGCAGTTCAGATCTATTTTCGCGGTGCAGGAGACAAACCAGAACTACCGGAGCGGCGTAAAAGATGTGGAAGTCGGCGACAAAGTGATCGTTGCGCGCGCGTGGGACGCCTCGTGGTCTTTTGTCGATTATTACAGGATCGACAAGGTGCTGTGGCTCGGCGCGGCGTTTGTCCTGCTGCTTCTTCTCTTCGGCAGGCTCAAAGGCTTTCACGCGATTCTCTCGCTCGGCCTGACGTGCGCGGCGATCTTCGCGGTGTTCATCCCGTCGCTGCTTTCGGGGCAAAACATCTATGTCTCGTCCGTCATCGTCTGCGTTTTTTCGATCGTCGTCACGATATGCATCGTCGCCGGCGTAAACAGGAAATCGCTGGGCGCCATTGTCGGCTGCATCGGCGGCCTCGCCGCGACGGGCATCTTGACGTTCCTGATGAACGCCGTGCTCGGTATCACCGGCGTGCTGAACAAGGACTCGGCCTTTTTCCTGTATCTCTTTAAGGGCAGCCACATCATAGACCTTCGGGCCGTGATCTTCGCTGGCATCATCATCGGCGCCGTGGGGGCGATGATGGACGTCGCGATGTCCGTGTCGTCCGCGCTGTGGGAGATCAAAGAAAAAGCGCCGGGGCTTGGCTTCGGCGCGCTTTTGAAATCCGGCTTCAACATCAGCCGCGACGTGATGGGCACGATGGTGAACACGCTCATTCTCGCGTACATCGGCAACTCGTTGTCGGTTGTCGTAATCCTCACCGTCTACATAAAGTCCTTCACGGAACTTATCAACAGGCAGCTCGTCATCATCGAGATGCTGCAAGCGATCGTCGGCAGCCTGGGCCTGCTGCTCACCATGCCGCTCGCCGCGCTGACCTGCGCCGCGCTGTACCATGCGCCGCCGGGAAAGCACACGGGGGCGCGGCAACTTTCACAGAATATAGAAAATATTTCCACAAATTAAAAAAGGGGGACACCCAAATGCGCCGTGCAAAAAGCGTGATAGCCTGGCCGGTCGTCTTCATCCTCGCGTTCCAAATCCTGACATTCAACCTCCCCGCTGTTTTCGCGGCGCCGGTCTGGGCGCTGGGCGGCAACGGCGTCGTCTGCGAGTTGGAAGAGGGCGACATGGGAAATGGGACGGCGGCGGCGACCGCCCCGATAACGGGTTTCTCGGGTTCGGGTTACGTGACGGGCTTCGCAAGCAAAGGCGACTCCGTTTCGATAGAAGTAAGCGCGCCCGGCTCCGGCGTCTACGGCTTTGCCGTCCGCAGCGCGCTTTACCTGAAAGACGCGGCGCGCGGAAAACCGCACGCATACAGCCACGTCGGTTCGAGGGGCGACCAAAGCATCACCGACGGGAGCTGGACAAACGCGAGATACTGGGCGTCGGGTGTCCCGTCATATGTCGGAGAGCCCCGTTGGGTGCAGGTGGATTTGGGCGAGCCCGCGCCTATCGCGATGGCGCGCATTCGCATCCCCGCCACCTGGGGTTCGCGCACGCAGACGTTTTCGCTTTGGGGCGGGGTTGACGAAGATCATCTCACAGAGCTGGCCCCGTCGAAGGTCTACCAGTTCGAGCGCAACACCTCCGCGCCGGGGCTCGGCAATTTTGTGGACATCGAGTTTCCCGCGCCCGCTTTGATCCGCTACGCGCGGGCGGTGTTCACCGGCCGCAGCGACACCGGGGCGGACGGCTATCAGGTTTCGAACTTCGAGTTGTACCCGGCGGGCCGCACCGCGGAGCTGTACGTCGACGGCGTGAAATCGACCGAATTCACGATGTCTCCGCAGAAGATCATCAGCCCGGCGGACATAGCCGCCAGCGGCACCGCGTCGTTCAACCCGGGCGTGCCCTCGTGGATCGAAGACACCGCCGGCGGCGTCTTCCTCACGGCCGGCGCGCACACGCTCTCGATCGTCAGCGGGGGCGCTTTCCCCGGGGAATACAACATCGACGCCGTGTCGTTTTCCGCGCCGCAGGAGCTGGCCCCCGGCGTTTTGGCGGTGATAAACGCCATAGACGCACTGCCCGCGGCGGGCGACCTGCGGCTCAGCGACAAGCCGGCCGTCGCGGCCGCCCGCGCGGTTTACAACGCGTTGGACGAGACCCAAAGAAAACTGATCTTCACCTACTGGAAGCTGACGGAAGCCGAGGCCAGACTGGCCTATCTCGAGTCGGAAAGCGACGACCGGCGTCCGCCTGTCATCGGCGGCCTGTCTGTCAGCGACGCCGCCAACGGCGGATTTTGGACGGTCAAAGAGGATCTCCGGCCCGGCGACACGGCCTACGGCGACGCATCCGCCGCGTTCACGGCTGTCCCCAGCGAGCTGGAAGGCGCCGCGTGGATAAGCCCCGCGCAGGCGTCGAACGCGTGGAACGGCGCCGGCGCCCTGTGCTCCTTTACCGCCAACAGAGACGGCTGGCTCTACATCGCCGCGAGCGGCGCGCCCGCGTGGCTCGCCGGTTACGAAAGCGTGCCGGGGCAAATGTCTGTCGGCGGCGAGCCGTATCAGCTCTACAGAAAGCCGGTCGAGGCCGGGTCTGTGCTGGACCTCCCGGCGCAGGGCGACGCCCGGCCGCTGTACATACCGATGGTGAAGACGGCGGCGCTCGGGGCCCCTCCGGACAAGCCCTCGATCAGCCGTTTCGCGCCGCCGTTCGACACGGCGGGGTGGTATACGCAGCGGACGGACCTCGGCCCCGGGTCTCCGCTGTTCACCGACGATTCGGCCGTCGTGACCGAGGCGCCGCAGAGGTACCGGGGCGCCGATTATATCCAAACCTACAACGGCGCCCGCTCCGGCCTCAGTTTTTACGCCGAGCGCAACATCGAAGTGGCCGTCACGCTGGACACGCGGGCGAGCGCCCTGCCGCAGTGGCTTTCGACGTGGGAAAATACGGGCCTGACGCTGACCGCGACCGGCGGAAGGTCCTACAGGCTATACAGCAAAGAGTACCGCGCGGGCGAATTTATCACCATACCCAGTGTGCCGACGAACGTTCCCGACAATTGCATCGTCATCGCCAAGCCCTCCGCGGGGGGAGAGCAGAGGACCGAAAACCCGCGCGCGCCCTTGGGCGAGGACCGGTGGAACCCGGATCAGGGCTACAGATATTACGCAAACGACGTGTTTAACCAAGACAGCGCGCTGCCGCCCGGCTATGCGCTCCCAATCGGCGCCGCGTCCATCGTCGACGGCGCGGCCGAGCCCGCGGATCTGGCGTTCCGGCGCATCTACAGCACCAGCGGCGCAAGCTCCGCGCAATTTATGAACGCCACCGACGGTTTCGACGCCTCGTATTGGCAGTCGGACGCGGCTTCGTCATGGATCAGCGTCAGTTTGGGCAGGGTCAAGCGCGTGAACGTCATAGAGGTGCGGCTGCCGGTCGCGATGTCCGCGCGCAGCCAGACGTTCAGCGTGGAAGGCGCGGCCGGCGGCGCCGGCTATAAGACGCTTGCGCCGCCGCAAACGTACGCGTTCGACCCGTCTTCGGGCAACGCGGTCCGGGTCGCGCTGGCCGAGCCCGCGGACGTGGACCATGTGCGTCTTTCGTTCTCCGGCGGCACGGCTTACGTCGGAGAATTTAAGGTTTTCGGCGGTGAGATGACCGGCGTCGACAAATACATTGCGCTCTCGCCGGAGAGTAGCGCGTCCCTTGAAAAAGACTTCGGACAGACGATAAACGGCCGCGCGATTTTCGAATTCAAAGTGAAGCCGTCCCGGGAGGACAACGCCGCGACCGTGCGCCTGCTGGGGGCCTCCGGCGCCGTGGCCGCAACGCTGACGTTTGGCGCCGACGGCTCTCTCTACGCCAATGACGGCGGCACGCAAGCCGAGATCCTGCCGTACCGCGCCGATACGTGGCATACCATCAAGATCGCGGCGGATCTCAGCGCCGGCGTGTACGACCTGTGGGTCAACCAGCGGCTCAGGGCCGAATCGCTCGCGGCCGCGGCCCCCGGCGGCGTGCGGAAATTGACGTTTTCCGCAAAGGGCGAAGGAAGCCTCCTGATAGACAACGTGAAGGCCTATGACGACACGGAAGTGTATCTGTTTGAGGAGGACTTCGACGCCGCGGAGTCCGTGCCCGACGGATGGCGCATGACAAACCCGCGGGCCGCCGGAATCGCCGACGTCCCGTTTGCGTCGGACAGGAGCCTCGCGCTCACCGCCGACGGCGCGGCCGCCAAGGCGACCAGGCTGATCCCGGAGACATCCGGCGTTGTCAGCTTCGAAACCAAAGTGAAGCTCTCGGGCTCCGGGTTTGCCTCGGCGCCCGTGATCACCGACGGGCAGAACCGCGTGGCCGCCGCCGTCACGTTCTACCGGAACAATCTCTACGCCGTAGACGGCGACAATTGGGTCAAGGTTGTAGACGGCGAATCCCCCTGGGCGTACTACCCCGCGGACAACTGGTATCTGATCAAAATCACCCTCAACACCCACACCAACCGTTACGACCTCTACGTGGACGGCGCGTTTAGAATGAAAGGCCTCTCGTTCGCGCAGGACGTTGATTCCGTCAGCCGCGTCTCCTATACGCTCGTTGACGACAACGTCTGTCACATCAACAGCCTCAGCGCGTATAGAGGCTTTGACCTCGGCGGCGGGCTGATCGACAAGGAGCGCGTGCTAAACGTCAAAGACGCCCCGTACAACGCCAAAGGGGACGGAACAACCGACGATACGGAGGCGATCCAAGCCGCCCTCGACGACGCGGCTTTCACCGGACGGACGGTACTCGTGGACAACGGCACGTTCCTCACGAGCACGCTCTCGGTTCGCAGCGACACGACGCTCTATGTCGGCCAAGCCGCGTCGATACTGGGCGTACAGGACAAAACCAACTATCCGCTGATCGAAACGTGTGCGGGCCTTGTCAACCACGCGCAAATCGGGCGCGGGCTGGTGCTCACCGAAAACGCCTCAAACGTCCGCATCGAGGGCGGCGGCGTGATCGACGGCAACGGCCTGTACGGGTACAAAGTCAACGACCCGCCGCAAAGTCAGCGGCTCCAGCTGGCGCGCCCCTGCGTCATACTGTCCGTGTTGTCCCACGATGTGACGATACAAAACGTCAGCCTCATACGCAGCGCGTTTTGGACGCTTGTGCCGATGGAGTCCGAGAACGTCGCCATCCGCAACGTCAACGTCAACAGCATAAACAACACGCCGAACCGCGACGGGATCGACCCCGTTGACGTGGTAAATCTGACCATCGAAAACTGCAACATCCTGGCGGGCGACGACGGGCTGTGCTTCAAGACGTCCAGCTTCCACGGCAACCGCGATATGGACGTGCGCGGCGTTCGGATCATGGCGCTGTCCAATGGCATAAAGTTCGGCACCGACACCTACTACGAATGGAAAAATATAACAATTTCGGACGTCACGATGAAAAACGTCGTCAAAGCGGGCCTTGCCATCGAAGCCACCGACGGCGCGGAGGTCGACGGCGTGACGTTTGCGCGCGTAGACATGCGCGACGTCGACGCGCCGGTCTACATGACGGTCGGGAACCGCGGGCGTCAGCCGACCTCAAGGCCCGGCACGAGAATCGGATGGATCCGCAACGTGGCGTTTACGGACGTGAACTTCTTCAACGCCAAAGAGGCGCCCTACAGCTTCGAGGCCGACACGCATGAAAACGTTTTGATCGGCCTGGACAACGACACGCACCGCATCCAAAACGTCGCGTTCAAAAATGTGACGATGGAAATGCCGGGCGGCGCCGCTTCCGTGCCGGTCTGGCCGTCCGGGACATTGAACGGTTACCCCGAACACTACAACGTCGGCGGCAGGCCGAACGCCTGGGCCTACTGCATAAGATACGCCGACAATGTGACGTTCACCAACGGCGCCAACATATTGTTAAATGACGACGTGAGACCGGAAATATCTTACGGCGACTACGGGGTGTCTCCGGCGGCGTTTGCCCGCCCGATCACGCACGTGAGAGAGGTTTACCTCAAAGCGGCGCTGGGCACGCCGGCGGATCGGCTGAACCTGCCCGAAACCGCGCAAGTCATCGCGGACTACGATTTCACCGCGTCGGTTCCGGTCTCGTGGCGCCCCGAAGGCGCTTACGACCCCGGCGTTCCCGGCGTTTACACGTTCAAGGGAACGCTAGGCGCGGCCCCCGGCGTCGCAAACGGCGGGAACCGTTCCGCTGTCGCGTACGTCAGCGTCGTGGAGGGCGCCCCCATACCCGCGCCGCCCGCCAACGTGTCGGCGTCGGTCGGCGAAAGCGACCCGTCGCAGGCGATCACAATCAGTTGGGAGGCGTCCCCGTCGGAGGATGTGGTCGTGTACGGCGTGTACGCCGGCGCGACGCCCGATTTCGATCTGGAAAGCGCCGTGTTCTGCGGAAGGACGCCGGAACTGAGCCTGGTCTACTTGCCGGGCTCGAGGCAGGCGCTCTATTTTAAGGTCTGCGCGTTCAACAGCTTGTCCGCGGCCTCCGAACTGTCCGCCGCCTCAAACCTTGTGGTGGGCGGCGTGGACCCGCAGCCCGATCCGGACATCGTACTGCGCAACACGGACATCCGCGGCCGCGAAGTCAAAAGCGTGACGATCACCGCCGCAGACAGGGCGAACGTGGGCGCGCCGGCCACGGCAGTCTTTGCCCGCTACGCCGAAAACGGGCGGATGACGGCCGTTTCGACCGTGCCTTTCAGCCTGAGTGGCGTCGAACAAACGATAGATCTGACGCTCGACCGCCCGCTCGGCTTTGAGGCGAGTGATTTGGTAAAAATTTACTTTTTTCACACCGAAACCTTTGTGCCGCTGGCGGACGCGCTGAAGCTGAAGATACCGGCCCCGGGCGACGCAAACCCCGACCTTCCCGAGGACGGTTCGACGCTGCAAATCGAGGCCGAAAACTTCGCGTATGCAAACGGCTCCGTATCGGTCGCGGACGCGCCGGCGGGCAACACGGCGACAAGCGGCGGGCGCCAAGTTGAGGGCGTAGACCAGGCCGACGCGCTCACCTACATCGTCAATGTGCCCGAAACGGGATACTACAACGTCTATGTGCGCTTCACAAGCGCCGCCAATGCGGGCGACACGGGCGGCCTCCGGGTGACCGCCGGCGGCGTTGACTACGATCTCAGGAATTTTTCCAGGCCCTACAACAACAGCGATTGGTACGGAAATTATCAGTCCCTGAGATTCTGCGTCCGGCTGGATGCCGGGTTGGCACAGCCGCTCACGGTCACAAACATCGGCAGAGATTCGTCGTCGGCTATGTCCGTCAATATAGATCGCGTCGACATCCAAAAGTTTGTCCCGACCGCCGTTCCGACGGACGGAAGCCCCGCGCGCATCGAAGCGGAGGGTTTCATGTCAAAGAACAGCGCGCTGAGAATCATCAACGACCACGCCCCCGGCTTCGAATCCAACACATGGTATGCCAGCGCCATACTGGCGGGCGACACGGTCGTGTACCGCATCGAAATCGCCGAAGCGGGGACATACAACTTCGCCGTCGCGCTGGCGAGCCAGAACAATTCGATGCAGTACAGATTGGACTGCGCCGGCCAAAGCGCGGTGTCCGCGGTCGTCGAGAGGACCAGCAGCTGGACGGCGTACCGCGAGGAGAGCGTCCGGCTGAACCTGCCGGCCGGGGTCTGGTTCTTGACGTTCACCGACACCAACAGCCGGTACAACTACGACTACATCGACATATCCAAAGTTGACACCGCGCTGTGACGTCGAAAAACTATTTTTGAGGGAGTGAAGACATGTTCTCGTTGAATCCGAAGGTCTCCGTGAAAAAAGGATGCAAGATCGCGTCCGCCGTGTTCCTTTCCCTTTGTATCCTGACGTCTCTGTCCCCCGTGCCCGCCGTCCGGGCGGAACCGATCCATGAATTTTATGCCTCATTTGAAACAAGCGAGGCCGTACAGGCGCTCAGCGACAGTGTAGCGGAGTCGTCGGGTATGGACATCCCTATGGCCACAGCTCCGGCCGCCGGCCCGAATGCCACGGCGGACCCTATCTATGGCAGGGCGTGGGACGGATCGAGGGTTCTGCGCGTGACCGGGACGCAGCCCGCCGAAGGCAGGGCGTATTCGACAAACCTCATCTATGACAACTTGGACATCAGCGTTGCGCCCGACACCGTCCTGTCATATGTGCTCCTGCCGGACTACTCCAGCGCGGCGAGTGTTTCCATATCGCGGGCAAACTTCGACTGGGACTTCACCAGCCAGTACATGTCGCTGGATCTGGAATTCAGCGACGGCACGCGCCTCAGCACGCTGGGCGGCGTTGACCAATACGGCTACCCGATGACCGGCGCGGGGCAGGGCGCTGCGGGGCACCTGTTCCAGAAGCAGTGGAACCAGGTCAAATGTATCGTCGGAGATGTGGCGGCGGGGAAGACCATCACCAAGATATATGTGAATTACGAAAAGACCGGCAGCAAAACCGGCGCTGCGCGTACATTCGGCGCGTATATCGACTGCCTGCGCATCCGGCCGGAGGACATCGCGCCGAAGGCCACGCCGGTTGAATACGCGAATATATTTGTCGGCACAAGCGACAGGCCGCTCTACTCCAGAGGGCTCCAGTGGCCCGCCGTCATGACGCCGAACGGTTTCAACGCGTGGTGTCCGTCCAATCAGCCCTTGAGCAGATCGCACCTGGGCGGCACAGACTATATCACAAACAAAATATTCACCCCGTACCCGGCGGCCGGCCTCACCCATATCACCGTGACGCATGAGGCCAGCGCCTGGATCGGCGATTTCGGCACGTTCAATTTTATGCCGAACACCGACTACGCCCCGTCCAGTGCCAGCCTCCTCGCGGCGGACAACCGCCGGACTTTGTATGACCAGGACAGCATGATTGCGAATCCGGCTTATTTCTCGGTGGATTTGAGCGACGCGGAGGGTTCGCGCGCGAAGGGCGTCAAGCTGGAACTCACGCCCACGGAACACGCCGCCTATTCGAGGATGACGTTCCCGGCCGACGCCGCCTATGTAAATGTCATCCTGGACGCGATGTATATGTCCAGCGCCACGCGCACGGCGACCGCCGGCGGCAACATTTCCTTTGAGGGCGGCGCGTTCAGCGCGATGACGGCGTGGAACTCGTCGGAAGGGCGCAGTGCCAACATGTATGTTTACGGCGAATTCAGCCCGGCGCCCTCCGCGGTCAAGGCGTACAATGCCAACGCAAACGCCACGGCTATGGTCACATTCCCGGCGGGGACGACGGAAGTCACGCTCAAAGTGGCCACGTCCTTCATCGGCGCGGAACAGGCGAAGAAAAACCTGGATCTCGAGATCGCCCCGGGCGCTTCCTTTGACGAAATCAAGGCGCAGACGTCCGATGTGTGGAATGCCCTCATGGGTACGGTGCAGGTCGAAGGGGCCTCAGAAGAAGACAAAGTGGAGCTGTATTCCAATCTGTACCGTCTGTACGCGGATCCGCTGACCCTTTCCGAAAACACCGGCACGGCCGAGGCGCCCGTCTGGACATATGCCAGCCCCTACAAGGGCACAAACGGGACGACGCGCACGCCGACGACCGGGTACAAGTTCTACTATAACAATGGATTTTGGGACACGTACAGAGGGTCATGGTCAGCTTACCAATTCCTGACGCCGGCTCACGCCGGGGAGATGCTCGACGGACTCGTCCAGCATTTTGTCGACTCGGATTGGCTGGCGCGCTGGATCGCGCCGGGCGGCCGCAACTCGATGGTCGGCACGAGTTCCGACATTATCCTCGGCGACGCGGCGGCCAAGGGCGGCGTGGATTTTGATCTCGAGAACGCCTATCTGTCGGCCCTCAAGAACGCGTCGGTCTATTCGCCCAGTGCGACGTCCGCCTCTGCCCCCCGCGCGAGCTACGCGGGGCGCGCCGGGATGGACACCGCTCCGTTCCTCGGGTATACGACGACGTCCGTGTCCTGGGCACTGGACAATTACCTCAACGATTTGGGCGTGTCCATTCTGGCGGAAAAGCTGGGCCATGACGACGAGGCAGTGTATTTCCGCAATACGGCGCAGAACTTTGTGAACCTCTGGAATTACAACAGGGGCGGCTGGTTCATCGGCAAGAACGCTGCCGGCGCGTGGAACATCCCGAACGGCCTCAGTTACGGGGGGCTCACGTCCGCCGACACGACAAGCGCGTACTACAAAGGCAACGGATATGAGGAGACAAACGGCTTTACGACGGCGTGGCAGGCGTTCGCCGATATGCAGGGCCTTGTGAACCTCTACGGCGGCAAAGAAAAGTTTACGGCCCGCCTCGACAAGTTCTTCACGGATGAAGTGATGTACTATAACGGCGGACGCGATTACGCGCTGGACTTTTACGACACGAAAATGGGGCAGTACGGACACGCGAACCAGCCGGACCACCATATCCCGTACATGTATTGCTACGCCGGGCAGCCCTACAAGACGCAGGCGCTGACGCGCGAGATCCTGGACAGGGTGTACACCGGATTCTCCTTCGGTCAGGGCTTCCCGGGCGACGCGGACAACGGCGAGCAGTCCGGGTGGTATGTCATGACGATGATCGGCCTGTATCCGTTCTCGAACGGTGCGGACGGTTACATCATCACATCGCCGATGCATCCGAAGACGACGCTGAACCTGCCGAGCGGCAAGCTGGAGATTATTGCCAACAACAACAGCCGCCAAAATGTCTATATCCAGAGCATGACCATCGACGGCCAGCCATACGACAGCTGCTATATCAAGAAAAGCGATCTGCTGGCCGCCCGCCGGATCGTCTTCGAAATGGGGCCGCGGCCTTCCGATTGGGCGTGTGATTCCGTGCCGCCGTCGCTCACCCCGGCGGACAGCGACGCCGTGCCGAATCCGCTCAAAGACTTCACCTTGCCCGGCGTGACGGTTGTGTCTGCCCCGCCGGAGAACAACCACGCGGCGCAGCAGGTCTATGCGACGAATGTGTCCGCCGCGAACGCAGCCCTGCTGTTCAACAACACATCCGGCGCCAACGCGGCGTTCACCGCGCCGTCCGCCTCGATCACCTATTATTTCCCGGACGCGAAAAAGGTGGAGATGGTGACGCTCACATCGGCCTCCGTGCTCGGTGCCTCGGCACCGGACAGCCTGGCGGTGTATGGCTCCCGGGACGGCGAAAACTGGGAACTTTTAGAAAATCGGGAGGGGATCGCTTTCGCGTGGGCGCGGCAGACAAAGCCCTTCGCCATCGGCAGCGCGTCGGACTATCTCTATTACCGGCTGGATCTGACGGCCGGGGAGAACCTCTCGTTGTCTGAGATAGAACTGTCGGGCTACCCCGTCAACATCATCAAAGCCCCGAAAAAAGTGATGAGCGGACGAACAAGCTTCGCCGTCACGGCCGAGAGCGGCGTGGCCAACCTCTGGGTGCGGGATTCCGATTTCAACCAATTGGCCGCCCCGGCGGCCACCGTGTCGGCGCCAACCGCAAACGCCGACGGAACAAAGTCGTTCACGGTAACGCTTGACGGTCCGGTCCCCGATCACTATTACCTCACGGCGGTAAACAGCGCCGGCCAGGAGTTGACGGCATCCCGCAAGACAATAGGCGCCAGCGCCGGGCTGGGGATATACGCCAAAGACGGAAACGCTGTTGCCGAGTACGACAACACCGCCGGCGCCGATGCCGTGGCCCTGCGGTTGATCATCGTCGCCTACGACGGCGCGGGCAGACTGGCCGGCGTGGTGCCCGGCAATGCCGTCACCGTCGCCGCCGGAGACAAGGCCTTCTTGGCGGCGGATATGTCCGCTTTCAGCGGATGTTCGTTCACGGCGTTCGCCTGGAACGGGGCGTATACCCCCGTCTGCGAGCCGGCCGCATTGTGATCAAAAGCGGGCCGCGGCCACAGCAATAAAATCCTGTTTTTTATTGCCATTGCGCGGCCGCAAGGCGCTGCGGATCAAGTCGACGCAAAGCCGTTCGCCGCATCTCTCCCGGGGACCCATAAGTTGGGAAAATAAGTTTGAAACAACAACAAAAAGCGCCGTTTTGTAGTAAAAAACGGCGCTTTTACTTTTTTTCAACAAAGTATACCTTTTTGA
>JAIRTA010000110.1 GCA_031255175.1 Oscillospiraceae bacterium | reverse complement strand
GCCAGCGTCAGCGCCGCGGCCGTCCTTCTTCTTGTTTTCATGCGCATCACAAAACACCTCGACTCCCGCGCGGTTTGGGCCGCGCGATATTTTTCGCGTAGTTGCGTTTTACCCTGTTTACACCGTCACCCGACGGTGATGACGCACCGCGCCGTCCGGCCGCCGCAGGCGGCCGTGATGTACACCGTGCCCGCGCCCAGGGCCGTCACGCTGCCCGCGGCGTCGACCACGGCCACCGACGTGTTGGAGCTCGACCAGGTCACGGCTTTGTTGGTGGCGTCGGCCGGGGAAACCGCGGCCGACAGGCGGACCCGCTCGCCCACGTCCAGCAGCGCCGAACCGGGGGACACCGTCACGTCCGCCACCGGGATGACAGGCGGCGGGGTGGGCGCCGGCGGGGTCGGTGTGGGCCTGGGTGTGGGTCTGGGTGTCGGACGCGGGGTCGGCGTGGGGGTAGGTGTCGGTGTAGGTGTAGGCGTAGGCGTGGGTGTCGGCGTGGGCGTCGGCGAGGGTGCGGGCGGCGGGGTGGGCGTGAGTTCCGGCGCCCCGTGTACCTCCGGAATGTGCGCCACCGCGGACCAATCCGTCACCGGGTTGCCGCGCGCGTCCAGGGTGTCGAGCGCCGGCAGATCGGCCAGCGGAGACAGATCCCCGATCTCGTTGTCACTGATATCCAAATGCTCCAGCCGGGCCAGCGTGCGGACAAAGCCCAAATGGGTCAGTCGGTTGCCGCTCACGTTGAGGCGGGCCAGCTCGGGCAGCGACGCCGCGAAAGAGAGATCCTCAAGGCCGCAGTCTGAAAGGTCCAACTCCTTCAGCGCCTTGAGCGCCCCGAGCGGGCCGGGGTCCTTCAGCGTCTGCCCGGTCAGCGCCAGCGTCTCCAGGCGCGGCAGGCGCAGCAGGTCGTCGAAGGACTCCACCGGGCCGCCGCTCACCCGCAGTTCGGTGACGGCCGTCAGGTCCTCCGGCCGGATCTCCCCCGTGCTCTTCGCCAGCGCGGCCCGGACGGCCGACTCCACCGCCTTGTCCGCAAACACCACGGCGGGGTGTGGCTCGACTTCGGCGGTCGGCGCGGCGGTCGGCGGGGAGACGACGGGGGACGGGGGCGCGGAACGCGTCTCCGCCGGCGCGGGCGTGTCCTCCGCCGGCGGGGAGGATGTGATCAGCGTCCCGGCCGGCGGAGACTCCGGCCGCAGCGCCGGAAGAACAACAAACGCGCACAGACAGACGAGCGCGACCGCCGCGGCGCCGATCGCCGCCGCGATGAGCCCGCGCCGCCGCGCGGGCGCCGCCTCCGGCACATAAACGAGCGGCGCCTGGACGGGCTGTGCGTAGATGCTGTCCGCGTATGTTTGGACGGGCTGTGCGTCTGCGCCATCCGCGTACGCTTGGTCGGGCTGCGTGTATGCGCCCTCCGCGTACGCCTGGGCGGGTTGCGCGTATGCGCTCTCCACGGGCGCTTGGTCGGGCTGTGCGTATGCGCCTTCTGCGGGCGCTTGGAAGGGTTGCGCGTACGCCCCTTCTGCGGGCGGTTGAATGGGCTGCGCGTATGCGCCCGCTTGGGCGGCGGGCGGTGTGTATGGCCCCGGCGCGGGCGTGGAGGCGGTGAGCAGCACGGTCTCCGCGCTGCCTGTTGTGGCGGCGCCGCCGGTCCAGGTCTCTTCGGTGATGTATTCGCCGCTCTCGGTGAAGTGAATGTGGTCCGCCGTCCGGCATCCGTCCGGCGTGTTCGCGGAGGAGACCGCCAGATTGAGCAATACGGTTTGCTGCTGCTTCGCGGACAGCGAGAGCCGGTACGCGTACAGGGCCTCCCGCATTTGCGCGGCGCTCTGCCACCGTTCGTCCGGCGCGAAGGCGCACGCCCGCAGCACGATCTCCGACAACGCCTCGTCGGCGTAGGCGGGCGGCGGCAGGGATTCGCCCCGCAGGCGCATCTCCTGCGCGTTGTTGTATTCAAAATGTGTGACCGGCGCGGGCAGCGGCGGCAAAAGGGGCGCGCGGCCCCCGTTGAGCAGCCGGTAGAGCACCAGCCCCAGCGAGTAAATGTCGATCCGGTAGTCGCCCCGCTCCTGCCGCGTCAGTTCGGGGGCCATGAACATCACCGTGCCCCGGGCCGACATCCGCGTGGCCGACTCCTCCAGGATTCTGACGATTCCAAAATCTCCCAACTTGTAATCGCCGTCGTTGTTGATAAAGATGTTCTCCGGCTTCACGTCCCGGTGGACGAGCTTGCGCTTTTGCAGCACGGACAGCGCGTTGCCGATGTCCTCGCCGATCGACAGCACGTCGATGAGCATGAGCGGTTTGCGGCGCATGTATTCGTTCAGATTTGTGAGGCACTCCATCTTGATGTAGATGTCGTACCCCGGGGCGTCCGTCTTTTGGATGATCTTGTGGTCGTCATAGGAGACAAAATTGGTGTGCCCCCGCAGCTCGACGTTCACGTTGATCTCCGTGATGAACGTCTCAAGCACTTGGGAACAATAGGCGCGGAGCGTCGCGTCGTCGGAGGCCAGCCCCTCGGAGAAGATGTCCTCCACCCGGCTCACCCCGCCGGGGATGGAGATGTGCTTGATGGCCGCGTAGTAGGTGTTTCCGTACTCCTGCTTGGCCACCAGGTACACCTTTCCGTAGGTACCCTGGCCGAGTAGGCGCACAAAGCGCCAGCCGTCCCACGGACACACAAATTGTATTTGTCTGGAAATGACGATCACATCCTTGCCGCGGAAGCCGCCGCGCGGCGCCCGCATAACGTCAATATGTGCGGATCAGCACCACCGAGATGTTGTCCCGTTCGCGCCTTTGCATGTTCAGCCCGATCAGATATTCCGCGTTGCGCTTCATGGCGTCCGCGCGGTCCAGCGCCGCCGGGTTGAAGCAGGTGAATATCTCCTCCGCGGAGATCTCGTTGCGAAATCCGTCCGTGCAGAGCATGTAGACGCAGCCGCGCCGCGTCGCCCCGAAGAACAGATCGGCCTGCACCACCTTGGAGGCGCCCACGCATTGCAGCAGGATGCTCCGCCTGGGGTCGCAGCGCGCCTCCTCGTCCGAGAGCCGCCCCTGCCGCGCCTCCCGCGCCGCCACCGTCTGGTCCTCCGTGATCTGCCGGACGGACTCCCCGGCGATCTCGTAGGCCCGGGTGTCGCCGACATTTAAGATGTAGTAGCGCTCGTCCGTCAGCAGCGCGGCGGTGACGGTGGTGCCCAGTTTGATGCCGCGCTGCTGTCCGTATTCCATGATCTTCCGGTTCTCCCGCGCGATGATCTTCTCCCACTCCGCCCGTATCTGCTCGTCTTGCAAAGGCGCGTGGCAGATCCGCCGGAAGTCGTTGTCCAGCCACCGGAGGAACGCGTGCACCATCGTGGCGCTCGCCAGTTCTCCGTTCGAAAGGCCCCCCATGCCGTCGCACAGCACAGAAAACACCATCGCGCCCCGCGGCGTCTCGACGATCTTCACCACAAAGCTGTCCTGGTTCGTATCCTTCGTGAGACCGATATCGGTGCTGGCGGACACGAGAAAATTCATACCCTCACCCAACTTGCCCGCTGTATCAGTGATTACAAAACGTCATGTTTTAATCACATAATACAA
>JAIRTA010000106.1 GCA_031255175.1 Oscillospiraceae bacterium | reverse complement strand
TCAACAGACGCTCCGATTCATATTCAAAACGAGATTTCGCCATCACCATCACCGTCGCCGTCGCCTTCACATCCACCTTCACCCTCATCTTCACCGCTTGACGATGAATCGCAAGAAATGGGTGTTGTCGGTACGACTTATTCATCGGATGGGAGATATTTTATCGAAGGTTATTGTGAAGATTCAAGCTTGCCGATGGACGTAGGAAATCCAATTATAGGAATGCGAATTGTGGAAGTAAACAGCAAAAAAACGGTATGGAATATGGACTTTCAACTCCGCAAAGTAGAGTTTATTTGGTCTCCAAACTGTAGATATGTTTCGATATTTTATGCTGTTCGACCATGGGGGCATGCTTTAATTGTTGATACCCTCACTATGACCGAAGAGGAACTGCCAGGGATTGTTGAACTTGAGCCAATGTTCCCGGATGCTCCTCCAAAAAATATTCTGTTTTACCCAAAAAGTATACCACAATATTGGCTTGATGACTGTAGAATACGCGTGGCTTTTTCGTGGCTATCTGATATAACATATTCCGGAGATGATATTAATGGATTTTATACGTACAATGTCGATACAGGCGAGTTCGTTATTGAAGAAGATAATATGGATGAACTGAAAATTGATCTCGCTGCGGACTAACGGAGGCGACGAGCATGATTTTCTTGAAACAGCGGCCTGCTTTCCGCGAAGCTTGCGTTATGATTTCAAGCGATACGTGCGATAACGGTTCACGCCCTCGGCGATGAGGATATCCTCGGCGACAAGCTGTGCCAGATAATCCCTTGTGCGGGAAGGCTTTAAATTGAGCAGCTCCGATATATCCGATGCTTTGCATGTAACATTGTCGGTGAGGTATTCAATGATTTTCTGCTTCGCATCCACACTTTCTATCGCCGATTCCGCCTCTCTATCGCCGACTTCTATCGCCGATCCTGTCTTCCTATCGCCGATTGGCGACAGAGTAAGGGTTAAAACCGTGCGATCCGGGTTGAATTGCTCGTCCAGCACGGGGTCTCGCCAGCCTTGCGTCCTCCAAACGGAGTATATATTTGGAATGCCACTCCCCGCACGTTCGCCGATGCTGAGTAAATTGAACATCTTGACCAGCGTTATGTTGCGTGGATCAGACAACCCGCCCACAAGTGCGTCATGTACGCTGATACGGAATCCACCGGGATTTGCGATGGTAATTTTCTGTGGTCTGCGGTGGATAACAAGCCCGCGGCGGTCATAATAATTGGCATGAATCAACGCATTTGCCAGGGCCTCACGCAACGCTCTGTGCACTGGCGTATCGTCGACACGTGTCATTCCTTCCAGCTTGAACGGCGTTTTGGCCTCCTGGGCAATGCGATGGCAGACACGGAAATAAAAATCGAAGATATTTCCGCTCCAATCGCCAAGGTTGGAAACAATGCGATCCGTCCAGCGTGTGGACTCGTCATCGTGCTCCTGATAATCCAGAAAATAGTTGGCGTATTCTCTTTTACAATCTCATATTCATATCCAAACATCAGGACACCGGCAGCTGTGGGATGCAGTCTGCCATTTTCGTCGCGTCCTATGCAGCCGAGCTTTTGCAAAAACTCGGTCGGCTCAAGGTTTTCCCAAACATGGTAGGGTCGGATATTTTGCAACCGAGTGCGATAACGACGTACGCTTTCATAGTCAAAAGCATCCAAATCAAGCTGCTCCAGCACACGCGTATCCTGCGAAATTTCAGACTGGTCACGCATCATGTTGCGGACTTCATCTTTGGTACAGTGATAATCTCCCTCGCCGTTGCGGCGATAAGAACCGGAGAAAGGATCAACGCCTACATAAACCGGCTTGTCCCTGCGGTCAGCACGCGGAACATCTATTACGACGATACGGTTGCCTAAAATTTCAACAATCTGAACGTGCCTGTTTGTCAACGTATTTACGCTAACTTTTTGTCTGTTGTTGATAAGATTCCAAAACTCCTTGACCAGCTTTTCCGGATCAGGCAAATCAACTGTTTGAAATGATTTGTCCTCCAGCTCAACGACGCCAAGCAGAATATATCCGCCCAGCGTGTTTGCAAAGGCAGAGTATGTCTCCCATATACTTTTGGGCAGGCCGCCCAGGGCCTTTTTGGCCTCTATGCGGTTGCCCTCACGGTATGTATGCAGTTCGTTCCAGCTCAGCATAGTAAGCGCCTCCGTACCTGATGGTTGCTGCGCGGCTATCAGATACCATTATACCTCAACGTGGGTTGCACTCACAAGCAAAATTTCCGTAGGCGGCGGGCGGGATTTTCGACAGTCACACCAACAGCCGCCCCTGGCTCACGACCGCGACGCCGTCCACGAAGACGTGGAGTACCCGGCCGCGCAGTGTCATGCCGTCGAAGGGCATGTTTTGCGATTTGGAGGCCAGACGGCGCGCACGGCGTCCAGCGTCTCCCGGTGGCTGACGTGCGCGATGTGCACCGGGCAGCCGGTCTCCTCGGCCAGCGCGATGTCCCGCAGCGCCTTGCCGTCGGTCAGCCACTCGCCGCGCGCCCCTCGGAGAGCGCGGCAATGGGCAGCACCTTGACGACGCCCGTGTCGGCGGCGCGCGCCCGAATCCAGGATCCTGATTTCCACGTCAGATTGAACCCATAGGTTTTTTTGTTTCATCTGCCGAAAAAATCGACTCGGCCTTCGGCAGACGTACTTCTGACACCCGAATCATACATGTGATAACGATTCACTCCCTTGGCAACAAGCTCAAACGTTGTGTTGTTCTCACAACAGAAATTACGCAATTCACCAATTCTACTTCTGACAAATTATCGCTTTCAACAAAAAAATACAGTCCATTGTTGTAACCTCTGACCATATAATGCGCAATGTTGATGACACCAAAATACACGCTGACACCATTTACCAAAGTTGGTTCAGCATCGACAAATTCGTAAGGATCACAGTTTGCAGGGTAATCAAATTTAGAGAATGATATGCGCAGCTTTCGCAAATTGGCAATATACTTGTCTTCCCAGATGTTCCGATACTCATATTTTATATTATCGAACACTAAATTATTCAAACGATCATAAATTACAGTCCAAGTAAGCGCAGTAGGATTATGTTCGATTCCAAATTGATCAAAAAAAGGCTTATCGCTTTGCGTGAGATCAGACGGCAAATCAAAAGAAAACTCAGTATTAAAGTATGAACAAACATCAGCATATGACCATTGGTTATATTGGTGATTGTTCATGTCAAAATACAATGAAATGAATGGGTAAGACGAATTTATATTGGCATAAATTGGAAAAATATATTGCGGTTCAAAAGAGGTTGAATTTTCAGATGCAATCATTGTCTTGTCGATGATCACATCTATATTGTTGTCATTTGGTGAACTAGCAATTACATCATGCTGCAAAACAACGTCTTCTTCAATTTCTGATAAATAAATAATCTCTCCATCAACTTGCGCAATCTTCACATCAGATTGTCGAATCAAAGAGAAAACTATTATACATGAAATAACAACAACCGCAAACAATGCAAATAATCGGCTTTGCTTGAGCCAATTGTAAATGTGCATTTTTTGTATAGTTTTTGCCACGGCCATTCCGCCTCCAAAACAAAAAAGTAAAAATATAGCAATTTTTTGTACATTTATAAGGCATCTGTTGCCGTTGCATGTAGAAAATTCACACCAACAGCCGCCCCTGGCTCACGACGGCGACGCCGTCCACGAAGACGTGGAGTACCCGGCCGCGCAGTGTCATGCCGTCGAAGGGGGTGTTTTGCGATTTGGAGGCCAGGCGGCGCGCTTCCACCTGCCAGCGGGCCTCCGGGTCGAAGAGGGTGAGGTCCGCGGGGTGGCCGGGGGTCAGACGCCCGGCCGGGATGCGCAGCAGGCCGGCGGGCGCGGCGGTCAGACGGTGCAGCAGCGCCGGCAGCGCCATGCGTTTTGTGTGGACCAGGGCCGTCAGCGACGCGGCAAGCAGGGTTTCGAGGCCCACGATGCCGTTGGGCGCGCGTTCCAGGGGGCCGGACTTCTCGCTGGGGTGGTGCGGCGCGTGGTCGGAGGCGATGGCCTGAATGTCCCCGTCGACCAAGCCCTGGAGGATGGCCGCGCGGTCCTCTTCCGCCGCCAGCGGCGGGTTCATCTTCGCGTTCGCGCCGATCCGCCGGAAGTCGGCTTCGGTGAACCAAAAGTAGTGCGGGCAGGTCTCACAGGTGACCGGGACGCCCCGCGTCCGGGCGGCGCGCACGGCGTCCAGCGTCTCCCGGCGGCTGACGTGCGCGATGTGCACCGGGCAGCCGGTCTCCTCGGCCAGCGCGATGTCCCGCAGCGCCTGCGCCGTCTCGGGTTCGCAGTGAGAGATGACGGGGAGCGGGAGCGCGGCGGCCGCCGTGAGCCCCGCGCGCATCAGGACGTCGCTTGTCACCGGCCTGCCGTCGTCGCTCAGCGCGACGGCGCCGGCCTGCCGCAGCGCCTTGCCGTCGGTCAGCCACTCGCCGCGCTGCCCCTCGGAGAGCGCGGCAATGGGCAGCACCTTGACGACGCCCGTGTCGGCGGCGCGCGCCCGAATCCAGGCGATCCGGTCCGGGGTGTCGGCCACCGGCTTGGTGTTCGGCATACAGGCCACCGTCGTCACGCCGCCCATAGCGGCGGCGCGGGTGCCGGAGGCGATGTCCTCCTTGTGCGTCTCGCCCGGCTCGCGCAGATGCGTGTGCATGTCGATGAGCCCCGGCGCCACCACGAGCCCCGCGGCGTGGATCGTTTCGAATGTCCCGACCGGCGCAATCTTCCCGGGCGCCTCAACGGCCTCAATCACACCGTCGCGCAGATACACATCGGCCACGCGGTCAAAGCCTGACGCCGGATCAATGACCCGGCCGCCCTTCAGCAAGTAAGACATGGGATTCACAGGCACACAAACCGCCTCCATTTCTTATAATTGATAGCCGCTTTGCGGCTATCAATTATATATCGATTGACAGCGGATGAATCACGAGTCCGGTTGTGAGTTTCGGGTAAAAGTAGGTGGACTTCTGCGGCATACGTTCCCCGGCTCCGGCGACGCGCCCGATGGCGGAGACCGGCGTGGGGGCGAGCAGGAAGGCGCACTGGAAGGCCCCGGTACGCGCGCCGCGCAGCGCCTCCTCCAGGCTGCGCGTGTAGACGAGATTTTCCTGGCGGGCCATGTTGTTCCGGTCGATGCCGAACAGCGGCTCCAGGATCATCGTGTGCAGCAGCGTCACGTCCAGCGCGCGGTAATCCGGACTCCGGTCCGGCAGCAGGCGGGCCGGCGCGTTTGCGTCGCGGAGCGTGAGCAGCGCCGTCTCGTGGCCGGCGCAGAACGCCACCGTGTGCGGGCGCGCCGCTAACGCGGCCTCTATCCCCTCAGGGTCCGCGCCGCGTGTGATCTCAAAGGCGCCGGCCAGCCGCGCCAGCGTGTCCTCCGCCGAGAAGGACGGCAGGCCCCGCACCAACCGGTGTGTGGGCCAGACCACCAGGCCGGGGTGGTGCAGGTTCACCAGCATCATCATGATGTAGTCGGAGGGCGCCTCCGGCGGAAGGGACGGGTCGAGAGCCCGGCGCGCGTCCCGAAAGGCGAGCGCCGTCTCGTAGCGGTGGTGCCCGTCGGCGATCAAGATCCGTTCCGGCGCCAGCGCCGCCGTGAGCGCCGCCTGGGCCTCCGGCGCCGTGACGGGCCACATCTCATGGGTCACGCCCTCCGAATCCGTGAAGCGCACGGCGGGCGGCGTATCCGTCGCCGCCGCCAGCACCGCCTCCGCCGCGTGCGTGCCGTCCTCATAGAGCCCGTACACCGGGCTGATGTTGCACAGCGTGTGTTCCATCAGCGAGAAACGGTCGGATTTGTCTTTGGAGAGCGTCTCCTCGTGGGGCAGCACGACGCCGGCCGCGAAGTCCGTGAGGCGCACCCCGGCAAAGAAGCCGTGGACGGCGTTTGGCGTGCCCCGGTCGTCAAACGACAGCCGGTAGGCGTAGTAGGCCGGGGCCGGGTCGCGGTACAGCACGCCGTCGCGCAGCCAGGCGCGCAGGCGCCGGCCGGCCTCGGCATACCGGTCGTCCCCCAACGGGCGCTCCAGCCGGATCGCGTTGTATGGGTTCTTTCGCTCCATCGCCGCCTGTGTATCGGGAGGAATGACGTCGTAGGGCGGGCAGCACAGCGTCTCCGCCGCGCCGGCCCGGTCGTAGTTGTATCGAAGTGCCCCGAAGGGCCGTATGACAGCCACAGACAAGACTTCCTTTCTCTGCGGGAACGCCGGACTGTACCCGCCCGTTCGCTTTTTGACGCGATCGCCTCGCGCCGCAAGTCCGGCGGTCCGATTTCGCGGGGGATCCGGGCGGTTCTCTGACGATCTCGCGGCGTGTGCGCCGCCTCTCTATTATCCATGACCGGCACGAAATTGTCAATCTCGTGTGCCGCCGCGCGGCGGGTTAAATTTTTTCTCTTGCATTTTTCGCCAAATTGGATACAATAGTATTGGCACTCGCGCCAAGAGAGTGCCAAACCACAGAAGCCCCCGGGGCCGGACGGCGGTCGGGCGCGCGGGGCCAGGAAGAGGAGTGAGGCAATTGGCTGTCAAACAGTTCAAGTCCGAGTCGAAGCGGCTGCTTGATCTGATGATCCACTCGATCTACACACACAAGGAGATCTTCTTGCGGGAGCTCATCTCCAACGCGAGCGACGCGATCGACAAGCTCTATTTTCAGTCGCTGACGGACCCGAACGTGGGCAAGACCCGGGAGGATTTTCAGATCAGGCTGACGGTGGACAAGGCGGAGCGGCAGATCACGCTGTCGGACAACGGCGTCGGCATGACGAAAGACGAGCTGGAGCAGAACCTGGGCGTCATCGCCCGGAGCGGCACGTTGGATTTTCGCCGCGAAAACGCGGAAAAGCTGGACGATCTGAATGTGATCGGCCAGTTTGGGGTCGGATTTTACTCGGCGTTTATGGTGGCCGCTGAGGTCAGCGTGTCCTCGCGCGCGTATGGGGCCGATGAGGCGTGGCGCTGGCATTCGCGCGGCGCCGAGGGGTACATGATCGAGCCCTGCGAGAAGGCGGAGGTCGGTACGGACATCGTGCTCACCGTAAAAAAGGACGAGCCGGACGAGCACTACGACGAATTTTTGGAGACGCGGCGCCTGGCGGAGTTGGTTCGAAAGTATTCCGACTACATCCGTTACCCGATTCGGATGGATCTGGAGCACAGCCGTCTCAAAGAGGGCTCCGAATCCGAATATGAGACCGTTGTGGAGACGGAGACCGTCAACAGCATGGTGCCTCTTTGGCGCCGGAACCGGAGCGAGGTCACCGAAGAGGAGTACCATCAGTTTTATCGGGATAAATTCTACGACTTCACACCCCCGCTGCGCGTGATCCACGCGGCGAACGAGGGCCTGGCCACCTACCACGCGCTGCTCTTCATCCCCAAGCAGGCGCCGTACAACTACTACACCAAGGAGTTCGAGAAGGGGCTGGCGCTGTATTCGTCCGGTGTGATGATCATGGAGAAGTGCGCCGATTTGCTGCCCGACCACTTCAGCTTTGTACGCGGCCTTGTGGATTCGCAGGACCTCTCCCTCAACATCTCGCGCGAGATGCTCCAGCACGACCGGCAGCTCAAAGTGATCGCCGCGGGCCTCGAGAAGCGCATCAAAAACGAGCTGCTCAAGATGCTGCGCGAGGAACGCGAGACTTACGACGCGTTCTTCGAATCCTTTGGTTTGCAGCTCAAAGCGGGCGCCTACACCGGCTTTGGCGAGAACCGGGAGCTGTTGCAGGAACTGCTGCTGTTTTATTCCGCCGCGCAGAAGAAGCGGATCACCCTGGCGGAGTATGTGGAGTCCATGAAGGAGGAGCAGGAGGTCATCTACTACGCGGCGGGCGCCGGCGTGGCGGCCCTCGACCGGATGCCGCAGACGGAACTCGTGCGCGAGCGCGGGTTCGACATTCTCTACCTGACCGACGACGTGGACGAGTTTGTGCTGCGGGTCTTTGGGACGTTCGCGGACAAGAAATTCCAGTCCGTATCCGCGAGCGGCCTGGATCTCACCACCGAGGAGGAGAAAAAACAGGCCGAGGAACAGACGCGCACGCACGCGGAGATGCTCCGGTTTATGAAGGACGCGCTGGACGGCAAAGTGGCCGACGTGACACTCTCCGGCCGGCTGAAGAGCCACCCGGCCTGTCTCACCAGCCGGGGCGAGGTGTCGATTGAGATGGAAAAGGTGTTAAACGCCATGCCGACGCCAGACAAAGTGGCCGCGCAGAAGGTGCTGGAACTCAACGCCGCGCACCCGCTGTTCGCCGCGCTGGACCGGCTCCACGGAGCGGACTCCGACAAGCTGAAGACGGTGACGGAGATCCTTTACAACCAGGCGCGCCTGGTCGAGGGCCTGCCTGTCGAAGACCCGGCCGCCCACGCCGAAGCCGTATGCGCCCTCCTCGCGGAAGGCCTCTAAAGCGGCGGCGTCGCTTGCCTGCATGATGCAGGAAACAAGATCCCGGCAAAAAGAGCCGGTTCCGTTTCGCCCGTGCGAAGCGGAACCGGCCTTTGATTTTGTCAAACCGGCCGGCGGATCATTCGACGTAGAAATGCAGCGGATAGGCGGCGTAGGCGATCTCCGCCAGTTCATCCACCGTGACATAGCCGGCGGGCGCGTTGAGGACGGAGGGGATGCGGTTTACGATGGTCGCGCAGGTGTGCTCCACCGTGGCGGGCTTTTGGACATAGAAGACGGTGTCCGGTTCGCCGAGAATCTTCCAGTCACACATATCCCCGTCGTCGGGGCCGTACACCTTGCCGATACATTGGGTCTCGATCACCGGCCCTTGGAAGGTCTCTGTGGTGACGACGGCGCTCATGCCGATGCAATGCCCCTTCGGGATCACGCTGCCCAAGGTCTCGGAGCGCAGGTCCTTGTCGTAAAAATAGGGCACGCATTTCTGCGTTTGGGACTTGATCGTCCAGCCCATCTTGGCGCAGAGGGACTCGTTGGAATTCCACACATAGGAGGGCTCCAGCGTCTCGGGGTGGGCGATGTCTTTTTCAAACTGTTCGGGCGTGAGGCCCACGCCGTGGGCCTGGGCGAGCGCCAGGCCGTAGTCCTCCACATTGTAGCTGACCGCGCCCTCGATCTTGTCGATCCGGTGCGTGCCGGCCGCCACCAGCGCGACCAGGTTGACCCAGAAGATGTCCTGCATCCCGGAGCCGACGATCGTGCAGCCGGTCTCCTTGGCCAGCTTGTCCAGTTTGTTGGTGATAGCCGAGGCCGTCGTCCAGGGGTAGATGGCCTCCTCGCAGGTCGTCACCACGTTGATACCCCGCTGGGCGCAGCGCGCGAAGTGCGGGTAGACGTCGTTCATGAAGCTGAACAGGGTGAGAACGGCCACGTCGGCATCGCACTCGTCGAGCACCGCGTCGGCGTCGCTGCGGATCGGGACGCCCAGCTTGAAGCCCAGTTCCGCATAGTCGCCCACGTCCATCCCCACGATGTCGGGGTTCACGTCGATCGCCCCCACGATCTCCGCGCCGACCTCATAAAGGTAGCGGAGGGTGTATTTGGCCATCTTGCCACATCCATACTGGACCACCTTGATTTTGCGCATGAAAGAAACCTCTTTTCTGAATGAAAATTGTAGATAAAGGTGGAAAATGATAATTACCTGAGATTATTATAGCACATTCTTATCGCATTGTCTATAATGCGTAACGACGCTTTCTCCTATAGAAAATAAGGCATTTATGTAAATATTTACCATATAATGGGTTTGACCGCATAAAACAGCGCAACCGAAGCAATGGCAACGGTTGCGCTGTTCTGCGCGGCATGTCCAACATCACCGCATACACCGCGGGCGAAGCGGCTGTCAGGTGCCGATCCAGCCTTGTTTTTGCCACCACGCTTTGTCGAGCGGGAACCAGTCGTTTTTGCTCTGCACAATCCGCATGGCTCGCAAAATAAAGCGCAGATATAGGCTCCGGTTTGCCCTGCCGGATCCGGCGGCAACCTTGCGCGCTGTTTTTTGAACCGCGCGCGCGATTTTCCGCTTCTTATTGTCTTTTACGTCGTTCCAGTCGAATCCCGCGACCGAAAACGAAAGCCGGTAGCATTTGGCCGCGGTCAAGCCGAAGAACTGGCTTTTCAGCGCTTTTGTGACCGCTTTCGCGCCCAGGGTGCCCGTTGTGGAGATGGCGACTCCGATTTTGTGCTTCATCGACGGGTGCGGCCTATGCGCGAACCACCGATAGCCGAGATGGTCGAGAAAAGATTTCATCGCGCCTGATATGCCCAGGCAATACGTCGGACAATCGAGTATCACAACGTCGGATTCCTCAATGGCCGTGATGATCGGGTGGACATCACCGTAGTGCGGGCAGTGTTCCTCGCCTTTGGAAAAACAGGAAAAACACCCCGCGCAGGGCTTGAAACCCGCGACAACGAACTCTCTGACTTCTGCGTCGGGGCTCGATTTCTTGATTTCGCCAAGCAGCATCCCCGCGACCGCGTGCGTGCTGCCGAGCGGCTTGCTATGTATGGCCGTTACTTTCATATACCCTCCGTAAACCGATGCTTGTCATGCGTCCCGCGTGCCGGGGCGGCGTCACAAACGGAAATAATCCACGCCGCCGGCGAAGAGAGGCTGTGCCTTTTCGCCGGGGATGTTTTTGGCCAGATATTGACCGGCCCGCTCCGTGTGGCCCATCTTGCCGAGGACCCGACCGTCGGGGCTTGTGATCCCTTCGACGGCCAGCAGGGAGCCGTTTGGGTTGTGGGCGATGTCCATCGAGACGCGCCCGTCCGGGTCGCAGTACTGAAACGCCACCTGTCCGCTGTAGATGAGACGCTCCAGCGCCACCGGCGAGGCGACAAAACGCCCCTCCCCGTGCGCCACGGCGATGGTGTGCGTGTCGCCCGGTTCGCAGTGCCGCAGCCACGGCGACAGCACGGAGGCCACGCGCGTCGTCACATAGCGGGACTGGTAGCGGCCGATTGTGTTGAACGTCAGCGTGCAGTCGGCTTCTTCGGGGGGGCGGATGTCCCCAAACGGGACGAGGCCGAGCTTGATGAGCGCCTGGAATCCGTTGCAGATGCCGAGGATGAGCCCGTCGTTTTGGTAGAGCAGCGCGCGGACCGCGTCGGACAGGCGCGGGCTGCGGAAGAAAGCGGCGATGAATTTGCCCGAGCCGTCCGGTTCGTCGCCGGCGGAGAACCCGCCCGGCAGCACCAGCATCTGCGCGCGGCGCAGCGCTTGGTTCATGGCCTGTTCCGAGTCGGCCAGCGCCGCCGGCGTCAGGTTGCGCACCACAACCAGCTCCGGGTCCGCCCCCGCCTCCGACAGCGCGCGGGCGGTGTCGTATTCGCAGTTGGTGCCCGGGAAGACGGGGACGACGGCGCGGGGCCGCCCGGGCTTGGTGCGGGGCCGCAGCATCGCGCGCGCGCCGTATGTGACGGCGGCGCACTCCGGCGCTTCACCGGCGCCGGGTTGCGGGTCCGCCCCGGCGCCTGTCCCGGCGTCTGCTTCGGCGTCTGCTTTGATGTCTGCCGGGGTGTCTGTCTCTGTTGTATCCGGCACGCGGGTGGGGAAGACGTGTTCCAGCGGCGCCTCCCAGGCCGCGCGCAGCGCGGAGAGCGGCAAAACGGTGGCGCCGATGACGAGTTTGCCCGTGTCTGTCGTATGGCCGAGCAGCTGTGCGCCCTCGAGGGGCGTTTCGCTCTCGACGACGAGCGCGCCGGAGTGCCGGGCGAACCAATCGTATTTTTGGGTCTCCGGCGCGGCCTCGAAGCCGACGCCGTTGCCGAGGCTCATCATGCACAGCGCGCCGGCCGTGCCGCCGGTCTCAAGCGCCCAGGCGGACAGGATCCGCCCCTCGGCGCACAGCGCGTGAAAGCGGTCCCAGAGGGCGGCGAGGCCCCGGTAGTCCGGGCCTCCGATGCCGGCCGGCGCGCACAGCAGGCTCACCGGGTGCCCGGCGCCCTTCCATTCGGGGGAGAGAAGATCCGCCGCCCGGCCCGGCGCGACGGCGAACGAGACCAGCGTGGGCGGTACGTCCAAGTCTAAAAACGACCCGGACATCGAATCCTTGCCCCCAATGGCGGCGACGCCCAGCGCGCATTGGGTCTCAAAGGCGCCCAGCAGCGCGGCGAAGGGCAGACCCCACCGGTCCGCGTCCCCGCGCAGCCGCGGGAAATATTCCTGCAGTGTGAGATAGGCCTCCCGGTGGGAACACCCGGCGGCTGCCAGCTTGGCCACCGATTCGATCACCGCCCGCCGCGCGGCGTCGAACGGATCGCTTTCCGAGAGATACGGGTCAAACGCGTGGCTCATCACACTGGCCGTGCCGGTGGTGTGCCCGACCGGCACCGGCAGCAGCGCCGCCATGACCTGCGTGGGGGTGAGACGGTGCTTGCCTCCGTGGGGCATGAGCACGGAGCCCGCGCCCACGGTGTTGTCGAACCGCTCCACCAGACCCTTTTGCGAACAAAAATTGAGGTCGGAGACGAGCAGCAGCAGCCGCTCCGCCAGTTCGTCGGCATCCGGCGCGGGGCCGGACCGCGGCGGCGTGGGGGCGACGTGCACCGAGGCCCGCCGCGCCGCGCCATTGGCGTCCAAGAAGGCGCGCGCGAGGTCCACGATCACGCGGCCTTCGTGTTCCATCACAAGCCGGGGCGATTCCGTTACCTCGGCGACGACGGTGGCCTCCAGGTTTTCCGCTTCGGCCGCTGCGATGAACCGCGCGGCGTCGCCGGGCGACACGACGACCGCCATGCGCTCCTGTGACTCCGAGATCGCGAGTTCCGTGCCGGTCAGCCCCTCATACTTTTTGGGCACCCGGTCCAGCCGGATGAGAAGTCCGTCGGCCAGTTCGCCGACGGCCACGGCGACGCCGCCCGCGCCGAAGTCGTTGCAGCGGCGGATGAGACGCGTGACGTCGGGGTCTTTGAACAGCCGTTGCAGCTTGCGCTCCTCGGGGGCGTTGCCCTTTTGCACCTCGGCGGCGCAGTCCGAGACGGACTGCGTGTTGTGGCTCTTGGAGGAACCCGTGGCGCCTCCGATCCCGTCCCGGCCGGTGCGGCCCCCCAGCAGGATCACCAGGTCACCCGGCGCGGGCGTCTCCCGAACGACGGCTCCGGCGGGCGCCGCCGCCACCACCGCGCCCAACTCCATGCGCTTGGCGAGATAGCCGGGGTGGTAGATCTCCCGCACGAGGCCCGTGGCGACGCCGATCTGGTTGCCGTAGGACGAGTAACCGGCCGCGGCCGTGACGGTCAGCTTGCGCTGTGGCAGCTTGCCGGACAGGGTGTCGGACACCGGCGCGCGCGGGTCGCCGCTGCCGGTCACGCGCATCGCCTGGTACACATAGGCCCGCCCCGAAAGGGGGTCGCGGATCGCGCCGCCGATGCAGGTGGCCGCGCCGCCGAAGGGTTCGATCTCCGTGGGGTGGTTGTGCGTCTCGTTTTTGAACAGCAGGAGCCAGTCCTCCTCGCGCCCGTCCACGTCGGCCCGCACGCGCACCGTGCAGGCGTTCACCTCGGCCGAATCGTCCAAATGGGGCAGGCGGCCCCGCTTCTTCAGCCATTTCGTGCCGCAGGTGGCGATGTCCATCAGGGTCACCGGACGGTTTTTGGCCCCGGCGCCGTAGATCTCCCGCCGCACCGCCAAGTAGGCGTCGTAGGCCTGCCGCACACGGGCGTCGCCGATGGCGACCCGGCTCAGATGCGTGTGGAACGTTGTGTGGCGGCAGTGGTCCGACCAGTATGTGTCCACCACTTTGAGCTCCGTCACCGTGGGGTCGCGTTCCTCGGCGCGAAAGTACGCCTGGAGGTACAGCAGGTCCGCCATGTCCATTGCGAGGCCGTGGGCGGCGTGCAGCGCCGAAAGGCCCGCCTCGCCCAGCGCGGTGAAACCGTCGAGGACAGCCACCGGCGCGGGCGGTTCGAGTGACCGGCGCAGTGTCGCGGGCTTTTCCATCGGGGCTTCGCCGCATTCGACGGGGTTGATCACATAGGCGGCGAGGACGGCCAGTTCCTCCGGCGAGATGCCGTCCAGCGCCAGCACGCGCGACGTGCGCACCAGGGGCCTCTCGCCGCCCGTGATCATCTGGATGCACTGGGCGCAGGAGTCGGCCCGCTGGTCGTATTGCCCGGGCAGGGATTCATAGGCCAGCAGCCGTACGGTATCCGGCAGCGGCGGCAGCGTCTCCTCGTAGAGGTTGTCGCACACCGGCTCAGACAGGACAACCGACCGCGCCGCCGCGTAGGTGGCCTCGTCGATCCCCTCAATGTCGTACCGGTGGAACTGCCGCACGCCGCGCAGCGTGCGAAGACGCAAGAACCCTCGGTAATCGGCCAAGAGCGCCTGGGCCTCTCCGTCGAAACCCGGTTTTTTTTCTACATAGCACCGATATACGTTCATGACACCCTCCTACGATAAAAGGAAAATAATGGAATTTATTCACTCGGCGGTCAGTTGTCCCACCAACGCGCCGTCTGAGACGGCTGTGATGAGGACGGGGCGCAGCTGTCCGCGCAGACCGGCGGCGGCGCAGCGGACGAGCTGGTAGTTTTCCGCGTGCCCGGCGGACACGCCGTCCGCCTCCGTCTCAAAAAGGACCCGGACGGTGCGCCCCACGCAGCCGCCCCGGTAGGCGTCGCCCATCCGGGCGGCCAGCCGGCCGGCCAGGGCCGCCCGGCGCCGTTTCTCCGACCGGGGCAGCTGCCCCGGCATGTCGGCCGCCGGCGTGCCGGGGCGGCGCGAATAGGGGAAGATGTGCATCCCCGAAAAGGCGCACGCCTCGATGAACGAGAGCGTATCGGCAAACTCCGCCTCCGTCTCCCCGGGGAAGCCCGCAATGAGATCCGCCGTGACCGCGCAGCCGGGCAGGGCCGCCCGCAGCCGGGCGAACGCGCCGGCGCAGAGCGCCGTGTCGTACCGGCGGCCCATGCGCCGCAGGGTTTCGTCGCAGCCGCTCTGCAACGACACGTGGAAGTGGGGGCACAGATTGGGCAGCGCCGCGAACCGCGCCGTCGTCTCCGCGTCCAGGATGCGGGGCTCCAGAGAGCCGAGCCGCACCCGCAGGGAGGGCGCCGCGCGGCAGACCGTCTCGACGAGCGACGGGAGCCCGGCGCCGGGCGGCAGGTCGCGGCCGTAAGAGGAGATCTCGATGCCGGTGATCACAAGTTCGCGGTAGCCCTCGCCGGCCAGCCGGGCGGCCTCCGCGGCGGCGGCTTCGAGCGGCAGCGAGCGCGCCGGGCCGCGCACGGAGGGGATGATGCAGTAGGCGCAGCGGTTGTCGCAGCCGTCTTGCACCTTGAGCAGGGCGCGCGTGCGTCCGCCCGCGCCGCCGCCGGGCAGCTGCTCGTACCGCGTGCGCCGGGCGGCGTCGTCCACCGCGACGGTCCGCACCCGGTGGGCGTACAGCGCCTCGAGCCGGTCTACAAAGCCGGCGCGGTCGCCGGACCCTGTCAGCAGATCGATGTCGGCGACGGCCAAGGCGGCCTCGGGGTCGGACTGCGGCAGGCAGCCGCATACGCAGAGCAACGCGCCGGGGTGTTCCCGGCGTGTCCGTCTGATCATACGGCGCGACTTTTGGTCGCTGACGGCGGTGACCGTGCAGGTGTTGACCACATAGGCGTCGGCCGGCGCCTCCCAGGGGACGACGTCGTGCCCGCGCGCGCGCAGGAGCTGCGTCAGCGCGCCTGTCTCCCATTGGTTGACTTTGCAACCGAGGGTGCAGAGCGCCACTTTCATCGTTCGGCCCCGGCAATTTTTGGGCGCGCCGTCAAAAAACACGTTGCCTTTTGCGCGCGATGTGCGTATAATAAAAGACATGTCCCGTCTAACGGGCCAAAGACAGGTGCGACGGAAAAGGAGTGAACGTTTTGAAGTATTATTTTCATGTATTGCTGTCCTCCATCAACGACGTGAAGACCTTCGTAACGGCGGCATGCGATCAGCCCGTTGATATCGATATCCTGTCCGGGCGTTACATCATCGACGCGAAGTCCATCATGGGGCTGTTCAGCGTCGAACTGGCAAAACCCATCCTCGTTGAAGTCCACGGCACCGAGGAGGAAGGCCTGGCGTTTCGCGAGAGAGTCCGGGAGTTTGTCGTGTCGGACGTGGAGCACTGCTAAACGCCAAACGGAGCGAACCCGGCGCCCGCCGGCCGAAGGCCGGAGCGGGCCCGGCCCGCGGCCGCTCAGCCCTGGCTGCCCAGAGAATGCTTCTTGGCCGCTTCGATAAACCGGAAAAACAGGGGGTGCGGCCGGCCGGGCCGGGAGCGGAATTCCGGGTGGAACTGCACCCCCACAAACCACGGGTGGTCCGGCAGCTCGATGGTCTCGACGAGAAAACGGTCGGGGGAGAGGCCGGAGAGCTTCATCCCGTGTTGTTCCACGACATCGCGGTATTCGTTGTTAAATTCGTAGCGATGGCGGTGGCGTTCGTCCACCGCCTCGATGTTCCCGTAACATTCGCTGACGCGCGTACCGGGTTCCAGCCGGCAGGTGTACAGCCCAAGGCGCATGGTGCCGCCCTTTTTGACGACGTACTGCTGCTCCGGCATGAGGTAAATCACCGGGTGCGGCGTCTCCGGGTCGAGTTCCGTCGAATGTGCCCGCGCCAGAGCACAGACGGAGCGGGCAAACTCAACGACCGCCATCTGCATCCCGAGGCAGATGCCGAAATAGGGGACGTTTCGAACGCGGGCATAGCCCGCGGCGAGGATTTTGCCGTCGATGCCGCGGTCGCCGAACCCGCCCGGGACAAGGATGCCGTCCAGCCCGGCAAGCAGATCGTCGGCGTTTTGCGGCGTGATCTCCTCCGAGTTGATCCATCGGATGTCCACGCACACGCCGTTTTCGATGCCGGCGTGCCCCAGCGCCTCGGCCACGCTGAGGTAGGCGTCGCGCAGCGCCACGTACTTGCCGATGAGGCCGATCGTCACCGTGCGCTGGCAGCAGGAGAGCCGGTTTACGGTCTCCTGCCACTGCGTGAGGTCCGGGGTGACCGGCGGCAGGCCCAACCGGCGGCAGGCCACCGCGTCGAAGCCCTCGTCTTTCAGCATCAGCGGCACCTGGTAGAGCGAGTCGGCGTTGCGGTTTTCGATCACGCACTCGGAAGGCACGTTGCAAAACAGCGCGATCTTGCTGCGAATGTCGCGGCTCAGCGCGTGTTCTGTGCGGCAGACGATGATGTCGGGCTGAATGCCGAGGCTCAGGAGCTCTTTGACGGAGTGCTGGGTGGGTTTGGATTTCGCCTCGTGGGAGCCGGGCAGATGGACGATGAGCGACACGTGGACGTAGAGCACGTTCTCCTTGCCCACATCGACCGACACCTGGCGGATGGCCTCTAAAAAGGGTTGGGACTCGATGTCGCCCACCGTGCCGCCGATCTCGGTGATCACCACGTCCGCGCCGTCGCGGCCCACGCGGTAGATGCGGTCTTTGATCTCGTTTGTGATATGCGGGATCACCTGTACGGTGCCCCCCAAAAAATCGCCCGAGCGTTCGCGCGAGAGTACGGACCAATAGACCTTGCCGGCCGTGACGTTGGAATTTACGCTGAGGCTCTCGTCGATGAAGCGCTCGTAGTGGCCCACGTCCAGATCGGTCTCGGCGCCGTCGTCGGTGACAAAAACCTCGCCGTGCTGGTAAGGGCTCATCGTGCCGGGGTCCACATTGAGATAGGGGTCGAACTTTTGCAGTGTCACGCGCAGACCCCTGGCCTTGAGGAGCCGCCCCAGCGAGGCCGCCGTGATGCCCTTCCCCAGGCCGGACACCACGCCGCCTGTCACAAAAATAAATTTTACCGCCATGCTGCCATAACCTCCGTCTTTTGTTCGGCTCCGCCGTGTGGGGTTGGACCCGGGTCGAACCCGGGTACATGGCGGCCCGGTCGTCGAGAGTCCGGCCCGCGCGGTCCCCGTCCATGATCTTTCTTATTGTACCCCCGATGGGGGAGGCCGGTCAAGATGGACCTGTGAGAAAATCCCGAACCAAATGCAGATTTCCCCTCAACATGTCCTGTTGACAAGAGGGTGTACAATAGAAATAGAAGATACGCGCCGCGCCGCGGATGCGCGCAGTGTGAAAGGAATGGCCGTAAATATGCAAAAGCAGGACGAATTGAGACTGGCGGTGCTGATCGACGCCGACAACGCGCCGCGCCGCCAACTCAAGGAAATCATGGAAGAGATCGCCGTATACGGCACGCCGACCGTCAAGCGCATATATGGCGACTGGACGTCTCCCAATCTGACGGGCTGGAAGAAGCCGCTGCTTGAGACCGCCATCACACCCATCCAGCAGTACGGCTACACAACGGGCAAGAACTCGACGGACTCCGCGATGATCATCGACGCTATGGATATTTTATATTCCGGGCGGGTGGACGGGTTTTGCATCGTCTCCTCCGACTCCGACTTTACCCGGCTGGCCACCCGCTTGCGGGAGGCCGGCATGAAGGTGTTCGGGTTTGGCGAGAAGAAGACGCCCAATCCGTTCATTGTGGCCTGCGACAAGTTCCTGTATATCGAGATCATCGGCGGCGAAAAGAAAAAGACCAAGGCCAAAGCGGCGCTGCCTCTGGTCGGGCCGGAGAGCCAGCCGAAGCCCGTGAAGGCGCCCAAAGCGTCGGCCAAGGCGCCCCCGGCCAATCAGATCCCCGAGGAGATCGTCGATCTCATCACCACCGCCATCGACGACGTGGCCGGCGACGACGGGTGGGCCTACCTGGGCGGGGTGGGCAACCTGATCAGCAAAAAGCAGCCGGATTTTGACGCGCGCAACTACGGCTACAAAAAATTGACGCTCCTCATCGACGCCATCGAGAGCATCGAGATGGATTTTAGGGACAATTTATTGGAAAATAATGGCAAACTGATCTTCATCCGGAACAAAAAATGAGGAGACGTCCGGGGGCGGGCGGCGTGCCGGACGCCGGAGCCCCGGGCGGGAAATGTCCATGAACACCGCCACACCGCCGCGCCGCCGGGGGCGCGTGCGCCGGACGCCGATTTTGCTGCTCTGCGCCGCGCTCTTTTTGGCCGCCGACCTTGTCGTCAGCAACACCGTGCTGGAGCTCAGCGTATACACGTTGGCGTGCGCGCGCCTGCCCGCGGCCTTCGACGGGTTTCGGATTGTCCATCTCTCCGACTGGCACGCCGCCGAATTTGGGCCCGAGAACCGGGACCTTGTGGAGATGACGCGGCGTCAGAAGCCGGACATCATTGTGCTGACGGGGGATTTTGTCCAGCGCGCCGAGGAGCTGCCCCGCATGGAAGCGCTCTGCCGGGGCCTCATGGCGGTCGCGCCCGTCTACTATGTGACAGGCAACCACGAGTGGGCCGGCCGTATTGTGGACCGTTTGCGCCCGGTGCTGCGGGAGACCGGCGTTGTCTACCTGGACAACGACTATCTCTTCCTCTCGCGGGGCGGCGAGCAGATTTGCCTGGTCGGCCTCATGGATCCGAACGGCCCGCGCACGCAACCGGCGATGCCGGAGGTGACGGCGCTGGCGCGGCGCGGCGAGGATCCGTTTTTGGTGATGCTCAGCCACCGGTATGACCGGTTTTCGGAATATGTCTCCCAGCGCGTCGATGTGGTGTTCACCGGGCACGCCCACGGCGGGGTCATCCGCCTTCCGTTTACAGACGGTCTCATAGGCCCCGGGCGCGTGTTGTTTCCGCGGCACACCTCCGGCGTCACGCGGGAGGGCGCGACGGCTATGGTGACGAGCCGGGGCCTGAGCGGCGTGGGCGGCTGGCCGGTGCGTCTCTTCAACCGCCCCGAAGTCGTCTCGGTGACGCTCACCCGCCCCAAAGGGCCGGAAGCCCCCTGATGCCAATGCCCCGGGACGACGCCCAATGGGCCGGCAGGTTCGTCCGGGCCGCTGTCATAGCGCATTCCATTTCCTATATGCAACCGATGAGCGCCCGTAGCTCAGCAGGATAGAGCGACCGCCTCCTAAGCGGTAGGTCGGGGATTCGAATTCCTCCGGGCGTGCCAAAAAAGAACACCGTCAAATCGCAAGATTTGACGGTGTTCTTTTTTGGGCGTCGTCAACCCCTCGGCCGGGCTTTCGCCTGCGGCTGCGCGCCGCGTTGGGTGTGTTGGGCGCGCATTCTCAGGGGGGCGGTGGCTTGAGGTCATAAAAAACACCTTTTTTATCAAAAAATAGCAAATAGAATCCCTTGTTTTTCAAAAATTCTTATGATATAGATATAAATGGAACGAACAAAACGCCGGCGGGGGGGTGGCCGAACCACCCGATGTACAAATCATCAATCGTGATTCGCGGGCAAAACCCGCTTGATGGAGGTGCGCATATGTTACGGAAATTCGCGGTTTTTCTTCTGGTCTTTTCTTTTGCCTTTTCCCTGCTCCCGCACACGTCCGCCATGTTGGACGCGGGCGGACCGGACACATCCAGGCCGGGGCTTCGCGCGGACTATTACACGGCCGACTATGTGGGAAGCGACAAGCTGTTTTCCTCCTATCTGACGACGACCGTCGAGCCGAACATCAACTATACGGACATTCTGCCGACGCTGGCCGCGCGGTGCGGCCGTTCGGAGTATGTGGCCGTGCGCTGGACCGGCTGGGTCCTATGTCCGGGCACCGGCACCAAGACCGTGACCGTCCAGACGGCCACGGACGACACGTGCAGGGTGTGGATAGGCGACACAAAGGTCGTCGATTGGTGGACCGGATCATGGGATTCCGGCAGCAATGCTTATGGGCATAACCTGACGGCCGTCACGCTGGAAGGGGGCCAGTGGTACCCGTTTAAGATGGAGTATTGCCAAGGCTACGGCGGGGCGTTCGCGCGGATCCGCTGGACGACGACCGGCGGTTCCGGCAATGTCACGAACGCGGTGATCCCCGCGGCGAATTTCTGCCTGGACAGCGGTTTCCCCAACCCGCCCGCGATGACGGCGATAGACACATCCGACATCCAGTCCGGCACAATCCGCCTGAACGTCGCCGATTTCAGACCGTCCGCAAAGCTGGTTGTTTACCGGGACAGCGACACGTACAAGCAAAACCCGGTGGACACGGTCAGCAGCCCGGCCATTTCGGACAACACGCTCACCTATGAGCTGCCGGCCGGATTCAAAGCCGGAGGGTATTATTTTGTCGCCGTGGACGGCGATGTGGAAGTGAGAGGGCCCAGCTTCTCATACATAGACATGAACGCGGTGCCGAGATCTGAATACCCGCGCCCCGACTACGCGAGGGAGTACGCGTGGGAGAGCCTGAACGGCGCGTGGGATTTCTTCAACAACAGAAACAACGTGCCGGACGGGGACTTTGCGAAAGACGGGATCCCGGCGCAGTACAAATCGACCATTATGGTTCCGTTCCCCTGGCAGTCGCCGGCTTCCGGCATCTATGACACGGCGCACCCCGGCACGGCCGTGAACAGATACGCCTGGTACCGGAGGGTGATCACGCCTTCTTCCGAAAAATACGGAGACGGGAAGCGCGTCTACATACGGTTCGGCGCGGTGGATGCCAACTGTTGGGTCTATGTCAACGGAACGGAGGTCGGCAGCCACGTCGGCGGTTACACCCCGTTTGAATTTGACATCACGGACTATGTGACGCTGGACGCGGAAAATTCCGTCGCGGTCAAGGTGATAGACGCGGGCAATTGGGGGAACCAGAACTCCTTTGTCGCGCTGATAGGCAAGCAGGGCACCAATGCCCCCGTCGGCTACACGGCGACGTCCGGCATCTGGCAGTCGGTCATCTTGGAAGGGCGCCATTCCAAAACCCAGCTGGGGTATGTCCACGTTGACCCCCTGGTCAACAACGGGGCCGCCGTGGTCGATGAAGATCTGAACGATTTGACACACGGAGTCGTCCCGAAAGACGGTTCGGCGAAGTTTATGCTGAAGATCCTGGGCGGCGCGGGCAAGACGGTTGACTTTGTCTACGATTTCGAGAGCAAGATCTGGGACGACGCGCGGGGCGCGTATGTCCCGACGTCGCCGTCCTCGGCGGTCTCCGGGACGAGACAAATCGCCGTTCCGGCCGGCGAAGACGTCTATCTGCCCGACACTTTTGTCGTCCCGGTGCCGGACCAGCAGTTGTGGCATCCCGACGCCCCGGTGCTCTATGTCGGCACCGTCAAACTGATGGAGGGCGCGAGCGTTTTGGATGAGGTCTCCATGTATTTCGGCCAGCGCTCGATCCAGAACGCTTACTGGGAGACAAGCCCGGCCACCGGCAGCGGCCGGTATCAGTACACCCTGCTGAACAACAAGCCGATTTTTATGGCGGGGCTGCTCGACCAGGGCTTCTGGGAAGAAGGGCTTTACACCGCCCCCTCCGAGGCGGCGCTCAAGTTTGACATCACCGAGATGCTCGCCAACGGCTTCAACATGATCCGGAAGCATATCAAGATCGAAGACCCGCTGCAATATCTCTGGGCCGACAGGCTGGGTATGCTGTTTTGGCAGGACATGCCCGAGGGTACGCAGATGAACGGTTCCGCGAGCAACCCCAACCCGGCCGGGCGCGCCCTGTACGAGAGTTCGCTCGACGAATTGATCGACAGAGACTACAACAGCCCGTCGAGGGTCGCGTACATCCTGTTCAACGAGACGTGGGGCGTGAGCAATTCCAGCGCCAACGACGCGGCGTGGATAGCCTCGCTCTACGACAGGGTGAAGGGCAAAGACACCTCGGGCAGGATCATCGAGGACATGTCGCCGTGCAACCGGGACCATCTCCAGCCCACGGACCTCCACACGTTCCACATGTACCCCGGCAGTTGGTCCGGCGCCCGGAACGAGTTTTTGGGCTACTTAAACGGCCTGTACATCGGCTCCACAAACAACATGGCGCGCTGGGGCGCCGCCTCCGCCTATACCCAAGACGGTGATCCGTTCTTCAACTCCGAGTATGGCGGCGTGCCGTCCAACGGCGGTGACAACGACATCTCGTGGTGCTTTAAGTATCAGACCGACATCCAAAGGCTCAACCAAAAGCTGCAAGGCTATGTCTACACGGAGCCTTTCGACGTCCAGTATGAGCGCAACGGCTTCCTGAAATATGACAGGTCGCGCAAAGAAATGGGCTATGATGAAATGGCATACGGAGGCGACATGTCGCCCGTGTACCTGAACGCGCAGGAGTATGTGGGCGTGGACGGGGACCCGATGGTCACGCTTGCCCCCGGAGATAAGTACAGCGCCGAGTTCGGCATGATCCGCTGGTCGGACGACACGAAATACCGGGGCCCGTTCACGCTGAAATGGCGCGTTGACGGCACGGACCGATTCGGCAACAAGATCAGTACGGATCTGATCGACGGGTTCCGCGGGGAACAGACGATCACATACGCCCCGTACTTGTATGAGACCGTGCCGTTTTCGTTCACCGTTCCGGTTATGAGCCGCTTCCGGAGATTCGCCGGCACGGTCACCGTTTGGATTGAAGACGGCAACCGACAGACGATCGCCAAGAACTTTGTAAACTTCAAAGTCATCGCGCCCACCGCCACCGAGGCCGCCGAGAAGATCATGGACAACGCGTTTGTGCTGCGCCGGACGGCGCCGGTGTCCGACACCAACGCAGGGGCGGCGGCCGGCGTCAAAACAGGCGCTTTGACCTATGAGTACACCGTGCCGGACGACTTTGACGCAGACGGGCTCACGTCGCTCAGGCTGGTCGCCGAATTGGCCGCCGTCCAAAAGCTCAGCACAAACGGCAATTCGAACCACCGGCCGCAGACGGCGGAGAACTACGAGACGCCGTCCGACGTCACCGTGACTGTGAACGGGATCCCCGTGAGCGGTGGGGTGTTCCTTCCCGACGGCCCCAACGACATGCGCGCCATCTTAAACCTCAATTCCGGCTCGCCCAGTTCGTCCGCGAGCGGCAGCGCAAACGGTGGCTACGGTTATCTTGTGAACATCGACCTCGATCGGGGCGTTGTCGAGCAGCTGAAACAGCAGCTCAAAACAGATTCCAAGCTGACCGTGGTGTATGAGGTCGGAAGCGGCGCCGCGCACAAAAACGGGGTGCGCGCATACACCGAGAGCAACGGGCGCTATGCCGTAAACCCCAGTGTCATACTCAACCCGCCCGAACTCTACTACAAAGACGGCGCGGCGTCTCCGGGGCCCCTTGTGCCGGATGCTCCGCTTCCGAACGCGAACTACACCGTGGAAGCCCTTGTGACAGGGCCGGCGGCCCAAATCGACGCCGGATACAGCGTCGCGGTGCGTGATGATTTTGTGACGGTGACCGGGAACGGCGTCAACAGGACGGTCGCCGCCGGCGCGGCGGTTCGCAAAATACGGGTGACATTCTTCGAAGAGCAGGTCCGGGTTTACACAAATGACGACCCGAAGCCCGTCATAGACGTCTACGGCAGCGCCTTCGCGGATACCGGCGTCGCTGTTTCCGGTGCTCTGGCAAATGTGAGGATCATGCCCGAGACCTTCTCCGATCTGCCCGCGTATTTCCTTTCCGCGGCGTATGACAACGGCAAGATCAAAGCCAATTTTGTAAACCAGGGCCATGAAAACACCCCCGTCTGTCTGATAGCCGCGGTTTATAGCGGCGACGGCAAACTCGTCGGGCTCGAGGTGGGCGAACCGCTGGAGGCGCGCACAAACCAGGTGCTGGTCAAAGAGTTTGCTATAGACATCGGCGCGTACCCGGGGTGCGAGTTCAAGACGCTCGCCTGGAGGGCGGATTCGTATCTCCCGCTGACGGAGTTCGCCTCGCCTGTTGTGAAGATAGAGCGCATCACCAGCAACTCCACATCGTCGCCCGCGGGCGAATCGGTCGGGAATCTCATCGACAACAACACGGCGACGAAGTTGTTTACAAACGATGTACCGCTCACCGTGGAGATCGAGTACTCGACACCGGTTACGATCGATTCCTTCAGGGTGGGCATCGCCAACGACACCGCCAGCTACAGCGGACGCAACCCCCGGGCGTTCACGATTGCCGGGTCCAATGACGGAATCAACTACGACGCGCCCTTTTACACCACAAGCAACGCCGGTTTGCCCGCGACCAACTTTGCCCTGGTGCGATTTTCTCTGCCCGCTCCGGTCACCTACCGGTATTACAGGTTGCAGATAACGTCGAATGTCTCCGGCACCGGGCTGCAATTTTCCGAGTTCAACCTGATAGGGGATTTCAACCGGGACGATTTCAGCTAGTACGCCGCGTCACCTGAGGGAAAAGCTGCACACAAAATCAAAAAGCGCCGTTTTGTACAAAAAACGGCGCTTTTTGATTGTTTTAGCGGAGTGTAAGCTTTCTGTGGTCACCGATTTCTGAAATTTTTCTCACTTTGTCCGGTCGAAATGCACAAAAAACGCCACCCACAACTATTGATTTTGAAGATTGCGTGTAATATAATAGAGGCGCCTATGTCCGCCGCGCGCTTGCAAAAGGGCGCGGCGGGCCGCGCGGAGACCGCCGGGAGGGTTGCGAACCGGCGGTCTTTGTGGGCCGGAGGGGTATGTCCGGAAGCGGGACGGCCGTTTTTTGTGCAGAAAAATGACCGCCGGCGGTGTCGTTTGTGCAGACGACCCTGCCCCAGGCAAATCCCCAATCGCCCCCACCGCCACGCACCCAACCGCCGCGCGGAAACGCGGGGCACGCGCCCGCGCATCCCCCACCACCGCGAGATCAAGGCAGAGGGAATCCAAGGAGGTTACACAATATTCTTGCTGAAAGGTATGGTATTGAATGAGAGTGAAGTTTTTTGTGGCGATGTCGGTCCTAGCGGCGGCCCTGTTTGTTTTGCCGGCTGTGACGGCCAGTGCGGCCGTGACGCTGAACGGCGACGAATGGACAGGCAACTCGACCGTATTCGCAAAGGGCAGCGAGAACGCCCGCGCCCATTACTACACCTATGACTCGCTGAAAAATGCGCTCGACGGGTACACCATGTATCCGGAGAGCGGCGACAACGCGTATTATATGACACTCAGCGATCTGCGCGCCACCGACGAGGGCGCGTGGAAGTTCCTCTATTCGATCAACCCGTCGCAGCGTCCCTGGCCCGTGACGGAACCGCAGGTCGGCCGGGCGAGCGACTTCCTGAAACCGGACTTTGACGACAGCAGTTGGGACAACATGGCTGTCCCGAGCAACTGGCAGATCAACTGGAATCCGGGCTATCTCTCAGGGGCACTGTCGAAGATGACGAAGTACGACAAAATCACGTACAAGAACAACGGCTACGGCTGGAGCAACAACGAGACGATCGACGGGGTGCGCTACACGAACTCGATGGGCAACGGCGTCAACAACCAGAACGCCCCGCAGAACTACAACGGCGTCGGCACCTACAGGCGTCACTTCACCGTGCCGTCCAATTGGGCCGGCCGCACGGTCACGCTGAACCTCGCCGGCGCGGACGGCCTCTATGTGTGGATCAACGGCGTCCCGATCGGGTATTCCGAAGACGCGATGGCGCACAAAGAGTTTGACATCACCGCCGCGCTGAACTTTGGCGGCGACAACATCATCGTTGTTCAGGTCATCCGCTGGACGACCGGTTCATGGTTGGAAGACCAGGACTTCATCCGCATTTCCGGCATATTCCGCGACATATACCTGCTCGCCAGGCGTCCGGTCGGCATCTACGATTTCCAGGCCGTGACGACCCCGACGGCGGAGGGCAATTACAACGGAAGCTGGGACCTGTCGGTCACGGCGTTCCTGCGCGACTGGTCCGCAACGGCCACGGCGGGCCGCGACGGCACGACGGTCTACGCGAGGCTGTACGACACGGAGGGCAACCCGGTGTCGGAGGAGATCTCCGGCAGCGCGGGGGATTTTGAAACAGTGACGACGGACACGGGCACGACGTACACCGGCTGGCAGATCGGCATGGGCTACAGGAACCTTTCGCTGCAGGGCGCGAGAAGGACGCTGAACTTCACAAACCTCAACGTGAAACCCTGGTCGGCCGAGCACCCCACGCTGTATAAGCTGGTGCTGCGCGTCGGAGATGAGTATATCTGCATACGCGTCGGCTTCCGCCAGATTTCGTTCACAAACGGCAGCGCGCCGCGCGTTTTCATCAACGGCCAGCGCCTGTTGCTCCACGGTACAAACACCCACGAGATAAACCCGTACACGGGCCGCTACATGTCGGAGGATCTGATCAGGCAGAACCTTCGCATGATGAAGGAGAACAACTTCAACCACATCCGCATGTCGCACTATATACACAACACAATGTATTATGACATAGCGGACGAATACGGCATCTACATCATGGACGAGGCGAACCTGGAGACCCACGCATACCGCAGCTTGACGACCAGCACAAACTCCGCCATCTGGGGTCAGGCCATCCGCGACCGCCAGGTGAACATGTACGAGCGCGACAAAAACTACGCCAGCGTATGGAGCTGGTCGCTCGGCAACGAGTCCGGCGGCGGAACCGGGATGAACACATATGGTAAAAATTGGATCCGTGCCCGCGAGACGAACCGCCCGGTCCACTGCGAGTTCGAGAATCAGAACGTGCCGTCCGGCCAGAGCAGCACGGCCGTGGGCGACATGCTGAGTTATATGTACGATACGGCCTCCGGTTGGAACGGCAGAGGCGGAAACAGGCCGCAGTATCTGTGCGAGTACTCACACGGCGAGGGCAACTCAAACGGCAACTACCGCGAATACATCGACGTGTTTGAAAACAACAACAGATGCATCGGCGGCGCCATCTGGGACTGGATCGACCAGTCGATATGGACGCCGCAGCCGAACAAACGCGATCAATTCCCCGAAGTGGGGTATCTGGCGGTCGGCGGCGACTGGCAGGACACCTCGAACGACGGCTGGTTCATCGGCGACGGCGTGCTGTTTGCCGACGGCACCCCGAAGGAGTCGATCAGCGAGCTGAAGTACTACAACCAGATGATCCGCGGCACCCTTGTGCGCAACGACGACAGCAGCGTCACCTACAATATCAGAAACAAAAACCTCTTCACCAACGTCAATGCGTTTGACATGGCGTGGGATGTGACGGAAAACGGCGTCGTCGTCCTCCAGGGCTTCGGCGTTTGCAATGTGGGCCCGGCCCCGTCGGACATCAACGCCGCGAAGAGCACGTCGGAAGTTTTCACAACAACCTTCGGCGTCAACCTGGACAAGCCCGGCGCGGAATACCTGTTCAACGTCAGATTCCTGCTGAGAGACGACACGCTTTGGGCGGAAAAAGGGCTTGAAATCGCCAGGGAGCAGTTCACGCTCACCGTCAACGGCCCGGCCGCCACGGTCCTGCCGGTCGGCGACGACGCTATGGAAGTGACCGGCACGGCCGCCAACACCACCGTCACAGGCAAAGACTTCTCGGTGACGTTTGCAAACGGCGTGATCACATCGTACAAATACAAGGGCATCGAGATTCTCACGCGCGGCCCCGTGCCGAACTTCTACCGCGGCGTGCTGGACAACGAACGCGCGGCCGGAAGCGTTGAAGCGGCCATGTGGTCGTGGGCCAACCCGGCGTTTACGCTCGGCACCGTCACGAGGCAGCAAACCGACGCGGGCAACCTTGTGATCCTCACAGTGCCGAATGCTTGGTCGGCCAAGAAGCTGACGGCGACGACCACATACACGATCTATCCGGACGGCGAGATCAAAGTGAACGAGACATACGCGTTCAGCGGCGCCCCCGCCAACGCCAACGAGGTGCCCGAGATCGGGGCGATTATGACAGTCAGCCCCGGGTTTGAGAACCTCACGTGGTACGGGCGCGGCCCGAACGACGCCTATGTCGACCGCAGGCTCGGCGTCCACTCGGGCATCTACAGCAATACGGTCGCCGAAAACTTTGTGATGTACCAAAGATCCCAGGAAATGGGAACCAAGAACGACACGCGCTGGCTCACCCTGACCAATGACGCGGGGTTCGGCCTGATGGTCAAGGCGGGCAAATTCGCCGCCAACAACGCGTTCAGCGGCGCGAGCGCCTACAACGCGGCAAACCTCGTCGAGTTCAACGCGCTGCATTATCAGCCCTGGGAGCTGAGCCGCGCGAGCGCCACGGGAAACAGCGTTTCGAGGCACGCGTACGAGACGCTCAACCTCCACGCGAACGACGCCACCTACGAGACGTACCTGCGCGTCAGTTTGGCCAGCACCGGCGTCGGCGGCGACAACACATGGGGCGCCCGCCCGCTCAACCAGTACAGGATCAACATCAACGGCGCGCGGACGTTCAACTATAACTTCTCGCTCAAGCCCATAGACAACGCCGCGGAGAGTGCGATCGACGCCGCCAACACGTTCTGGACGTCGACGCGCAACTTCTACCGGAACATTCAAGACTATCTGCCGATCGCCCGTGCAATGGGCGTTCCGACGTCGCATCCGGTGTATCAGGAGGCGGCGGACATCAGCGGGCCCACGAACGATACCGTGGTCGCGCTGAACGCGTATAACAGCTTGAAAGCCCTCGCGGAATCGATCGAGCCGTCTATCAAGAGCTTCAAAATCGGGACCAACCGGGGCATGATCGACGACGAGGCCCGCACCATCGCCATCAGCCTGCCGGACAACTTCGGTTCGCTTGTGGGCATTACGCCGGAGGTCGAGGTGTCCCTCGGCGCGACGCTTCAGACGGCCGGGGCGCTGGATTTCTCGGGCGGCCCGGTGGCCGTGACGGTCGTCACGCCGCAGAGCGCGCGGACGTATACGGTCACGCTCACGCTCACGCCGTCTTCCGCCTGTGATATCATCGGATTCACATTGGCCGGGGCGAACGGTGTGATCAGCGGAAACAACATCGCCGTGACCGTGCCGTACGGGACGAATCTCGACGATGTGACGCCGGTGGTGTTTGTGTCCGCGGGCGCGGTGTACAGTCCGCCGGCCGCCGTGACGTTCACCCCCGGGGTCGCGCAGGCCTATTCCGTGACATCCGCCGACGGCGGCCACACAAAGCAGTACAGTGTGACGGTGACCGTGGCAAAATCGACGGCATGCAACATCACCGCGTTCAGCCTGACCGACCTCGACGGTTCCCCCGCCCACGGAGAGATTGAGGGCGGCAACATCACGGTGTATGTCATTCCGGGCACAAACCTGACAAACATCACGCCGGCCGTGACCGTGTCTCAGGACGCCGTCTACACCCCGGCGGGCGCGCAGACGTTTACAATCGGCACGGCCGTCCCGTATACGGTGACGGCGGACGACGGCGTGACGACGCGGACGTACAACGTCACGGTCAGAAACGTCGAAATCATCAGCCTCAAACGGCCGGCGTTTGCCGCTTACAACACGAGCGGGACCCCGACCGGCACGGCGATCACCGGCCTCCCGGGGATTGTCGAAGTGGTCACCGCCACGGAGAAGACGGTCAGTCTGCCGGCCACCTGGAGCAATGTGACCGGCGCGGCGTTTGCCACCGTGACGAATGCTTCCGTGACGGTCGGAGGCAAAACGTTTACCGGCGTGAGGGTCGAAGTGATCAGACCCGGCACGGTCGCCTGGATCAACTCCGGCACCGCGACGAGCGGTTCCGACCTGTACGACGCCGTGAAGGACCTCGTGGGGGCCTCTCTGGTGAACACAACCTCCGACAAAACTTACTCCGCGAACACCTGGGGCGGCTATCAAGACGGCTCACCGTCCGCCGGCCTGGGCGTGCGCACGGGTACTTACGGATCGACCAAAGTTGACACCGGCCTTTACGGCAACACCAACACCGCCGGCGTCAACTACCGGTATAGGATCTCGATGAAAGCCGGGACGTATGTCGCGGCGGCGTGCCTGTATGAGTGGTGGACCGGACCGAGAACCACGGAGATGGTGGCCACTTGGAACGACGGCGCCGCGCACACGCAGTCGCTGGGCCAGGCGCAGGTCAGCAGTTCTACCAGGCAGCAGATCTTGAACAACGGCGCAAGCCCGACGACGATCACGCTCGCCAGGGACTGCGAGCTCACGCTGACGTTCTATGCCCGCACGCAGAGCCAAGGCCCCGATGTGGCGTGGGTGCAGATCTATACGCCGGGCGCCGCGGTTCCGACCAACCCCAATGAGATCACCGGCGTTTTGACAAACCTCCATACGGCGGTTTATGTCCATGAGACGACGCCGGGCGGCATAGAAGCAAAACTGCCGTCGACCGTGACCGTCTCCACATACGGAAGCGGCAACAAGACGGCCGCGGTTACCTGGAACACATTGGCGGTGCTGCCGGCGCAGCCGAAAGCCTACCAGACGATCACCGTCACGGGCGTCGTGACCGCGGACGGCATGTCCGCCAACGTATCCGCCGACATTGAGGTCGTGCCGCCCGGGCTCAAGTACTTCATCGACGCGGGTTCGATGGTCGAGGCCGCCGACGGGAAAAAGGCTGTCGGTTCGCGCGCCTGGAACAGCGTCAGCGCGCTTGTGACAGATCTGCTCAACAACGACGCGCCCGACAGACAAAAAGGCAGCGGCCCCTGGGGCTATACGACGGAGACCGGGGCCTACGGCGTGACCGGCGCCGTGATGCATCCGGCGATCAACGAAAACCTCCAGTACTACAAGGTGGCAAACTACACCGACAAATTCAATTACGGCTGGTACTCCTGGGACGACACGAACGCCGCCGTGATGACGTACGAACTGTCGCTGCCGGCCGGCGGGTACGCGCTGACGACGGGGATCCACGAGTTCTGGCCGCAGGGCGCCGATGTCGTGAGACCGTATACGATCGATGTGCGCGACGAAGCCGGGGCCCTGCTGGCGACGGTCAGCAACACTCTGACGACAGCCAACGGCGCGGCGGTCGGTTCGCGGCAGACAGACACGCTGTTCTTCACGCTGAACGCGCCGGCGGTCATAAAAGTCAGCGTTTACAAGACGACCGACGCGGCGGACGGCGGCAACACCCAGCCGATGATCAGTTGGCTCGCGGTGGCGGAGCAGGGCGTGTACGCCACGGTGCAGTCCGCCGAAAAGACGGCCTCCGAGATCAGCTTCCAGACGCTTGTCGAAAACTACACGCCGGACAGCGTGGCCGGGAACAGCCTCGTGGCCGTGTACGACGCCGACGGACGGTTGGTCAGAGTTGACGTCGAAGCATTCACAGCGGCGAAAAACGATCTCACAAAACTCAGCAGTTCGGTCGACGCCGCCGAAGCGGGCCACTCGGTCAAACTGTTTGTCTGGGACAGCCAAAACAATCCGCTCGGACTCGAGGCGGAAGTAACGCCGTAATACGCTTCGGCACAACCGCAGACAAACGCAAACAAACGCAACGGAGACA
>JAIRTA010000097.1 GCA_031255175.1 Oscillospiraceae bacterium | reverse complement strand
CTCATACACGTCAGCCAAGACGAACGCGAACGCGCAATCAACCGCAGCCGCCGCATGTGGCAGACCGACATGGAATCCAACCTAAACACCTCCCACGAAGCCGGCCGCATCGAAGGGCGTGCCGAAGGGCGTGCCGAGGGTCGCGCCGAAGGCATACGCCTGGGCGAAGAAAAGGGCCGTCGGGTAGGTCGTCGAGAAGGCCGCCAGGAAGGCCGCCAGGAGGGTATGCGCTTGGGTGAAGAACGGGGCCGCCGGGACATAGTCCAGCGGATGCGCGCCAAAGGCATGGACAACGCCGCCATCGCAGACCTCACCGGATATCCGATAGAAGAGATACAACAATGCAATTAACCATCAAAAAACACAAGACAAACGCACGGGCGGATACCATCCGCCCGCGGCACACCCACACGCCGGGGCCGCGGGGGAACATCGCCGCCACCGCATGTGGCGGACCAATATGGAATCCAATCCAAACACCTCCCACGAAGCCGGCCGCATCGAAGGCATGCGCACCGAGAAAAAGAAACGGGCCGGATTTCGCCTATTCACAGGCGAAATCCGGCCCTCCCATTTGCGGCCTGCAATGTGACTTACATGCCGCCGGCGCCGGGACCGCGGGGGACACCCCCGCCGCGCGGCAATTTTCATCCAACATCGCCGCACAGGCATATCGCGGACGGATGGTATCCGCCCCTGCGTGTAACTCCCTCACCGTTGATGGCATAACATTTTCGTTTGCTCACTTCTATTTCTCATTTATGGGAAATTTATATCCTTCTTCCTGTCACACAGCAACACGGCGAGCAGGGCCGTCACGGGGATTGAGACGACAACGGCGATGCTGCTTGAGAGACCGCGCAAAATCTCCACCACCAGGAGTTGCATGTTGATCAGTCTCATGTAGGGCAGCGCGTACATATAGAAGATCACGAGGGTGTTGATGCTGCCCCCGGTGAAAGCCAAGATCAGCGTGTCGGTCATCGTACCCATCACGTCGCGCCCGATGTTCATACCCGAGCGAAACAACTGCGTGCGCGGCAGTTTTGGGTTTAGCGCGCGCAGCTCGAAGATCGAGGAGGAGATCGACATGGCCGTGTCGGTGATCGCGCCGAGAGATGAGAACAACACACCGGCAAACAGCAGATGCCGAAAGCTGAGGTGGGTCCCCCGCGAGACGAAGAGCAGCGTTTCGGCCTCCGGCGTGTTCATCGTCGTGACGCGTGCGAGCGCTCCAAACAGAAAGGCGACCAGCCCCGCGAGGAAGGTGCAGGTCACGCAGCCGACAACGGCCGAGGCTGTCTTCGCGCTCCATCCGTTCAGCATCCACAGCGTGACCACCGTCGAGACGGCCACGACCGCCAACGCGGCGAGGATCGGATCGACGCCGACCACGGTCAGCGGGATGAAGAAGAAAAAGATACACACCAGCGTGAAGAGCAGCGCCAACAGCGAGCGCGCCCCCTTGCGACGGCCCAACGCCACGACGGCTGCGGCAAACAGCGCGGCCAGCCCATAGACGACTGCCTCCCTGTCGTAGTCAACGACCAGGGCCGTCAAAAAATTGTCGTAGCTGGAGATGATAAATCGGGTGCCGACCCGCGCGGGGTTGTTGATGATGCGCTCCACCAGGTTGTAGGTGCGGATGATCTCTCCCCTGTGCGCGCCCCCCGTGATCTCCAGCACCAGGTCTTGTCGGCCGATCCGGATGTCCGGAAAGTCTGGGTCCGGCCGGACTGTGTCGTTCTCAATCCCGATAACCCGCGCCTTGGCGTAAGCGATGCCCGCCTCGATGTCGGCCGGCCGCCGAAACCGCAGCGTCAGATTGAAGACGAGCAAAAACAGCAAAAACGCACCGATCGCGGCGGCGGTGATCCGGGAGGACAGCCCGCGGCCCTGTCTCATAGTTGCCCCAGCCTTTCTGTGGGGAACTGCCGCGCGCCGACCGGGGCGCGCGGCAGTTCCGTAAAATCCGGCGCGGTTCGGCGCGCGTCAGCGCACCCTGCGCGCGATCTCAACGATGTCTTGAATGTCGATGGCGCCGTTTCCGTTGAAGTCGAAGAACCGGCAGCGGGCCCATGCGCTGTCCGCGCTCGTGACGCCGAAGGCGTCGATGATCTCGGAGAGATCGAGCAGCGTGACCTTGTCGTCGCCGTCCACGTCACCCGGCGTCCCGCCGACGGTGGTGAAGCGCGTGTCCGCCGTCACACTGCGGATCGACTTGCTCCCGTCCTCCGCCCGGACGACGTAGCGGGCGGTGAGGGTAAACACGCCCTCGCCGTTTTTGATGTCGGCGCTCTCCCTGGCCCTAAACAGCGCGCGCCCGTAATCCGTCGTGTCGTAGCCGGGCGTCATGACCGTGAGTTTCACGCCCGTGTCCGTGTCGGCCCTGTCCAGCATCGTCACGCCGGCGGCGGCGGTGAAGCCGACATAGTCGTAGACGCCGGTGTCGTACGTGTAGACGAGCTCCGCCGTGTTGCTGGGCACCGCCTCCGAAAACCCCGCGTCGATGTGGAAATAATCGCCCTTCTTCACAAGGCCCGCGCCGCTCTCGAGCGCCAGTTCGTCGGCCCGCCGCGTGACGGTGAAGCTGTCAAACAGATATTTCGGGGTTGTGATCGCGTCGCTGTCCTCGTCGTATTTGAACATGTAGGTCTTGATGTCGATTGCATTGGTAGATATTTCCACTTCCACGATGACCTGTTCCCGTTTGACATCGCTGCCCAGGCCGTCATGGTTGTCGGCCGGATTCGCGGAGTCGATGTCGAGGAACGCGTAGCCCTCGATCAGCGGGTCGCCGGGCGCCGCAATGTAGTTCTTCCGGGAATACCATTTGAGCCCGCCCGCGTGTCCGCCGATCATGTAGAGCGGCGCGTTTTCGGGGTCCGGCGCGGTGGTGCCGCGTCCGTAGATCTCCCCGTAAGCCCTGGTGCCGTCCCCGCTTACAAACCCGCGGGAATACACGTGGTCATGCCCCTGGAGAACGAAATCCACGTCGAGTTCCGCGAAGATCGGAATCCAATAGGTGCGCGCCTCCACAACATCTGTGTCCGTGATATGGCTCGCGCCGGTGACAAGGGACTTGTGGAAGCCGACGAGCGTCCACTGCCCGCGCGCCTTCGCGTCCGCCACGGCGGCTTTTAAGAATTCCGTCTGCTGCGCGCGCGCCGTCGCGTTTGACCGCGCGGATTCCAGATTTAAGATGATGAAAGTCGCGGGGCCGTAGTCAAACGCGTAGACGATGTTGCCCTGCTGCGCGGGGGCGTTGATGTGGCGGTACATCACGTTGTTGTCGTGGTTGCCCTGGGTCACCGCCAGCAAATTCTGCCCAAACATATCCTGCCCGCCGTTCGGGTACGCGCCCTCGTTGTAAAAGAGCTGTTCCCACTGGCTCTCATTGGCGGCCGTGTCGGTGACGTCGCCCGCGATGTATACGAAGTCGAGGTTCGGGATCTGATTGACCTCATGCAGCGTCGCGCCGAGCGACCGGGCGTTGACGGCGTTTGAGACCTGGGTGTCCGCGAGATACGCGAACTTGACGGTCCGCCGGCTGCCCTTGGGAGGCGCCGTTTGGAATTTGCCGCTGTAAGTGTTGGCACCAAAGCCGACCGTGTACTCATACGCGGTGTCCGGCTGAAGGCCCTCCACCGCGATGGCGTGGAAGAATTTTTTGTCCTGGCCGACGCCGGCCGTGCCCTGCAGCGTGACGGCGTCACTCTCTCCCCGTTTGCGGATGACAACCTGCGTGGTGGAATCCGCGTGTGTCGTGTAGGTGAAATTGACCTGTGTGGACGGGTCGTCGCCCATGTGGACGTTGACCTGCCGCGGCACCCGCTGCCCGTTTGCCGTCCCGTCGTCCCCGGCCACAATCACCGTCTCGCCCTGCCCGGGTTTGAGCGAGGGAACCGCGAGGGCCGGTGTGGTGACCAGCGAGACCACGAGGGCGACGGCCGCCAGCAGCGCGCCCCACTTTCTCCCCTTCTCTTCTTGGAACATGTGCCTACCTCCCAAATGTAATTTTATATCGCCGCCTTGCCGGCGGAGATACCGTGACACGCGGCGCGGGCGCGCCGGGACGGGATGTCATGTATTCTATATTTTTACAATTATTACTCCGCCGTCACGGTCCAGCCCGCGACGTTTTCCGCGTACGTCAAGTCGGACCCGACGATGTGCACCTCGTCGATAGAGACGTCCGCCGCCGCGTCCCGCAGGGCGGTGAGCGTCACCCGGCACACCGGCGCGTCCTCCAGCGCGGCGCCCTCCTTCCGCCCGACCATCGTGGCGCCGACGAGCAGGCCGTCGTCGAGCTCTTTGCCGAAGATCGTGTCGAGCCCGGGCGTCAGAGACACAAGACCCCCCTCATAGCGAAACGCCCCGCCGTCGTAACGCAGCCGGAACTGGCAGCCGTAGAGGTCGGATACGCGGTCCGCCGTCACTGTCAGCGTCACCGTCTCCCCGGCCCGGACCGTCGCCGTCTCGGGCGCGCCGCCGGGCGCGTACGTCAAAACAGAGAACACAAAACCGCCGGCCAGCACCACCGCCGCGGCCGCCGTGACAACGCCGCGCACCCGTTTTTTCAGCCTCATACCGCCGCCTCCCTCGTCCGTGTGTGTGAGCACTCAAAAATCTTCACAGGTCTCTTGCCATGCCCGATCAGATTGTAACACCCCCCATGTAAAGCCCAAAAGCAACGCTCTGTAAAAGATACGTAAAATGCGCTTCCCTCCC
>JAIRTA010000034.1 GCA_031255175.1 Oscillospiraceae bacterium | reverse complement strand
CTCATATGTCAAAATCCTCGCTCTTAAAGTTGCTGTAATACCGCCCGTTTTGTGCCGTGAATTTCAGTACACAGTAATCCGGGTCCGTCACGCCGCCGGGGTAGTAGGTCGTATCGCCGTCACGCCAGATTGATTCTTTCGTCTGCGCGTCTGTCAAGACCTCCATAAGGCCGACAAGTTGAACCCCGCGAAAGAACCGTTTGTCGTAAAAATAAACAGCGGCGTTTGCGTTTGCGCGGTATTGTGAAACACGCAGGGATGACGTGTTTGTGGTGAACCAGAACGTGCGAATCCCTTCTCTCCGGCGCGGTGGCAGCATGGCCTTCATATTGGGGAAACCGTCTGCGGACACGGAGCCGATGAACGCCACGCCCTGCTTGTCGATGAGGTTGCCAATGGTTTGTTCCGGATTGCGCATCACAACTCATTCCTCCTTTATAGTACGAGGCCGATAAAAATCGGCATACCACAGGCTATACAGGTTTTCATCGTGTCCATAATCATTCTCCTTTTGCAATCAGTTCAATGTAAGTTTTTACCAGTTCTGTCTTCCGGCGTTTTAGCACGGATTCGCCGGGCGCGAACAGCTCGCTGTTTTGCAGGTAATAATGCAAAAGCCCAAGCCACGTGTTAAACAGCATATGGAGGGGAATGTCTTTGATGGTTCCGGCTTGCCGCGCCTGTTCGGCCACCGTGCCGAAATGCAAGGACGCCACCGAATGCAGCGACGCAAGAAGCGATCTCGTGTCAAAAGGCAGCAGAGATTGCTCCAAGAGCAGGTTCCGGTAAAAGTCCTCGTACTCCGTGAGAACGGCGATGTGGGCGCAGAGCATCTCTTCGACAGAACCATCCGCAACTGAGATGTCGTGCAATCTGCCGCCGATCTCCGCAGCGAACTGCGCAAGCACCTCCCGCTGCAAGTCCGCCCTTGTGGGGAAGTGGACAAATACCGTCCCGTGGGCCACGCCCGCCGCTTTTACAATCTCCCGCGTCGGCGCGGAAAAGCCCTGCCGCACATACACCCGCATGGCCGTGTCTATGATGCGCTCTCTCGTCGCTTCCTTCTGAAGCTGCCGCTTCCCCGCTCTCTTTTCCATACAACGACTCCTCAGTCACTGACTTTGCAGTCATTATATACCCCGGGAACCGCCCCGTCAAGAAAAATTTCACAGCCGAGCGGTTCCGTCCGCCGGTTCTCCCTTGGGGCAGTGGCACGGCGGCTTGCGTGATACCAAAAAACGGACACCCCTTACGAGATGTCCGTTATACAACGTCATTTTTATCACAGACAATGGAATACGGAGACGCACCCAGCTTCGTTGTAAAGATTCTTTCTTCCATAATTCCTCCTAAAGCAATGCGAATAGCACAAATAAATATTCGCCGTGCCGTTTGCCATCGTCATCTCAACCATCCCAATCCGTAACAGAGAAAGCCTATTATGAGAAGATGGGCGGGATAAAACGCATAGAACAGCCAGTGGTCGGATGGTCAAGCAATATAGCCTTTCGATGGCGCAGAAGCAACAACGCGGTGAGCATATTCAAGCCAATACTCTACGCGCTCATTCACCGCTGACACCACCTTTCAAATGGACACAAATTTATAGATAACAGCATATCACAAGTCCCATGAAAAAGCAACCCCCCATTTAGCGCGGTAAAGCGGCGTATCACGGCTTGTAAAAGCAAATCCCCTTATCTTGACGGCATACAAGGGATTTCGGTTTTGCCGCTAAATGGCATATTCTTCCTGCACATCCCGCGCGAAATCCATTCGTTTCAATATTTGCGTTCTCAGCGCCGTGAAATCGCCCGCCGCGCGGTTTCGGGGGTAGCTCATCGGTACGTCGAGTATTTGGACGATTCTGCCCGGACGGGGCGACATCATGACGATTCTCCGGCTGAGATAAATTGCCTCGTCTATGTCGTGCGTCACCATCACCATCGTATTGCCGCGCTCACGCCACAGGCGGATCAGCTCGTCTTGCAAGCTCATTCTCGTGAAGCTGTCGAGCGCGCCAAGCGGTTCGTCGAGCAGCAGCACTTCCGGGTTGTTTATGAGCGCCCGGGCTATCGCCGCCCTCTGCGCCATGCCGCCGCTGATCTGATGCGGATACGACTTCTCGAACCCGCCCAACCCGACGAGGTCCACATACCGCTGGACCTCAGACTTGCGCGCCTTGTATAGGCCCCGCGCTTTGAGCCCCGCGGCGATGTTTTTCTCCACGGTGAGCCACGGAAAAAGCCCGCTGCTCTGGAAGATGTAACCGCGTTCGGACGACGCGGTTTTTATGGGCGCGCCGTTCATCAAAAGCTCACCCGACAGCGGGCTGGACAGGCCCGCTATCAGGCGCAGGAGCGTCGTTTTGCCGCAGCCGCTCGGGCCGATGATTGAGATGAATTCGTTCCTTCCGACAGTCAGGCTGACATCTTTCAGCACCTCGACAGGTTCCCCCGCGGCGCCGGCAAACGTCTGCGACACATTGGCGATTGTCAGGGTGTCAGAGATCATTGACATTATTTACCAATCCCTTCTGCCACGCAAGCGCGCGATTTTTGATCAGATTGATCAACGCCAATATCAATGAGAACATAACCGCCATAATGATGATCGCGGCGTATACCTTGTAATATTCCGCCCACGCCTTCGCCCAATTGATGTAGTAGCCAAGACCGCCCTTGGCGCCTAGCATTTCGCTTATGACAAGCGTTGTGAAGGCCAGGCCGTTTGCCGTGCTTATGCCGGTGAATATCGCGGGCAGGGCGTTGGGCAGGGCGACGTGCAGCAGCTGCCACGCGTCGGACCCGCCGATCGTCTTGGCGACTTCAAAATATACGCGTTGGGTGTTTTGCATACCGTTGGCCGTTTGGAACCCTATTGGAAACCACGCACACATTGTGATCAGGAAAGCGCCGGTCAGGAATCCGGATTTCAGCAGCGTGAGCGCGATAGGGATCCACGCGACGGCGGGGATGACGCCGGTCATTTTGAGCAGGGGGAACACCCAGTAGTTGACCTTTTTGAACCAGCCTATCAGAACCCCCGTGCCCACGCCGAGGACAGTTCCGCCGATGAACCCGGCGAAGTACAGTCTGAGAGAAAACAGCACATTCTCCATCATAAAATCGCGATCGACGACGAATGCGGAGAGAATCTTTGACGGACTGGGAAAGAACGGCAGCGGCAGCAGGCCCGTCTTCGCGCTGGCTATATCCCATACAAGCAAGGCAATGCCCAACGCGAAGCGAAACGGCGCTCTCGCTTCATATTTCTTGCGCCGGCCGCCGTCACGAACGCCCAACGCCGCTCCCGCCGCGAACAATACAATCAGTCCCGCGAGGACGGCGCGGTACGCGCCGTCGGCGACATCCGCCTGCACCGTCGGAAACGCGAGGCTCACCGCAAGCGCGAGGCCAAAGCCCGACACCGTGAACAGCGCCCGCAGTATAAATTTTATCTTCATGGAACCTCCTTGAACGGGCGCGCACGACGGGGGCTTGCCGTCCGCGCGGTGTTCATTCTCACTCATAGTCGTTTGTCTCAACGGGCCGGTAAATCCGTTTTGCGAACGCTTCGGGGTCATCCGTCTGCAGGAAGTCGATCTTCGCCAGTTCCGTAATGAAGTAGCGGATGTCGTTTTCCAGCGTGGGTTTGCCCTCTTTGCGGTCCTCATACGTCGGGTAACGGTAGCTTTGCAGGAGTTCGGACGCGAGTTCGTAGTCTCCGGTGGAGACGTATTTTTTGTCGATGACGATTTTCGCGGCTTCGTAGGGGTTTTTTGCGATCCAGTCCTGCGCCTTGTGGTACGCCCTGAGGAGAGAGGCAATCTTTTCGGGTTCCTCATCGAGAACCTTGTCGGACGCAAACAGGAAGCAGCAATATTTGCCGGCGTAATCGTGATGTGTGCCGAGGTCGAATATTTTGACAAAGCCCTCACGCTCTTCGGCCACTGTGCCAAAGGGATCCCACAGGGCGGTGGCGTCTATCTCGCCGTTTTTCAGGGCTTCTATTTGCAGGTTTCCGTCGGCGCCGAAAGGCACGATTTCGACCTCCGTCTTGATGTCTATGCCGTTTTGCGCCAGCCACGCGGACGCGACTTGGAACGGCGAACTGCCCATCTCGTCTATGCCGATCGTCTTTCCCACAAGGTCGGCCGGCTCCGTTATGCCGGAATCCGGCTTTACGACAATGGAGATGCAGCCGTAGTGCAGCCCCTCGACGACGCTGAACTTCATGCCTTGCGCAATGGGAGGGAAAAATTGGAAGTCAGTATTTGTGAGGGGCAGCGTGCCGTTGTTCAGCCCGACCTTGCGGGTCTCCCCGTCGGCCGTGATGAGCGTCACGTCAAAGCCCTCTTCCGCAAAGTAGCCGTTTTCGTAGGCAATATACGTCGGCGCGGCGCAGAGCGAACCGCTCTTGCCGACGAGCTCAATCTTGCCCCAGTCTTTCTCCGCCGTTCCGTCTCCGCGCGCGGACGGCGCGCCGCCCGTTTCGGCGTCGCCGCCGCAGGCGGCCAGAGAGAGGGCAAGCCCCAAGGCAAGCACAAAAGCAACCACATGTTTCATCGTAAACGCTCCTTTCAATTTCCGGTCAATTTTTGATATATCGGAAGGTATCGCCCTCAAAGTACGTTTGCCTGTACGGCAGGCGTATGTGCCGTGACAGCCTGTCGCGGTAAGATGTATTTTTGAACTCAAAAGCGATTCTCCGCAGGATTTGATACAGCCCCGCGTAGCCGAAAAAAGCTTTGTCACTGTCAAAAAGCTGCACGCTCACCACGCCGAGTTTCGCCATATATCCCTGTGTGCCGTTGTGCGCGATGACAAGGTCCGGTTTTAACGTCTTCACCTGGTGCGTCATCTCAAACAGTTGGGTGCTTATCGACACAACCGATTTGGGCGTCACACGTTTTACGTCCTCAAACACTTCGTCCGCGCCCTCATCGTAATGGTACGTCCGTATGCCGAGAACCTCGAGCCCGAGTTCCGCCATAACCGTCGCCTCCACGCCCACGCGAACCGCGCCGCCGTACATGAGCACGCGCTTGCCTCTCACAATATCCGCAAACGGGGCAATGGCCTCGCGCGCCAGTTTTTCCTCGCAGTCGGCAAGCGCGTTCGCCTCCTTTTCCAGCCCGAGCGGGCGCGCGACGGCGAGCAGCCATTCCCGCGTGTGGCGAAAGCCCACGGGCATCCCGGCTATCACATAGGGCGTGCCGAACTTTTCCTCAAGAAATTTGAGAATGTAGTCGTCATGGACGTCGCACATGCTGACGTTCAGCGCCGCCTCGCTGACCTGCCTGAGTTCGTCGCGGGAGGAATACTCGGCGTAGAACCTCACAGCAAGCCCCAGCGCGGACAGCAGCCGTTCGATTTCTTTTTCGTCGTCGGAACCTATGCTCGTCGCGTTCCAGACGTTCACGGTGTGGGCCTTTTGGTATTCGTATTGCTGCCATTTGAGCGCCGCCGCCGGATCGTTGTCGTCAATCGGGCGGTAGTCCGTCCACGCTTTCGGAGACAGCGCGAGCCCGCGCAGAAGTCCGTGGTAGAACATATCATACGCCGAGGCGAATACGCGGCTTTTGAAACCCGGGCAGTGAAGGCTCACGACGTCCGCGCTGACCTCCAAACGCGCCTGCCTGACCACCTCCTCGACGTCATCCCCGATGATGGCGGGCGCGCAGGTGTTCACGACGAATATAATCTCCGGACGAAACGCTTCGTCGGCGCGGCGTATGGTGTCACGGAGTTTTTGTTCCCCGCCGCCGATGACATCCGCCTCGGTGAGATTCGTCGACAGCCACGGCACCGGCACATTGGGTTTTCCGCGCCGGCTCATGCCCTTTGACGTCTGGAACGACAAAAAGTGCATCTGCGCGGCACAGCCGCCGGGCGAATGTACGACAACGGCCGACTTTTCGACAGTCGCCGCCATCATCATCGCGCCGTTCATCATACACGAACCCGCCTGCCAAAAGCTTCTGTTCTTCTGCAAAAGACAGCCCTCGCGGCAGCAGGTCAGCAGCTCCTGCACGCCGCCGCCAAACGTATCGCCGACTTTCAGCCTGGCCTCCCTGACGGGCGGCACATTTTGTTCATAGCAGTTCATGGTACCCTCCTCACGACTTCACGGACATTATCTGCCCGATCAAGTCCTCAAACAGATGCAATCCGCCCCGATACCCCGCGTATCCCCTGTCCGTCACAATGCGGTCATACAGCGGGAAACTCACGCCGAGGTAATTTGCGCCTCTCGCGGCGGCCGTTCGCTTTTCGAGCGTACTGCCCGCTATGTACAGCGGGGATATGTCGTCGAAATATCGCTGTCCCCTGCCGTCGGGGTGGTTGTTCTTGAGCGCGCGGGCTATCTCCTGCGTGCCCGTCAAAAACTGTATCGGAAAAGCGCCGTCGGCCAGCGCTTCTTGCTGCGCGTCCGTCAGTTTGTCGGTGACAAAACTGTCCGTTACGACCCACCCCAGCTCTGCGGAAAGATAGCGGGACAGCGGCAGGGCGTAGGTGGAGTTCGTCACAGTCACCGCGTACCGTTTTAAGTCGCCGTCGCAAAACAGGTCCGCGCCGCGCGCGAAATAGCCGTAAAACTCCCTGTTGCCGCTTTCGATCGATTCTCCCGCGTCCAGCCCGAACCTTTCGGCGGCTTCCTTCAAAAATGCGTCCGTCGCCTCGGGCCCGATCGGCAAGTCCGTCACCCAAAACGGGGTGCCGTGCTTTTCTTCAAAATTCCTGGCCGTCTCCACGCCCCACACCCGCGACAGCACGATGTTCAGCGCCGCGCCGGGCGCGGACGTTATGTTTGCGAACGTCTGATCGGGTGTAAAAAACGTGTTCGCCGTGAGTCCCAGCCCCGCCAGCAAGCGTTTGACTTCCGCAAGGTCGCCGCGAAAGAACGGGTCATATCCCGGCACAAGCCCGAAAAGGTTCACAAGCTTCGGATTCTTGCGCTCCGCCCTCGGCAGATATTTGTTGAAAATCCCGTCCAAAACGATGTCGTAACCGTGGTAGCTGTCGCCTTTGAAACTCGGCGTACTCACCGCGAGGATCGGCGCGCCCCCGTCGCGAAACTCGCCGACCACGCCGCCGACGTCGTCGCCTATCATCTCGGTCATGCACCCCGTGGCCACGACGTAAAGTTTGCCGTCCATCAGTTCGAGTGTCGCGCGAATCTGTTCCGTCAACCGGTCCGTCCCGCCAAAGACGACTTCCGTCTCGCTGACAGCCGTGGTCGGCGAGGCGCGGCCGTTGCAGTATCCGTCGCCGAGGTATCCCGCGCCGAACGCGATGGCCGCCGAAAGATTGCCGCCGCACCCGCCGCTTGTGTGGATGATCGGCACGACGTCCGGCAAATTTGCCAGTGTGACCAGAGCGCCGCCCAGCGAACACGCGGCGCGCGGGCGTTCTAAACATTCACCCATCCTGTCGGTTTCCTCCCTCCAATTTGACTCTTTGGCGCTCAAATTTCCAAATAATACCAATATGTGATGCGCGCTCGGTCTGCGGGCGTCGCCCGCTTCAATATTGATACAGCGCGGTCGAGAGATACCGTTCGCCCGTATCCGGCAGGACGGCCACGACGGTTTTGCCTCTGTTTTCCGGCCTGCGGGCGACAGCCGTCGCCGCGAACGCGGCGGCGCCCGACGATATGCCCACAAGCAAACCCTCCGTTCTGCCCAGCTCGCGGGAAGTGTCAATCGCTTCGTCGGAGCGCACGGCAAACACCTCATCGACCACGGTTTTGTCGTAGACGAGCGGCACAAAACCCGCCCCGATGCCCTGTATCTTATGAGGTCCCGGCTGACCGCCGGAAAGGACGGGCGACTCGAAAGGCTCCACGGCGATCACGCGGATCTTCGGGTTTTTCTCCTTGAGGTTTTTGCCGGCACCGGTGACTGTGCCGCCCGTGCCGACGCCCGCCACGAAAATATCCACATGGCCCTCCGTATCCGCCCAAATCTCCCCGGCGGTCGTCTTGTGATGGACGGCGGGGTTTGCGGGGTTTTCGAACTGTTGCAGGATGACGCTGTTCGGGATCTGTGCGTTCAGCTCTTCCGCGCGGCGCACCGCGCCTTTCATCCCATCCGCGCCCGGAGTCAAAACGACGTCGGCGCCCAGCGCTTTTACCAGGCTGCGGCGCTCCACGCTCATTGTCTCCGGCATCGTCAAAATGACCTTGTACCCGCGTGCCGCCGCGACAAAGGCGATTCCGATCCCCGTGTTGCCGCTCGTCGGCTCGATGATCGTCGCGCCCTCTTTCAGTTGGCCGCGCGCCTCGGCTTTTGTGATCATCGCGTGGGCGATCCTGTCTTTGACGCTGCCGAGCGGGTTGAAATATTCCAGTTTCAACAGGACGTTCGCCTCCTCTTCGCCGCGCGCCGCAAGGTAGCGCGCGGGGCGCAAAAGCGGGGTGTTCCCGATGAGATCAGTCAGGCTGTTTGCGAATTTCATAACGCTCCTCCTCATCCGTGTGAAAATGTTTCAAGCGCGCGGTTTTGATAGAGTTGTTTCGATACGTCGCTCATGCCCGGTATTCCGCAGGCGTCGGCCCGGCAGTGTTTGCAATGCCGGAACTGGTCGAGGTACTTCCCCGCCTCCCGTCTCGCCTGCTCTATCTGCTCGCAGGTGGGCGGCGGCGTATCCCGAAACTCTCTCAGCGGTATGAGCGGAATGATGTTGTGCTTTGCCGCTCCCGCTTTCCCGGCCGCTCTGGCGATTTCGCCCGCGTGCGCGTCATTGACGCCGGGGATCAGCACCGTGTTGACCTTTACAACCATTCCGATGGCCGAACACTCATCTATACCGGCCAACTGCGCGGAGATCAGATCTCCACCCCCCTCAACCCACGAAACCACTTTTTTCAGCACATCCGGGCTCACGGCGTTCACTGTCACGGTTATGGTCCGAACGCCGACGTCCCACAACGCCCGCGCCTTTCCGGGAAGCGCGAGCCCGTTGGTAGACAGGCATTTTATCAGGCCGGGGTATGCGGCGTGGACATTTCGGAAAGTTTCTATTCCATGTTCGGTCGCCAACGCGTCGCCCGGCCCCGCAATCCCCACCACCGAGATTTCGGGGCACAGCGCCAGCGCCCTTTTCACCGTATTCACGGCCTCCTCCGGTTTCAACACCCCCGCCGCCACGCCCGGGCGGTTCTCGTCCATGTTGTTTGCTCTGGCACAAAAGCGGCACCGGATGTTGCAGGCCGGGCTCACCGGCAGATGCAGCCTGCCCTTGGCGTTGTGCGCCTTGGCGGAGAAACAGGGGTGGTCGTCGATGACGTCTCTGCGTCTCAGCCCTCCGAAGCGCGGCCGTTTTAAGAATTTTATGTATTCGGCCGTCAGATCCTCTATAAACCCCGGCTTTTCCAGCACCTGGACGCCGGAACGCTGCAATCGCTGCTTGGCGTAATTTCCCGCCTGCGCGGCGAACAGGACTTTGCAGTCCGATATGAGCGCCACGCTGCTTGCGAACTTCGCCTCGTCGTGTTCGCCGAAGCGGCAGGGCGCGTCGTTTTCTCGCACTTCGACAAAGGAACATTCGAAGGTTTTTTCGTCTATGTCCGCTATCACAAACTTTCGGGAACGCCCGAAGTGCTGTGACACGAACGCCCCGTCATTTGACGCGAATGCCATTCTCATAAAATCCCTCCCGCCGGAGTCCCCGCGAAATCGCAGATCCCGCAGGGCGGTTCATATGCCCGCTTGCGCGCCGCCGACGACAACGCCGGTCTCCAACTGCAAAAGTCTATCGCTCCAAGTCGCCGCCCACGCGCGGAGTTCATCGAGCTCCAACGGGTTCGGCACTTCACTTTCCTCGTGCGCGGCAATCCGCTCGGCAAGCTGGGTGTACACCTTCGCCTGCTCACTGTCCGGAGCGGCCTCGATGGTCGTCTTGCCCTTGAGCTCCGACTGCGTGACCGTGATGGAGCGGGGGACGTATTGTATGATCCGCGTCTTCGTTCTTTCCGCAAAATCGTCCACAATCTCGCGGGAGTACCCCTGATTGATGGAGTTCGCAATGATACCGCCGAGCAGCGCGCCGCCGCTGTTGCTGTACTTCTTGATCCCCTTAAAAAGGTTGTTGCTGGCGTAGATGGACATAAAATCGCCGCTGGACACCGTAAAAACATGCTTTGCGATGCCCTCGCGGATCGGCATTGCGAATCCGCCGCACACGACGTCGCCGAGGACGTCGTAAATGACAAAATCAATGTCCAACTCGTCAAAGACCTTCTGTTGCTTAAACAGCTCCACGGCGGTGATGATCCCGCGCCCCGCACAACCAACACCCGGCGCGGGCCCGCCCGCCTCCACGCAGTAGATGCCGTTGAAGCCCTCAAAGATGACGTCGTGCGCGTTTACGGAGCCTTTTTCGCGGAGGGTGTCCAAAACGGTCGGTATGTACGATCCGTCCCTCAGCGTATTTGTACTGTCCGCCTTGGGGTCACAGCCGAACTGCATCACCTTGTACCCCTGTCTGGAGAGCGCGGCGGTCAGGTTGCTCGTGGTGGTGGATTTGCCGATGCCACCCTTCCCATAAATGGCTATTTGCTTGATTTTCTTTGCCATATGCGTACCTCCTCATATATAATCGCCACAACCGCACCGCGCCCTCCGCTCAATAACATATAAAACATATATGTTAAATATGTAGATATTATATACGACGGCATCCGATATGTCAAGGGGGTCTGATGAAAATTTTTTGGCCCGGCTGTCGGAAATACATCCGCACCCAACCGCGCTGCCCTTGAAAATGTGGGGAAGCGGTGTGTGGTGAACATGCGTCGCAAGAGATTGAGGCGCTGCGCAAAGAGGCGGATGGATATAGATATTGTAAAAACATAAAACGGACACCGCTATATCTTGTGGTTTCCACAAGATATAGCGGTGTCCGTTTTACCCCGGCGCCCGGGGAGTTCACTATTTTCCATGCAAAGTGTTTCTTTTTTTCCATTTACTTTTGGCGCGGCAGATGATATTTTGGGGGCGAATACAGCATTTTGTCATTCCCGTGGCCGGCGGGGAGAAAGCCAACGGCATGGGAGACATTTGGGTTGTGTGCGGAAAAGTAGGATTTTCCGCATAGCGCTTTTTTTGTGGACCGGACACCTCATTTTGTGGTGAACCGGTCTTTTTTGTGCGCCATTTTGTTGTGGGTGTTGTGTGCGGAAAAGTCTAGTTTTCGAGACAAAATGGGAAAATAGGGGAGGTGCAAATGGATGGTGATACACTCCAGCGAAGAGAGGAGGTGGGCAAAAAATCGCAGAGGGATCTATCGATCATGTATTTGAATTCATATTTTGAAGAAAGAGGGAAGAACTATGCAACGCTATACGATCAAAAAAATCTTTACACTGATGCTCTCTATGGTGATTCTGACCACACTGCTTATCTCCGGTTTTCCCGCCGTGCTGGCGGTTGAACCCAGCGGAATTGACCCTGCGGAATTTGTCGATCCGGACTTCCAGTACCGCCCCGGCGTACGCTGGTGGTGGCCGGGCAACGCCGCTGAGACGGAAGATCTGTTGGATCAGGTGGATTATCTGGCCGACAATGGTTTCGGCGTAGTAGAAATCGTGGCCTTCACCAACGGGTTCCTGCCGGAGATCAATCGGGAAGCCAGCGCCACCAATGCCAACATTGCACACGCGACGGAAGGTTACGACGAGGCGGCTATTTTGTCCTATGACACTCCGGACTATTACGCCAAGCTCAAAGCGGTTGTGGCAAGATGCAACGAGCGCGGCATCGTCGTCGATCTGAACATGGGAAGCGGCTATCTGGCCAGTGACGATTCCGTTACACTCGAGGACAGTCAAGCCCACATGGCGCTGGGCCGCCGTACAATCACAGCCACCGACACAAGCCCGATCAGCGGCATCGACGTACCGGCGGTGGAGCCAGGCGTCTTCTACGGCATGAAGATTCAAGGGAGCCGCGCGGGCGACTGGGATGCGAGCGCGGCGCACCTGTGCGCCGTGGTCATCGCCCCGATCACCAACAAAAACGCGGGCAACCTAAACGGTCGAAACCAGGTGTTGGATTTCAGCGACCCCGCGGCGCCCACCATCGCGAAAACGTATACCACGCAGTATCAACTGAATTTCGCCGACGCCATATGCTATGAGGGAAGCGAGATCGTCGGCGGCCAAATTGCTTTTGTACCTCCGGTCGCCGGTGAATACGAGGTTATCGCCCTGTACAGCATCCCCACCGGCTCGGTTGCCTTAAACGCCATCCGTGAAAACGCCGCAGGGAAACGCGCCTATGTGGTGGATCACCTGGACGCCGACGCCGCGAAACACTTCGTGGAAGGATGGCTGGGCGATCCCGGTTTGGCTGAAATTGTGGAAAACTATGACATCCGCGGCGCGTTCAACGACAGCTACGAGTTCTGGATGGACAGATACTTCAACGATAGGATTTACGAACTGGCCAAAGAAGAGGCCGGTCCGGACGGTCTGCTCGGGTACGACATCACTCCGTTTATCCCCAGTTTTTACCAGCAATTGGCCAATGCATTCACAATGAGTGCGAGCGGCGGACTTGGACCCTACTATAGCAGTTTGACCGGACTCTCTACCAGCGGCGGCACCACATATTTCTCCAATTCACTGGGTTCTGCCGTGCACAACCGGATTCTTTATGACTATAACCAATTGATCAATAAGGCTTTCCTGGAGGGCATGGAGGCTTTTTCTGACACATTTGCGCAGTACGACGCCGACGGAACCGGTATCAAATACCGGCAACAGGCCTACAACCCGCCCATCGACACGCTGAAATCCTCCAAGTATGTGGACATCCCCGAAACGGAGGGTGAGACGGAGAACTCTCTGCGGAGAGTGGCTTCCGGCGCACATCTGTATGGAAAAAATCTGGTTACCAACGAGGTGTTCACATTGGGTAATGTGCCATTTAACGTTTTACCCCAAAAGATCAAACTGGGGTATGATACGATGGCCGTCAGCGGTGTGAACAACTTCTTCTATCATGGCCTCGATGCCCCCTATTATGGCAGTGGCACCGAAATGGAAGATGGTCTGTTCCCCGAGGAAGGCTGGCGCGGCTGGACTACCATTGGCGTTGAAATGGCCGACACAGAAGCGCTCAGCCCGTATTACAAAACGATGAACGACTACGCGGCCCGGGCCAATTACGTCATGCAGTCCGGCAAGCCAAGTTCCGACGTGGCTGTGTATATGCCGTTGTTCGGCGGCGCACTGTCCAGCAACCACAGCGCCATCACGACACTCAACCGCAACGGCCTCACCTGGGACGCCATCAACAATGACTGCATTGTCGAGGAATTGACCTGGAACGCGGGCGGCAACGGCAAGTTGGAGACCGCCGCCGGTACGACCTACGACGCGCTGTTGATCTATCAGCAGACCATTCCGGTGAGTGCTATGGAGGCTCTGTTGGCCCTGGCCGAAGCGGGCGCGCCCATCATCTTCTATGGCGGCCTGCCCAACGCGCAGCCCAGCTACGCCGGTGGAGATTATCTGACGCAAGACGCGTTGGTGAGCACACTGGCCGGACAAGTGCTGACCGAGGACAGTGTGACGCATATCGCGACGGTCGCCGCCAACAACGCGAATTCCGCCGATTTGGCCGCTGCGTTGTTAGCTGTTTGTGATCCTGCCATCCATTACGACTTGATCACCAACAGCGATGTGCGCCTGAACCGCAGAGCTCTGTCCACCGGTGGGGAATTGGCCTACATCCGCAACGCCAATACCTCGTCGGCTTACACCGTCACCCTGAACGCCGCCCCGGCCCTGACCAATGCCTATTGGCTGGACCAGTCAAACGGAAAGATCTACAAAGCAAATCTGGTCAACGGTTCTGTCACCGCGACGTTGAATCCCGCCAGCGCTATCATCCTGCTGTGCGAGCCGGCGGACACTGCCATGCCCCAGAGCGCGATTTCCTATGGCCTGCCTGCTTCGATTGAACAGTTTTCGGTGCTCAATACAACCGCTCTGACCGACGAGGACTTTACGCTGACCGTCACGGCCGACAACTTCAATACCACCGGCACCACCACGGCCGGTGTCGTACCCGGCGCGTTCGAAACGCACGTGTTCACCGGCGCCGTATTGGGCAATTGGGCATCCAATGGCTTCCAAGAAAATATGCTGCGATATGTGAGCAGTCCGGGTGTATTTACTACGAAGATCCAGATCGATCGGTTGGATGACTATGTCCACAACCGTATGATCTTGGATTTGGGCACGGTCTGCCACGCCGTCACCGTCATTGTCAACGATGCGACCGTTGGACAACTGTACGCCGCACCTTATCGAATCGACATCACCGGCGCGCTGACCGAAGGGGAAAACGAGATCAAAATCGAGGTGCAACCCCTCAAACATAATCGCCGCATCGGTCTGCGAGAAGCCTATCTGGCCGATAAAGTCGTGAACAAACGATACATGTTCTATGCCGGCAATACTTCCGGAAGCATCGGCATCGCCGGCCTAACAGGCCCGGTAAACCTGCTGACGGTCAAAAACGTCGGCGCGGCTGTGGGTGTTACAGCCAAAGCAAGGGCTGCCTTTGGCAGCAAAGTCGAATACACGTTCAAAGCAAGCGAAATGGAAACCGTCAACCTGATCGAACTCACCTTTGCGGTGGACGGCAACCTGCTGAGCGGAACCGCCGCCGCGGTGGAGGCTCTGAACGGCTTTGCAGTGTTCGGCGACATTCAATGGAAAGACCTTGGAGACAACCAGTGGCAAGGCAAGGTGATTCTGGGCATTCTTGAAAACGGCCAAACCAAGACCGGTGCGGCGGATGTGGCGAAGCTGAAACTGGACGCCGTGAAGCTCGGTGACGCGGCGGTGACGCTGACAGGTGTGAGAGTCTACGGCATCGACATTGTAAACGGAGCGGCGGTATCCTCTGAGAGAATGACCGCCATCTACCCCGC
>JAIRTA010000001.1 GCA_031255175.1 Oscillospiraceae bacterium | reverse complement strand
TTGGTGTCCACATTTTGGGGGCAGCGCTTGTGGGCCTTGCCCTGCTTCAGCAGCTTGTAGGTGGACATGCATATGCTGTCGCTGATCACGCGCACCAATATCTCGTCGTCCTTGATCTCGGGCAGATCAAACGCCTCCAGACGCAGGTCGTCCGCGCCGTACAAACGCGCAGCTTTCGCTTTCATGGGCATCCTCCTTTATACAGAGTGGGCCGCGTTTGCAACCCAAACAATTTGTTTTTATGATGGATCCCGCGTGGGCGGGATTTATATTGCGGGCGGGCTCACAGGGGGAGAATCTCCACTTGCCGTTTCAGTTCGTTGACGGTTTCGAGGGTGGGGGGGTTGGTTCCCTCGGTGGCGACCGCGCCGTTGGAGGCGGCCATAGCCAGGCGCACCGTCTGCTCAAACCCCAGCCCCGCCTCCAGGGCGTAAGCCAGGGCGCCCACCATGCTGTCGCCGGCGCCCACGGTGGAGCGCACTTTGACGGGAAGCGCCATCGCCCGGGCCGCTTGGTGGGGGGTGAAGAACATGGCGCCGTCGCCGCCCATGCTCAACGCCACCCATTCCACGCCTTTTTCCAGCAGAGGGCGGCAGAGCCCGGGCAGTTGTTCGGTGGGGGTGTCCTGGGGCAGGCCGCAGTATTGCAGCAGCTCAAACCGGTTGGGCTTGATCACCTGGGGCGGCGCTTCCAGCGCCCGGCGGAAGGCCTCGCCGTCCGCGTCCACGACAACGGCGCAGCCCGCCCGGCGCAGGGCGGCCGCAAACCGCCGGTAGGTGTCGGGGTCGGCGCCTCGCGGCAGGCTGCCGCTGAGCACCACAATGCCGCCCCTGCCGGCCAGGAAGAGCACCTTCTCCAGCAGGGCGTCCATTTCCTGCTCCGTCACGTCGATGCCGGGCTCGTTCAGCTCGGTGAGGCCGCCGCGGGCGGCCACCACCTTCAGGTTGGTGCGGGTGGTGCTCCCCACCTCGATGAAATCGTTGGGGATATCCAGGGCGTCGATGCGGAAACGGAGCTCCCGGCCGGGCTGACCGCCCACAAAGCCGGTGCAGAGGGTCTCGCCCCCCAGCACCGTCACCATCTTGCTCACGTTGACGCCCTTGCCGCCCGCGTCCACCCGGACATTCTCCAGCCGGTTCAGCGCGCCGGGCAGCAGCGCCGCCACCTCGGCGGTCTTGTCCAGCGCCGGGTTCATGGTCACTGTTACGATCATGCGCCTTCCCCCGCCAAGGTGTGAAGAATCGCGTCCTTGTCCCCGGCGTTTACGAGGGCCAGCACGTCCTCCCCCTCCTCCAGTTTGTCCACAATGTTTTCCAGGATGTCGAGGTGTTCGTTCCCCTGGGCGGCGATGCCGATGACCAGATACACCGTTTGGCCGCTCCAATCGATGCCTTCGGGGTAGGTGAGCACGACAAGCCCGGTCTTGAGGATGTCGTTTTTATACTCCTTTTCGCCGTGGGGGATGGCGATGTAGTTGCCGATGGCGGTGGAAAAGCCCCGGTCACGGGCGAGCATACCCTCTATGTAGCGGGGGTTCACATAGCCGGCGTTCACCAGCATCTGGCCGCACCGCCGGATGGCGTCTTCGTGCGGTTCCGTCGGCACGCCCACAACGATATTTTCCCGTGTGATGATTTCTTTCATACTGCCGCGCCTTTCGGCGCACACCACCTTTCATAATTTCACGTTCCAAAAGGCACAGCCGCGGCGCTCACGCCGCGTCTTTTCCTGTCGGCCCGCCGGCGCGTCCGTCGACGCAGGGTCTATTGGCGCAGGTTGCCGTTCCAGTAGTCGTACAGATATTGCAGCAGGGCGGCCTCCACGCGGGTGTAGGCCACCGCCTCGTCCCCGCTTTGCACCGCCCCCAGCAGCACGTCGTCCTCCACCAGGGCGCCGCTGACGTAACCGAACACCTCCAAGATGTCCTTGCCGCTTTGCTTTGGCGCCAGCATCATGAGACAGCCCCGGACGCCCGAAAAATATTCGCCGGTGAAGCGCCCGTTTTCGGGCGATACGAGACCGATGGCCGGGCGGCTCACCCCCGCCGTGCGGGCGTGCAGCAAGATGATGCCCAGCCGGGGGATGACCTGGGTGGCCACCGCCTCCCGGGCCGCGAGGTCCTCGTATATCAGGGCGCCGCTCTCGGGCCGGGACCCGAACCGGTAGCCGATCAGCTTGGCCAGCTCGTCGAAGGTGCAGTTGGCGTGTATGGACAAGCGGCTGAAGTTTCGCAGCATCCCCGCCATCTCGTCAAACCGCCGGGCGGCCTTGTCCAAACGGTCGGGCAAGCTGCCCGCCAGTCGGGGCAGTTCATCCGTTCGGTTGACCGTGTGGGTCCGCAGGACGGTCCGTATGCTCTCGTAGTCCTCCGGGGTGAGGATGGGATTTACCACCACCACGGGGCACCGGATGTATTCCAGCGGGATGGAGGAGATGAGCAGGTCGTATTCGTTCCACTCCTCGGGGTTGTTCCAGTCGCTCACCACCGCTTCCAGTTCGCCCTTGAAGTTCCGCCGCACCTGGGAGGCCATCATGTAGGAAACCCCGATGCCCGCCACGCAGATGATGCCCGCCTTGAGCACCACGCGGCGGCTGCCCCGCTCGCCCAAGTGCATCAGCGCCGCCCCAAAGTGGGAGGCGATGAAGGCGACTTCGCTGTCCGGCGCCTGCACGCCCAACTCCTGTTCCAGCACCTTGGCGGCCTGGCGGCTCTTCACAAACACTTCGGGGAAATCCCGCTGGATCTGATCCCGCATGGCGGAGGAGAGCTCCAACCCCTCTTTCAGCCGCACAATGGCGCTCCACAAGTGCATACTCAGGCCGTTTACCAGGTCCTCGTTCAGCTTTAGGCTGTGGGACAAGGTGGCGTCGAAGCTGTCGATCATGCGGTAGGCCAGGTTGCGCACCCGGTTGTAGGCGGCGTCGTCGTTGATGTCCAGGGGGTTCAGCCACTTGGCCCGGCAGGCGCGGATCAGAGTGCTCACGGCCTCCCGTTCGGCGCCCGGCAGGCCGATGGCAAAGAGGGATTCGATGGAATCGCAAAGCTGCCCGGCCAGGCGGCGGGGCAGCCCGGCGGCGGCCCGCTGCGCATCCGGCAGCAGATGGCGCTGCCGCACCCGTTCCGCCGCCACGACCAGTTGCAGCTCCAGCATGTCCAGAGACTCCTCGGTCATCCAGTCCAGCCGGGGGAGCCATTCCTCCCGCAGCAGGCGGCGGATCCCCGCGAAGGTGCGGGGAGAGGGGTGGCCGAACCGTTTGATAAAATCCTCGGGGTCCTCCAGCCGGAGGATGAGGTCCACCGTGGCCCGGCGGATGTCCGCCTCGGCCCCGGCCAGCTCGGCGCCCTGGCCCTGGCGGCGGAGCAGGATGAGCCCGGAGGGCCGCAGCCGCTCCGCCAGCGCGTCCATGTCCAAGCTGACGGTGGCCTCGCTGACGCCGAGCGCGCGGGCATAGTAGTAGAGCTTTTGCGGTTCTCCCGCCTCCATCAGCAAAAAGGCCAGCAGCACCTGCCTGTCCCGCTTGTTTTGAGGCAGGTTGCTGCCGCCGCCCAGCAGGACGCCCAGGGCCGCTTTGCCCTCTTCATCCCCCGCCAGCAGCATGCCTTCGCCGACTTTTGTCTCCAGGCGCAGCGTTGTTTTGCGCAGCGCCTGGTCCGCGCCTTCCAGTTCCCGAAAGATGGTCCTGCGGCTGGTTCCCAAGCTCTGGGAGAGCCGGTCCACGCTCACCGGCCGCTCGGCCTCCAACAGGATCTTCAAAATGCTGTTCAGCCTGGGCGAAATAACTTGCATGACACTCCCTCGGTCCTTCTCGCTCTGTGAGTTACAGCCCTGTCTCCTCAAACACGAGGGCGGCGGCGGCGATGGCCTCGGCCGCCTGGTCGCCCCGGGCCGTTATGGTGATGGTGTCTCCCTTCTTCACCGCCATTTTCATCAGAGCAAACAGTTTTTTCCCGTCCGCTTCTTTGTCGCCTTTTTCTATCAGGATGTCGCAGGGGAAGGCCTGCATACGTTTTACCAGAACGCCCGCGGGGCGCGCGTGGATGCCGTCCGGGTCTTTGATCACAAATTCCATCCGCTCCATAAGTATCGCATCCTTTCCTTAACAGCCGGGGGCGCCGCGAACGGGCCCCCGGCCGTGTTTACAGTTTTCAGCCCTTCAGCTTCGCAATCAGCTCGTCGTATTCGGGGGCGTTCAGGAAGTCGGTGATGCAGACCAAGTGGGCGTTCGGCCCGGCCGAGGCGGCGCGTTCCCTGAGCTCCACGTGGCACACGATCACATCGGCGTCGCCGGGCACCTCGTCCACCGAGGAGTGGATCACCTGTATGTTCTCCAAGCCGGCGTTTTTCAGCCTTTTGCGCAGCTTGCTGGCGCCCATAGCGCTGCTGCCCATGCCCGCGTCGCAGGCAAAGACGATCTTGTTCACCGGGCCGGAGAGGACGGCGCTTTTGCCGGCCGCCGGTGCGGCCCGGTCCTGGCCCTTGCTTTCGGCCTTCATGGCGCTCACCCGGGCGGCGGACTCTTCCAGGTCGCCCTCGCCCTTTACAAACATCTTCATCAGCAGGGCGCTGAGCAGGAACGTGACGACCGCCGCCACCAGGACGCCCGCAATGTTGGCGAAGAAGGCGCCCCGGGGGGTCATGGCCAGCTCGGCGAAGATGCTGCCGGGGGAAGCGGCGCCGATCAGGCCGCCGCCGAACAGGCTGACGGTGAACACGCCGGAGGCGCCGCCGCCGATCATGGCCAAAATGAGGATGGGGTTCATGAGCACATAGGGGAAGTAGATCTCGTGGATGCCGCCCAAAAAGTGGATGATAATGGCGCCGGGCGCGCTGGATTTGGCGCCGCCCTTGCCCAACAGCATGTAGGCCGTCAGCAGCCCGAGGCCCGGCCCGGGGTTGGATTCGATCATGTAGAAGACGGAGCGCCCCACCTCCGCCGCCTGCTGGACGCCCAAGGGGGTGAACACGCCGTGGTTGATGGCGTTGTTGAGGAAAAGCACTTTGGCGGGCTCCACCAAAATGGAGGTGATGGGCAGCAGGCTGCGGTCCACCAGCCATTGCACACCGGCGCCCATAGCGGCGTTGATGGCCTCGGCAATGGGCCCGATGGCGAGATAGCCCACAACGGCCAATAGGCCGCCCAGTATGCCGGCGGAGAAGTTGTTCACCAGCATCTCAAAGCCCGCGGGGATCCGGTCTTTCATCAGGGAATCGAACTTTTTGATCACCCAGCCGCCCAACGGGCCCATGCCCATAGCGCCCAGGAACATGGGGACATCGGCGCCCATGATGACGCCGATGGTGGCAATGGCGCCCACGACGCCGCCGCGGGTGCCGCCCACCATTTTGCCGCCGGTGTAGCCGATGAGCAGGGGCAGCAGATACTTGATCATGGGGTCAACCATAGCCGACAGCCGCGCGTTGGGCAGCCAGCCGGTGTCGATAAACAGCGCCGTAATCAGGCCCCAGGCAATGAAGGCCCCGATGTTCGGCATCACCATGCCGCTCAGGAACCGGCCGAACCTCTGCATGCCTTGTTTCATAGCTTTCACCCTTCCTTAAACCTTGGTAAACATTGGTAAAACTTGGTAAACCTCGAGATGTATCGCCGCGGGAGTCGACAAGAATCGCCTGGCCAGCATTCTTTTCGGTTCTATTATAGAGGCCGCCCGGCAAAAATTGCAAGCGCAACCGCTTTTAGTTTGTCACTGTGCACTTGTGCCATATTTTAATAACCTTCAAGCCAACTTTTGACACAACCACAGTACACACGCACCCGCCGGGCATCCTCCCGCCGCCCCAGTCGCCCTTCGCCGCCCCGGCATACACAACGTGACTTGGTGTAGGGCGTGCCGGGAAATCAAAGATTCCCCAAAAACAAATCACACAACGTGAGTCGGTGTAGGGATGCAGGGGAATCAAAGATTCCCCCAAAAACAAATCACACAGCGTGAGACGGGGCAGGGATGCCGGGGAATCAGAGATTCCCAAAAAATAAATTACATAACGTGAGACGGGGCAGGCGTCGGCGGGAGTGCGGTGGGGGCGGCGAGGGTGAGGGAAAATTCACCGTTTTGGGCGCTGACCCGGAGGGTGTCGCCGGGTTTTGTGCGTCCGTCGAGGATCCGCTCCGCCACGGCGTCTTCGATGGCCGACTGGATCGCGCGGCGCAGCGGGCGGGCGCCGTAAACGGGGTCAAAGCCCTGTTCGACCAGCAGGTCGAGCGCCGCGTCGTCCGTCTCCAGCGTGACGCCGAGGGACGCCACGCGCTGCGCCACCTGGCGGATCATCCCCGCGGTCACTTGGCGGAGGTCCTCCCGCGTGAGCTGGTGGAAGACGATGATCTCGTCAATGCGGTTCAAAAATTCCGGCCTGAACGCGCGCCGCAGGTCGGTCATCACCGCCGAACGCAGTTCCGTGGCACTCAGGGTCTCCCGCTCGGAGGTGGCAAAGCCCATCCGCCCGCGCTCCGTGATGTTGCGCGCGCCCACGTTGGAGGTCATGACCACGATGCTGTTTTTGAAATCCACGCGGCGGCCCTGGCTGTCTGTCAGGATGCCGTCCTCCAGGATCTGCAGCAGGATGTTGAACACGTCGGGGTGCGCCTTTTCAATCTCGTCGAACAAGATGACGCTGTACGGCCGGCGGCGCACTTTTTCGGTGAGCTGGCCGCCCTCGTCGAAGCCGACGTATCCGGGCGGCGAGCCGATCAGCTTGCTCACCGTGTGCTTCTCCATAAATTCCGACATATCGACGCGCAGCATCGCGTTTTCGTCGCCAAACAGCGCCTCGGCCAGCGCGCGGCACAGCTCCGTCTTGCCCACGCCGGTCGGCCCCAAAAAGATGAACGAGCCGATCGGCCGTTTGGGGTCTCCCAGCCCCACGCGCCCGCGCCGGATCGCGCGGGAGACGGCGCTTACCGCCTCGTCCTGCCCGATGATGCGGCCGTGCAGCGTCGCCTCCATCCCCAGCAGCCGCTCGGACTCGTGTTCGGTCAGGCGGGTGACGGGGATGCCGGTCCAGCCGGACACCACGGCGGCCACCTCGGCCTCGCCCACCTCGCCGGACTGCCGGGACTGCGCGTCCTGCCACGAGGCGCGTTCCGCCTCGATCTCGGCGCACAGGGCCTTCTCCTGGTCACGCAGGCGCGCGGCCCGCTCGAAGTCCTGCATATGGACGGCCTCTTCCTTCTCCTGCGCCAGCTTCTGCACGCTCTCCTCGCGCGCCTTGAGATCGATCGGCGCCGTGAGACTTTGCAGACGCAGCCGGCTGGCCGCCTCATCGATGACGTCGATGGCCTTGTCCGGCAGCTGCCGGTCGGAGATATAGCGCGTGGACATCGCGACCGCCGCCTCGATGGCCGCGTCGGAGATCTTCACCTTGTGATGCGCCTCGTAGCGGTCGCGCAGGCCCTTCAAAATGGCGATGGTTTCCTCTTGGGAGGGTTCGCCCACCGTGACGGGCTGGAAACGGCGCTCAAACGCGGCGTCTTTTTCAATGTGCTTGCGGTATTCGTCCAGCGTCGTCGCGCCGACCACCTGGATCTCCCCGCGCGAGAGCGCCGGTTTTAAGATGTTGGCCGCGTCGATCGCGCCCTCGGCGGCGCCGGCGCCGATGATCGTGTGGATCTCGTCGATGAACAGGATCACGTTGCCGGCCTGGCGGATCTCTTCCATCGCGGCCTTGAGGCGCTCTTCAAATTCGCCGCGGTACTTTGTGCCCGCCACCATGCCGGACAGGTCCAGCGTCACGATGCGTTTGTCGCGCAGGTTCTCCGGCACCTCGCCGGCCACGATCTTCTGTGCCAGCCCCTCGGCGACGGCCGTCTTGCCGACGCCCGGCTCCCCGATGAGCACCGGGTTGTTCTTGGTCCGGCGCGAAAGGATCTGAATGATGCGCTGGATCTCGGTGTCCCGCCCGACGGTCGGGTCCAGCCGGCCCTCCCGCGCGTAGTCGGTGAGGTCGCGCCCAAACTGGTTGAGCGTCTTGGTCTCCCTGTGCCGTTCGTGGGACCGGCCCCGCTTGCCGCCGCTCCCGGCTCCGGAGCCCTGTCGGGACGGTTCCGCGCCCAGCGTCCCCGCGATGGTCTGGTACAGCAGGCGGATGTCCACGCCCATTGAGGTCAGCAGCCGCGCGGCAACGGAGTCGGATTCCTGCAAGATGCCCAGCAACAGGTGTTCGGTGCCCACGTAGCTGTGCCCCATGCGCCCCGCCTCGGCAAACGCCAATTCAATGATCCGTTTGGAGCGGGGCGTGAGCCCCTGCACCGGCGTCTGGTTCGGTTCGCCCCGGCCCACGGTCTCCACCACTTGCCCGCGCAGCGCGTCCGCCGAGATCTCCGCACCCCGGAGCGCGTGGGCGGCCACGCCTTCCTCCTCCAACAGGAGCCCCAGCAGCAGATGCTCGCTGCCCACATAGCCGTGCCCCAATTCGCTCGCCGTTTGCTGTGCCCGCCGGATCGCGGCCTGCGCCCGGTCGGTGAATCTGTTTTCGTACATAATTCCACTCCTTTGCACCGCCGCGCCCCGCGCGGCCACACGTCAGGTTGTAGTACGCCGTGTCACCTAAATATTTACAAATCGCCGGTCTTTTTTTCGCCATACTGCGTTGGCGGAACCCGCTGATACAACAAGTATCAACGGAACCCGCCGCCTTGTCTGACGGAAAAAATCCACGCCGCTTTATGACAAGATTTAGATGACACGGCGTACCAGTCCGCCGCGTCACAAAAAGCTGACGCTCCGCCATTTCAATCTGCGCCCCGGGCAGGGAGAACATCAATCTCCCTGCCCGGATTTTTATGCCCTTCTCAACAGCGTCTCAAGTTCCAAAAATACCCTATTTTGAAGCTTCTGGCCCATTTTCCCCCACAAAACCGTGGCAAGATGCACAAACTTGAAAAAGTGTAGACGATTTGCTCATGCGCAGTCTTGACAAGCACTTACAAAATCTATACAATGCATTTGTTACAATCGTGCAACCGGGCACGCCGCCGTCTGCGCAGACGACGCGGCACACATGACACACACAGAGAAAGAAGAAGGTGTACCCCCCTATGAAACGTGTGATTGCGCGCAAATTTTTGTCTCTGGCGCTGGCGCTTGTGACGCTGGCTTCCTTCGCGCTGCCGGCGGCGCAGGCCGCGGAGAGCGACATCGGCGGCCACTGGGCCGAAAGTACGC